>JBLHMA010000095.1:0-14852 GCA_047621545.1 Cognaticolwellia sp. | reverse complement strand
CAGAAGAAACCGAACGGCTCAATGCCGAGCGCATCGAGAACAAACGCGTCGCGGCTATAGAGGCCGAGCGCGTTGAGACCGAGCGCGTTGAGGCCCAGCGCGTTGAGACCGAGCGCGTTGAGACCGAGCGCGTTGAGACCGAGCGCGTTGAGACCGAGCGCGTTGAGACCGAGCGCGTTGAGACCGAACGTGTTGAGACCGAACGCGTTGAGACCGAACGCATTGAAGTCGCAAGAATCGAAGCCGAAGAAGCTGCACGCATTCAAGCCGAGCGCATTGAGACTGAGCGCGTAGAAGTCGAGCGCGTCGCGGCAGAGGAAGCGCGCATCAAAGCCGAGCGCGCCGAATCCGAGCGCGTTGAAGCCGAACGCGTTGAAACCGAGCGATTGGCCGCTGAACACGCCGAGCGCGCAGAGGCAGACCGGATCGAAGCCGAGCGGCTCGCTGCTGAAGAGGCCGCTCGGATTGAAGCTGAAAGAGCAACAAGAACCGAGGCAGAACAACTGGCCGCTGAAGAGTCAGCGCGAATCGAAGCAAAGGCCGCAGCCCGGATCGCCGCCGATCGATTTGAAGCAGAACGCTTGGCTGCCGAAGAGGCTGCGCGAATTGAGGCAGAGCGCCTCGCTGAACAGGCTGCGAGCAACGAGGCCGAGCGCTTGGCTGCTGAGGAGACTGCGCGCATCGAAGCCGAGGCCGCCGCGCGCATCGAAGCCGAGCGGATCGAAGCCGAGCGGATCGAAGCTGAGCGAATCGAAGCCGAGCGCTTAGCTGCCGAAGAAGCTGCGCGACTTGAGGCGGAGCGCCTCGCTGAACAGGCTGCGCGCGACGAAGCAGCGCGATTGGCTGCTGAAGAAGCTGCACGCATCGAAGCCCAAGAAGCTGAGCGAATCGAAGCTGAAGAAGCTGCACGCATCGAAGCCCAAGAAGCTGCTCGCATTCGCGCTGAGCATCTGGCTGTTGAAGAGGCGAGCAGAATCGAAGCCGCCAGAATCGAAGCCGCCAGAATCGAAGCCGCCAGAATCGAAGCCGCCAGAATCGAAGCCGCCAGAATCGAAGCCGCCAGAATCGAAGCCGCCAGAATCGAAGCCGAGCGCCTGGCTGTGGAAGAAGCTGCGCGGATCGAAGCCGACGAAGCCGACGAAGCCGCTCGCATTGAAGCTCAAGAAGCCGCCCGGGTAGAGGCCGAGCAACTCGAAGCTGAACGCGCGGCCGATGAGGACCCGGTGGAGAGCGATCTGGAAGACCTCTTCGGCCCACCCGAATACGACCGCTACGATCCCAACACAGACACTGGCCTGCTGGCCAACCTCGCCGGCACGCCAGCCCCCCGACGGACCGAGCTCTTCAACGCCAACCGCAAGCGCTCTGAGCCCTGGGCAGCCCTGGACCACGAGCTCCCCGATCCCTTGATGGCCCCCTCTCTGGCCGAGGAGACCTTGGAGATGCCCAGCGAGGTCACCATAGACTCCAGTCTTGGCCACGATCCAGTCGACGCCGTCGCCGCCTGGCGCGCTGAGGAAGCCGAGGAAGCCCAGGATCCCAACAGTCAGGACACCGAGACCGTCGAGTCTGCGGATGACGAGCCCAGCTTCACATCCCTGGTCTCGGACCTGGAACAGGTCCTTAGCAAGCCAGCAGCGCCAGCCGAAGTGGGCCCAGTACCCATCCACAAGCCGCTGGTGTCCGCAGAGAAAGCCTTGCACCAAGCCCAGACCACAGAACTGTCCCAGAACACCAACGAAGTTCCCCCGCCACCCGAGTCCATCCTAGATCGAGACCGAGACCAGAGCCCAACCTGGGGAGACGCCGCTCTGGGCGTAGGCCGCAACGCACAGCGCGAAGAGGAGCTGGGAGATGGAAAGTGGAGCGAGTCCGGCCGTTCGGCCAAAGAGCTCGCGGATCAGCTGCCCTCCAGCCCAGTGCGCGAGATGGAGATCGAGGGCCAGGACAGCGGCGGCCGCGCCCTGCTGATCGGCCTGGTGGTCGCTGCGCTCCTGCTCGCAGGCCTGCTCTGGTTTCTCATGGGCCCAAAGAGCGCTGCACCAATCACTCTGCAGACCCATCCCGCCGGCCTGCGCGTCTCGATCGATGGCGCAGACCTGGGCAAAGCCCCAGCCCAGTTCAGCCTGCCGAGTGGGCAAGGCGAGCACCGAGTGTGCGCCTACGTTGGAGAGGAGCAGCGCTGCAAAACCCAGTCCCGGGCACAGCTGCGCGCCAGCAATCCGTCGATGGTCGACTTCTCCAAAGAGCAGTAGAGCCGTATCTCTTTAAAGGCGTGTCTCCGCCGTCCGCTCCTACTCAGCGACAGCCCGGTGAACCGGGGCCATCAAGCCCTCAGAGATGGTCCAGTAGCGATCCTCGCCCAAGGCCACGGACTCCCCTTGCAGCTCCGCGGCCACAGAGACCTCGCAAGCAGGACCCGCCAACGCCTCGATGGCGGTGCCACCTTCTGGGATCTCAAACACGAAGAGATGGGTGTAAGTACGCAGGATCACCCGAGCGCCAAAGGCATCGGCCCCCGTCACCCGGTTGCCTCCGGGCAGGCCTTCGTCACCGAAAACCAAGTTTCCAACTTGCTCCAGCTCCCCATCTTTCCAGGGTGCAGGCAGACGGTAGATCTCCGATTCCTGGCTCTTGGCCACCAAGATCAAGTCACCGCTTACAGGATCCACAAAGATCGCCTCGGAGTCCCGAGCGCCGTCCGGGTAGGTCAAGGTGACGGTGCTCACCGGGAGATCTACGCCTGTGGTCTGCGTGGGCTCGGGCAGCCAATGGACCAAGATGTCCTGGCGCTTCTCCCGGTTGTCGCCAATGTCCCCGATCACCAAGACCGGGTCCCCGCCAAGGGTGCCAGCGGCCATGTCCTCCCAGTCCACCGCCTTCTCGATGTCCAGGGTCACGATGCCCTGGGCTGCACCAGACTCACTCAAGGCGAAGAGTCTTGGGGTGTCCCCCGAGTCGTTGTGGGCCCAGAAAAGACCAGCATCCAGGCGAGACTGCACCAGCCCAGAGGTCTCGGTCAGCTCAGGATCGGTCAGCTCACCCACCGCCTCCATGATCCCAAAGGCACACAGGTCCACGGGCGCCGGAGCGACCAGTGGGGTGTCCATGGGTTCGTCTTTGACCGGGGCCCGGGTACAGGCAAGCAGAAGGAGCAGCATGCTCCAGCCTTAGCCCACCGCTTCGGGGATTGGGACGGGCGCGTCGTATCGGGCCCAAGACAGGGCCTCATCCGCGCTCACCGGGGGACCACTGCTGGGGCGCAGATTCAGGGTCGCCGTTTCCATAAAGCCCTGTAGGGTGCGGAACATCGAGCTGGTGTCGATCCAACAAGCGCGCATGCAGCCCTCGCACGAGCCCGCCTCGAGTTTGCGCTGCAGAGCGTAGGACTCCGAGCGGAAGTACTCCTCAAAGTCCGGGTCCAGGATGTGCTTGTAGCCATGGCTGGTGCGGTGGCAGATGGTGAACTGCCCGTTTGGGGACACCGAAAAGTACAGGGAGCCGGCATCACAGCCGTCTGCTGGGAATCGACCCGTCTTGAGGTAGACCCGCGAGCTCTCCAGATAGGGCGTCGAGTTCAGGATCGGGGCCCCGTCCTTCTTCATGCGGATCAGGGTCTCGTAGATCCGATCCACCCGCTCGCCGACCTTGCCCTGGGGGCCCTCGCTCAGGCCCATCTCAGGGCGGTGCCGGATAAAGCGTGCCTCCCAGTTCTTGACGCCATCCGCCGAGCTGGTCAGCAGCTCAATGGGCAGGAAGCTAATCGCAAAGCCAATTTCCTGAGCAAAGCGCACCATGTCGGGCAGCTCTTCCAGGTTCAGGTTCGAGACCACGCAGTTGATCACCAACATGCCGCCCTTGCCCTGCAGTTCCTGGGCCAGGTAGCTCATGTTGGAGACCGCGCTCTCCCACGCCCCGTCGTACTCGCAGATGTAGTCAAAGCGGGCCGGGTACAGGCTGTCCAGGCTGATCGAGAAGTTCTTCACCCCGTAGGCGATGCACTTGTCGAAGCGCTCTCTGGGCACGTTGACCGCGTTCGTCAGCAGCCGCAGGTTGATCCCTGCATCCACAAAGCACTTGGCCGCCTCTTCCACGTTCTCGTAGGCGAAAGGCTCACCCCCGCCGATCGAAGTCTGGACCACCCCAAGTCGCGCGAAGCGCTGCGCCATCTCGTTGATCTCGTGGATCTCCAGCTCTTCCTTCTTGTTTCCGTAGCGCCAGATCCCGCACATCTTGCAGGTGAGATCGCAGCGGTGCGTAATCCCAAAGTGGGCGTACACCGGTACGTTCCGGGTCACCGCAGCTTGTGCCAGACGCAGGCTCTTGCGCAGATCGAGTTTCAAGAGAGGCACCTTTGGGGAAGCTGGTCGGGGTCGTAGGGGGATTCTTGCAGACACCACCCGGTCTCCACAAGCCCATGACCTTCCCTATCATAGCCGCTCAGGGTGCAGGTTGTTGCAGTCGAGGTCAGGCTGTGGGTGCGTGGATGACCCCAGTCCGGCGGAGGCAAGTGCATCTTCGTGAACAAAGGAGCCGTCAGGCGACGACTGATCGAAGATGCATTTGCTCGAAGCGAAGCCGGACCGTCGGCGCCGGAGGTGCGACAGAAAATCAGCGCAGCTCCAGGCACGCCTGACGCACCGCCTCACACATGTGCTCCAAGTCCGCATCTTGCAGGTTGGGGTGCACAGGAATGTGAAGCAGATCGGCAAAAGCCAGCTCCGCGTTGGGACAACGAGCAGCACGCTCGGGAAACAAGGGCGAGGCCGCGCAGTTGCTCATGTAGCCGATGGTCGTGTCCACCCCGCGCTTGCGCAGGGCCGCGGCCAGGCCATCTCGATCCGCGTGGTGCACGACAAAGCTCATGTAGATGGGCTCGGAGCCTTTGGGGTACTGGGGCGTCTCCAAGCCAGGCACGTTGGCCAGCTGGCGGTCCAAGATCCGACCGTTTCGCACGCGAGCGCCGTTGAGATCCTCGATGCGCTCCAGCTGCAGCTGGCCGACAGCGGCCTGAATGCCCCGGGGCTTGGCCTTGCGGTAGTACTCGGGAACCGTCTCGTAGGTCCGCTCGGCCTCGCCGAAGCGCTCGTGGATGGGGTCCTTGCCCAAGCGGTTGCCCAGGACCACCGCGGGGTGCACCGCGAAAGGGTAGATCAAGGGGTGGGTGGCGACCATCATCGCTGTGCCGGTCAGGGCTTCCTTGGCGCGGTCCCGCAAACGAGCGGGGGTGCCCCCATCGATCTCCGAACGCACGCTGGCGGCCAGGTCGGCATCGTTGGTGGTGATCATCGCGCCGGAGAGGGTCGTGATGTTCTTCGTCAGCCCAAAGGTGTAGTAGGCGGCGTCCCCAAGGCTTCCGACACGCTGACCCTGGAACCGTGCGCCCGTGGCCTGGGCCACGTCCTCGATCACCTTGATCCCGTGCTCGTCGGCGATCGCGCGGATCGCCTTCATATCGCAGGGGGTGCCAAAGAGATGGGTAGGAACCACCGCCTTGGTGTTGGGCGTAATGGCCGCCCTAAATGCCTCGGGATCCAAGACGTGGGTATTCCGGCCAATGTCCGCAAAGACCGGCTTGACCCCGGTGGCCTCGGCCAGGGCAGGGATAGCAAAGTAGGTCAGGGCGGGCACAATGACCTCGTCCCCGGGACCAAAGCCCCAGCCCTTGAGCAGCAGGTGGAATCCGTAGCGCGCGCTCGGCACCATCACCGCGTGATCCGCCCCTATATACGCCGCAAATGCCTGCTCGAATGCACGCACTTGCTCCGCCTCGTCGCCCTGGTTGACCAGGTTCTTGGCCACCACAGCCAACTCGGCGACCGAAAAGGAAGGGGAGAAGCGGGGAATCTTTCCAAATGCAAAGGCCATGGCACATCCTGGGGCGGGGCAGCGCTCTCATAGCTGATCAGAGGGTCCTCCGTTGCAAGGCCGGGTGTTCACCCCGTGACCATGCCTGCCGGCGGCGCCTCCACCCCTTTGCCCGGGAAGTACCAGCCCAAGCCTAGGCTCAGAACAAGGGTGTCCGAGGGGTTGTTGCGGGCGTAGACGGTCTTGAGCACCGCGATGGCCAGTGTGGGTCCGGCTGGAGAGTAGATGCCCACCTTGCCACCCACCTGCACCTGGCTAGCTTTGAGCTCCGACCAGGCGTTGGGCTCCCCCACGGTCACCTCGTTCAGGTTCTTGCCACCCAGGCGGTTAAAACCCTGGACAGCCGGACCAAATCCAAATCTGGGATGCACGGAGAGTGTGGCCTCGAGGGTGTAGGTGACCTCATCGGCTGGGATCTTGCGGTCTCCGTCCATGGCATTCGGAAAACGGTACCAGTACCAACCCCATGCTCCGATCCGATACCAACCTGGCCCGACGAGATCCGTGCGGCCCACGCTCACGCCACCACCCAGGTCCGTTTGGCCGTCTCCCAGGGTGGTCAGGCGATCCCTATCGTCGGCATAGAGTTCCCCAGACCGCAGCGCAGCGCCCACGGCGACCGTCACCGGCGAGAGATAAAGCTCATCGACAATGCGTCCCTTGAGCACGACTGAAAGATCACCAACGCCTGCCGTGGTGGCGCAAAAATCTCGGGGTCGGGCCCCCCCGGAACAGAGCGAGTCGCTGGGCGTATTGACGCGCACCCGCTCCAAGGGAATCACGGCCTCGACCTCGACCCCATGCGCCAATCCTCGGCTGTAAACGCCGACTGCGCCCACTGCGGTCACCCCCTCTCCCAGGGTTCCGCCCGCTGCCGACTCGCCCGCAAAGGCCTTGTAGTGAAAGGTGCCCACCCCAAAATACGCGGACTGGTCCCCAGGCGCGAGGGTCCATGGCCCATCCCCGGCTAAAGCGTTGGAGGAGCCGAAAAGTGCAATCAGAAGGGGAAGCATTGAAACCTCATGGAATACACCCGACTCCTAAAGATGTGACGCGCGACACTGTTCTCTCCGATGGAAAGCCAGCCGGAGGGTTTCAACGCCAACTTCGAGAGCCGACATGAGCGACATCATTCACCTCATCTCCGAGCAAGCGGAGCCCGGTCCGGGCTCGAAGCTTCCGGATCCAACGGATTGGGTGTTGGGAGAGCGGATCCACGACAGCGGGGTCCTTCACGCCTACCAGGCAGAGGCAGGGCTGGTCTGGGTTTTGGCCGATCTGAGCCAGCGCGAGGCCATGGTGAACCGGAACACGGCACTGGCCAGGCTCCGCCACCCCCAGATCCAGCAGGTGGCAGGCATCGGCTTGTTGGGCAGCCGGCCGTACCGCGCAGATCCAAGCTTTGATGGCATCCCCTTGGACGTGATCTGCCGAGAGCAGGGGCCCTTCACCGTCGAGCGCTCCCTGGACATCGCTCTGCAGCTCGCTGAGATCCTGGTCGAGCTGCACGGCCGCGGCCTGGTGCACGGCCATGTGCACCCCGGCGCGATGCGCCTGAGCGAGGAGCAGATCAGCCTGGGCGACTTGCCCCCGTTGCTCTGCTTGGACCTGCCTTACGCCGCACCAGAAGTGCAGCTCGGCGCCGAGGCCGACCCCCGCTCAGATCTCTTTGGCTTGGGCTACGTCACCCTGTGCCTGCTGCGCGGATCACGGCCGGACGGAGAGGGCCGAGACAAGACCTGGCGTACCGGAAAACCCGGAGCGATCGCCCCCCTGCCTCCAGCCGCCGACCTGCCCCACGAGATCGCCCAGCTGCTGCTCTCGATGGTGGATCGCGACCCCGAACGCCGACCCCGCAGCGCGCTGGAGGTCTCCCAGGCCCTGGCCCGCGCCCGAGCTCCCAGCCGCAAGCCCCCCTCCTTCAAGGTGGTGGGCATCGCGCTGGGCGGGGTGCTGCTCTTCGCGGGGCTCAACGTGGCCTACGAGTACTTCGCCAGCCCCAAGGCACCGGTCACTCCCGAGCAGGTGATCCAAGAACCAGTCTCCACTCTGCCGCCGCCCGCGCTGCCAGCCGCTGCGGTGCCGGAAAATGGGCCGGAGGAAGAGGAGCCGGTGACCTCGACTGCGGAGGAGGTCCCAGATCTCTCCGCGCTGGACCGCTCCGGGCGTACCCAAGCCATCACGCGGGCTCAGATCAAACCCACTCTCACAGCACCAAGCGAGGTGCAAACCGAAGCGGCGTCCCCTCTGGCAGCAGACTCTCCGGCTGGGTCTCCGGAGATGGACCCAGAGCCAGAGACCAGCCCGCCCGAGGAAACCGTCCAGGCCCCACCAGAACCTGAGACCTCATCCGGTCCCAGCGCGCCGAACCTGTCCCACTTCTCTGGCAACTACAACGGCACAGCCAACGGCCGGCCTCTGCGCCTGGAGCTGAGCGTGGACGCCGAAGGAAACGCACGCGGGGTGGCCCAGCAGTCCCTGGGTGCCCAGCAGCTCCGGATTCCCCTGCGTGGGACCTTTTCCGAGGATGGCCGCTTTACGTTGATCGAGACGGAAGGTTCCCGACCGAACACCTGGTCTGGGACCCAAGAAGGGGACGCTCTAAACGGACAGCTAAGCAGCGGTGGGCGTAGCCGAGGTCAGTGGAGCGCGTCTCGCTGAGTGGGTAGGTCGGCAGTGGTTGACTCGACCGCATTCGCAGAAGGCTAGGAAGAGGCAAGATTTGTACGATCCCTGCGATCTTCTTTTGAATGAGCGGACAGGGGGATACGTTGTGTTTGGTACGAATTGGCTAAGGAGATTACCATGAGCCCCCTGTTCCCCAGCATCTTGCTTGCACTTGCAAACGCCGACCTCCCCGCCGACGCCGGCATGGCAAACGCCTCCGTGCAGATGGAACAGGCGGCCCCAAGCCGCTCCGGCGGTGCGACCCGAGGCAGTAGCAGCTCTCGCAGCTCCAGCTCTCGCAGCTCCGGAACCAGGCCCTCTGGCACAAAGAGCTCCGGAACAAAGAGCTCCGGAACAAAGAGCTCCGGAACAAAGAGCTCCGGAACAAAGAGCTCCGGAACAAAGAGCTCCGGAACAAAGAGCTCCGGAACAAAGAGTTCTGGCTCCGGTAGCTCCAGCTCCAAGCCCTCTGGGACCAAGAGCACCCCGACCAGGACTCCCAGTTCCAGTCCCAGCAGTTCTCCAAGCTCCAGCAGTTCTCCAAGCTCCAGCAGCTCCAGCAGCTCCAGCAGCTCCAGCAGCTCCAGCAGCTCCAGCCCACCGCCAGTCAAGTCTGAGCCAGTACCGGCACAGGTCTACACCCAGCCCGCGGCGCCCTCGAGCCCTTCGGTGACCATCCCCACCTCGTCTGGGGTCTACACCCCGCCCGCGAGTTCCGGCTCTAGCTACTTGCCTGGCAACTCCGGTGGCGCCGAGGCGACCCGTCCCAGCGGCACTCAGGTGCCCTCTGCACCCAGCTCCTTTAACCAGCCCGATCTTGGTACCAGCGGCTCTTCGAGCACGCCCAGCAGCAGTGGAGCCTGGAGCGAGCCCTCCATCCCCACCGCTCCCGGCGGCCAGACGCCTGGCGCCAGTAGCAGCAGCACTGGAACGAGCTCCGGGAACGGTAGCCACCTGCCCGGGAACTCCGGCGGCGCCGAGGCCGAGCGGCCTGGAACCGGCACTGCGGTTCCTTCTGTCCCAGGGAGCCCCGACAGTTGGGGCGGTAGCCAAGGCGGCACCGAGCCCAGTACCGGCGTGCAGGTAGACGAGCGCCCTGCTACCCCAAGTCAGGGTCGCCCAGACGCTGGCGCAAGCGGTGGAACCTCCGGAAGCTCCGGAAGCCAAACCCGTCCCAGCACCGGCTCCGGTAGCAGCTCGAGCGGCCAAGGCTCCAGCTCTGGCGGTCACACCCGTCCCAGCACTGGCGCCCAGTCTGGCGGTCACACCCGTCCCAGCACTGGCGCCCAGTCTGGCGGTCACACCCGTCCCAGCACAGGACACCAGCGTCCTTCGACGCCTTCGGCCAGTGGGCATCCCCACCGCAGCCACCACCACAGCCGGCCCACCACCAGCGTGCACCACTGGTACTACGGCAACCGCGGCCCCGTCGTGAACGTCTACCATCAGCGGCCCGTGTACTGGTACCACGGCGTTTGGGTCTACGGCCCCGGCCCCGCGCAGCATTACTACTACAACGACACCACCACCGTGCAGCCTGCTGAGCGGCCTGCGCTCCCCGAGCGCCGGGTCAACCGCAACGACTCCTTCATGGTCGGAGTGCACGGCAGTCAGATGGCAGCCGGCTACGACGGTGGCGGCAACTTCGTGGACCCAGGTGTGGGCCTTAGCTTCGCTTACCGTCCCGTCGAGACCTTCTCCGTGGGCTTGGACTACACCTACTTCAACCCCACCTCCAGCGACGGATTCACCCCTCGAGAGACGGCCAACATCGCGCCCAACATCAGCATCCACGCTGTACCTTGGAAGCGGGTGAGCCCGTACGCCGAGTTCGGTCTGACCGCCTCCCGCCGGATCTATCAAGACCAGTGGAGCCAGAACGGTGAGCAGTTCGACACGAACGTGACGGGCACCGCCTGGGGCCCCCATGCTGGACTGGGCCTGGAGGTCGCCATTGGCAAGAGCCTGGCCCTGGACTTGAGCGGCAAGTATGTCGGCTACGTCAACGTCGAAGGTGACGACCCCAGCGCGCCGAGCGCCCTGCAAGGGAACTTGGGTTTGAACATCTACTTTTAGAGGGCACGTTTCCAAAGGAAACGGGCTGCAGCGACAGAGGCAGTGCGTTTCCGAAGGACAACGCACAGGGAAAGATGAACAAAAGCGCGGCCAGATTCTTCAGAACCTAGCCGCGTCTCATCCCGCTCCAGAAGCAATCAGCCGCCATTCCCGAGAGGGTGTGGCGGCTGTTTGGGTTTGCACGTTTCCGAAGGAAACGGGCTGCAGCGACAGAGGCGGTGCGTTTCCGAAGGACAACGCACAGGGAAAGATGTCGGGTCTTTGGTAGAGCCGAACAGCAGCCGCCATCCCCAAAAAGGACCTGCGGCAGCCTTGCTCTGAGCTCCCGCCGACACCCACCTGTCCAAAACCAGCCGACAGGTGTCGAAACTTCGACACCCAACCACCCACAAACGCCCACCAGGCCGGCCCTCCTAACTGGCACGGCCTGTGCATCCTCGTCCCGACATGTACCACTATGTCGCCCGCACCCGCCAAGGTCTGCTCTTCCATTCCCCCAGCCAAGCACGCCGACTTTGGCTGACCCTGGCGCGGGCAGCTCCAGGACCGGCCGCGATGTGCCTGATGCCCAATCACATTCACCTCCAGCATCCCCGCGAGCTGCCAGGCTTGGCCCAGGCCTTGGCTGGCTACAGCCGCTGGTTCAACACCCAACAGGGCCAAAGTGGCTCCCTACTCGCGCCTCTTCCAGCCCCTACCTGGGCGGAGGGCGCGCAGAAAGTACGGCGCGATGCCCGCTACATCCACCTAAACCCCTGCCGGGCACGCATGGTCGCGGATCCCCTGTCCTGGCCGTGGTCAACCTACCGGGACGTGGTCGGGCTCAGCTTGTCGCCCATTGCAGCCAAGGCCAACGACGTTGAGCGGCTGCACAGCTACGTCTCGGCAGACCCCAGCGTCAACACCCAGGGCACCCTGCTCCCAATCGACAACGGCTGCTGCACCCCCTGGGAGCTGCAAGCCGCCGTCTCCGAGCTGATGCGGGTCCCGCTGACGCTCCTGAGCATGCGCGGTCCAGCGCGCACACTCTGGCTGCAGTGCATGCGCGCGACCTCGGACAAAGCCACGGCTGCCTTGGCGCGGGAGCTGAGGGTGGGCCGGGCCACCCTCTACCGGGTCGGTCTGCCCAAACCCATGCTGCTCCAAAGAGTCCTGCGGGTGGCAGGAGATGGCCGCTTCCCAGGCATCTGAGACTCAATCAGTGCCCAAAGACAAGCATGCGGGGTTGAGTGAGACACCTCGACCTAGCAAGTCAGCCTCAGTGAGACACTTTCTCCGTCTCAAGGGCTCTTTTGGCCCTGCAACAGCGTCATTTAGGCCATTTTGCGCACAAACAGGGGCGATCTGTCTCACCGAACCCCGCTTGCTTGAACGGGGTGTCTCACTCAAGTGGACTTGCTTCCAAGAAGCGGACAGAGCGCTCTACTCTCTGATCCCCAGCTCCCACTTCCCCGTCGCCGCCAGTCGATCCTGAAGCGCCTGACCCAAGGCCACTGCTGGAGTCAGTACGCCACCAGGCAGGTTCTCGCCCTCGAGCACACAGAGCGCTGCTTGCGCCAGGATGCGCACCGTCACCCGGTTTCCGGGGTCCCCCGGGGCCTTGAGCTGCCCCAAAAGGACCGTGCCATCCTGAGCTGTCGCCGCGTAGAGCACCTTGGTGAACCCGCCGTCCATGTCGGCCTCTGAGGGGCCCTCTCCAGGTTTGGGCCCAAAGCGCGCCATCAGAGAGCGGCCCGCAGGCTTGGACATGCCAACAGCCATCGCGCCCATCGCCAGAGTCGCGCCCCATGCGGAGACCGTGCCGCCCATGCGCATGTACTCCTGGTAGACAAAGTCCGGCCCATAGCCCTGGGGACTCTCTGCCAACAGAGCCGCGCTGCGACGCACCACCCGCGTGTTCACCGGCCCCATAAAGAAGGGCGCCAAGCTGCCCAGTTGGGGATGAGTCACCGGTCCCTTGGGGTCTGCGTTGGCCGACCAGACTTCCCGCGAGGTCTTGGGATCCGGGTTCAGCAGGAAGGGATTCGCCAGGTCCTTGGCCTTGAACTGCTCACCGATGTTCAAGCCGCTAGCCAGGGTGCCACCGTTAAAGCCACCCTTGATGGAGAACGCTGCTTCCACCGATTTTGTGGACTGATTCAGGCGTTCACGCACCTGCTGCACCATGAACCACACCCCCAGGTCCGACGGCACCGAGTCAAAGCCGCAGCAAGGCAGCACCACCGTGCCCTGCGCGCGGGCCGTCTCGTGGTGGCGGTCAATGACCTGGCGGACCCATGGCGTCTCCCCGGTGATGTCTAGGTAGTGCACCCCATTGGCCACGCAAGCCTCCACAACATGGTCTCCGTACTTGGCGTAGGGCCCAGCAGTGGTCACCACAACGCGGGCGCCCTTCACCATCTCGTTGACCGCATCCTTATCCATCGCATCGGCCACCACGGTGGGCAGTCCCAGCGGCTCAGCCACCTTGGCCAGCTTCTCCGCGTTGCGTCCACCCAGCGCAAGTCGCGTGCCCTTCGGCGCCTGATCGTGCAGCTCCCGGGCCAGCTGTTGACCGGTAAAACCAGTCGCGCCGTAGATGAGGATGTCGAACTCGGCCATGTGGACCTCGGGGGAAGAATGAAAGGCGAACAGTGGGGTAGTTTGATTGCGCGCGCGTCTTGCGTGCTGCAAAGTGCCTCTTGCGTGCTGCAAAGTGCCCCAGGTCCTCTAAGCCACGGTCCCCACCTTGACCCTGTCCCGCAAGCTAGTCTTCGCAGCTCTGACCACTCTGCTGGTCCTTGCCGCCACCGAGGCCACCGTGCGCCTCGCGTCGGATACCGTCGCCAACGCCACCATTCCCGCCGACGAGATCCTGGCCCACGTCGAGTCCACAGGCATGACGCGTGACCCCTTGCTGGGTTGGGTCCACCAGCCGCTGCCCGACCCCTCCAACGGCGTAAACGCACTGGGCTGGCGCTATCCCCAGGAGCTCACCGTTTCGGCCCCTGGCTGGCGGGCCTTTGCCATGGGGGACTCCCAGACCTACGGCGCTGGCGTGCCCTCCGATCAGTCCTACCCGGCCATCGCCCAGGCCACTCTGCGCACCGTGGATCCCCAAGCGCAGCTTATCAACGCTGCATGCTCCGGCTACGGCAGCCTGCAGGCCCTGCGACAGATCCGCGAACAGCTCCCGGTCTTCAACCCCGACCTGTACATCGTCGACGCCCGGCCCTTCGACCAACCCCGTGACGACCTGGTGCCCCCCGTAGACGGCGCTATCCAGCGCCTGCTCTTCCACTCCCGCCTCTACTACGTCATGCGCGTGGCCATCGAGGAGCAGCGTCAACAGACCGAGCGCATGGGCGGTCCCCAGCGCGAGAACAGCGACAACGGCAACCACAAGGACATCGTGGCCCAGGCCGCCCACCAAGGGGTGCCCGTGCTCTTTGTAGACTACCCCTTCTGGAACCAGGCACAGGGCGATGTGCGCTGCTTGGCCCCGGCCAGCCGGATGCCCTGGAACGCACCCGTAGCCGCTGTCTGTGCCGCCCTTCAAGCCGATGGGCGCCACCCACGAGAGCTCTTTTTCGACGCCAACCACCTGAACGCCGAAGGCAACAAGGTAGCGGGTCAGGCTCTGGCCCAAGCGATCCTGGACCTGGGTCTTGGACCCGGCGGGACCGGGTGGACCGCACCAGAGGGCGAACCGGCCCCCAGCCGTCAAAAGGGACAGGGTCAGCTGCCCAAAGACGCGCCCCAAAATTCGCCTCCCAGACCTGGCACAGGCCAACCCCAGCCCCCCCCACCGGTGGCCCCACGATGATCTGGTTCCTACTGGCCTGCGCGCAACCCCAAGACACCGCCCAAGACATCAGCAAGTCCGTGCCTTGGAGCCGCACCCGGCCGCGGCTGGACCACCCCATCGGTGATGCCCAGTGGCGACGGGTCATTGTTCACTTGCACTCTCCATTTTCCCACGATGCTTGCGATGGGGATGGCTGGAGCGAGGAGAAGGGCGTGGACCTGGAGTGCTTGGCCGATCTTCGCGCCGGCTTGTGTGACAACGGCATCGACGCCGCTTTTCTCACCGACCACCCAAGCCACGCCGCCGAGCAACCCTTCGAAGCGATGCGACACCTGCAAGAAGGGGACGCGGACCTAGACGCCGGCGCAGGTTGGGCCTGCCCCGATGGCAGCCAGAGCGATGTGTGGCCCGGCTTTGAGGACGCCCTAATGCCCGTGGGCCACGGGCATTAGGG
>JBLHMA010000094.1:0-14916 GCA_047621545.1 Cognaticolwellia sp. | reverse complement strand
CCACCCGGACACGGCGCCGCACCAGCCCCAGCGGGCCATCGATGAGCAGGTCAGCCAGACCAAACTCTGCGGGGCCGCGCACAGTAGGCCGTACGCGGTAGTCGACCTCCAGCCAACCCTTTGCCGGAAGGTCCAGGGAGCGGGGCAGGCCTTCCGTCTCGAGCACCCTGGGCGCGTGGTCGTGCACCATCAAGTGCATGCGCCGGCCAGCACGGCTGCTCACGCGCAAGGTCAGAGTGTGCCACTCCCCCAGCGACAAGGCCTTTGGAACACGGCGGGTGCAGGTGGGCACCGGGGTGCGCAAGAGCAGCAACATATCCCCCAGAATCAGCACCAGACTCAGGGCGCCCAGGCCAATCCACAGGCTGAGCACTGTGGGCACAAACACGGCCACCGCGCTGACCAGTAGGGTCAGAGCGAGCAGCAGCAGAGCCCGGGAGGTCGGCCTCACCGGCGGGGAGCCTCGACCTGTTCGAGGATGCCGCGCAGCACGTCGTCGGCGTGGGTGCCTTCGATCTCCAGCTCGGGAGAGATGGCGATGCGGTGCCGCAGAGCGGGCAGGGCCACATCCTTGATGTCATCGGGGGTGACAAAGTCGCGGCCGGCCAACACGGCCAGAGCCCGGGCCGCACGAACCAGAGCAATGGCGCCACGGGGACCCGCGCCGACCGAGATGCCCCGGCGCTCACGGGTCGCACGCACAATGCGCACGGCGTAGTCCACGTTGCGATCGTCCACGGTGACCCGGGCGACGCTGGCTTGGAGCTGGAGAGCCTGCTCCAGAGTCAGCACGGGCTGCACGTCCTCGACGTTGAGCTGGTTGCCCACCCGGCCCAAGGTGACCGCCTTGACGATGGAGACCTCGTCTTCCTGGGAGGGGAACTCCAGGCGAACCTTGAGCAGGAAGCGGTCCAGCTGGGCCTCGGGCAAGGGATAGGTTCCTTCCTGCTCCAGGGGGTTCTGGGTCGCCAGGGTCATGAAGGGCGGTGAGAGCGCGTGACGCTCCCCTTCAATGGTCACCTGCTGCTCCTGCATGACTTCCAAGAGCGCGGCCTGGGTCTTGGCAGGGGCACGGTTGATCTCGTCGGCCAGGAGCAAGTTGCAGAACACGGGACCACGGCGCACGTGGAAGGCCCCTGTGCCCATCTCAAAGACGGCATGACCCGTCACATCCGAGGGCATCAGGTCTGGGGTGAACTGCACGCGGCTGAAGCGCCCGCCGATCGCCCGGGAGAGCGCCAAGACCAGGAGGGTCTTGCCCAAGCCGGGCACACCCTCGAGCAGCACGTGACCGCCGGCCAAGAACGCGGTGAGGACCTGGTCGACCACGGCCTCCTGTCCCAGCAGAACACCCGTGAGCTGCTCGCGCAGTGCGTTGGCCAGAACGGCCCCTTCGGCGGCGGTCAACGCGCCAACACCCTTGGTCTCCAATTCCATTTCTTAGCTCCCCAGCTTCTGCAACATGGCCATTGTCTGCGTGAATCGGGCTGCGCCCTTGGGCTGCCCGTAGAGGATCTCTCGGGCGAGCTCCTCCGTGATCTCTTCCTTGGCGGCGAGCCCTTTGACAAGGGCCACCCCCTGCACTCCGGAGAGCTCCGGGTGACGCCGGCCCACACGGGCGATGGCGGCCTTGCGGGCGGGGGCCAACAAGGTCTCGATGTGGCCGTGACGCCAGTGGTAGGCGCCGGCTGCCTGGATGTGCTCCAGCAGGCTGCGGCGGGTGGTGCTCTGCACGGGCTCCATAGGCCCAAAACGCGGCGCCGCCTTGGCCACCCAGCCCACCAAGAGCACAAAGACGCTGAGCAGCACCATCCAGCCGTGACGCAGGACCAACGAGCCCATGGACTCCTGACCTACACGGGTCACCAGAATGATCTGCGCCGGCAAGTCATCGGCCACCACCGCCATGAGCAGGGCGGCGTGGTCGTGCTCTCCGATGTGGGTGTTGTTGAACCAGCCAACGTCCGAGAGGATGCTCACCCGGCCCTCGCCCTGGACCACCGAGACGCTGATCAGGTTCCCCTCCTCATCCTGCACCCAGGTCTCCAGCTCACGCCAGGAGCTGACCTGGCCCCGCACCTGGGCTTGCAGGGTGAACTCTTCTTCCTGGATGGGATCCCAAGCTGTGTAGCTGCGCAGCTCCGCTCGCTGATCAGCGACCTGATCGGCCACCAATTCCTCAAGCGGCGCTTCTACAGGCTCTTCCCATTCCCCGGGGCCGCCCGTATCAAAGGTCTCCTGCAGCTCCCCAGCCATCTCTGCCTCAACGTTCAGCTCAGCCCCGGCTGCATTCATGAAGGGATCCGAGCTGTCCGGCACAGCCACGGCCACCACATGTCCCCCCCACCAGATCCAGTCCTGCAGGCGCTCGTGGATGCGCTCGCGCTCCTCTGGGTCCTCCGAGAGCACCATCACGGTGGCGTTTTGGGCCGGCGCTTCCCCCAGGGAGTACCAGGTCTGAGTGGGCACCCCCAAAGCGTCTAAGGTCCGCTCGGCCGCCAGGAATGGGTTGATGCGGGCCAGACCGTGGTAGCCGACCTCCACTTCCTTTTCTTCGACCTGATGCGTGGAGAAAAAGCCCACGGTGAGCCCCACACCAATCAGGACCAGGAGCCCCGCGACGATTCCCAGGAAGCGATCTCTCATGCCGCCTCCTCAGAGAAGTGGCTGGACCAACGCTCGAAGAGCGGGGCTACCTGCTCCCAGTTCAGGCTGCGGTGGGCGTAGGCCAGGGTCTGCCAGGTGCTGGTCAGCGCCCGGAAGTACTTGAGGGGCTCGCCCTTGATCTGGCGGCGCACCACCCGCAGACACTCGCCTTCGGTCGCACCTTCGTCAATGGGCAAACCCCGACGCACCAGGTCGGCCACGGCCCCTTGGTAGAGCAGTCCGACGGCCATAGCGTGCTGCCCTTCTTCCCAGAGTCCACGCGCCACCTGGGGCAGGTTGGGTGGCAGGGCACGGTCTTGTGGCGCCTCTACACCGCTTCGGCTCCCCGGCAATGGACGCTCCAGCAAGCCCTTGAGCCCGCCTCCACCGCGGCCCCGGAAGAGCAGCACCAAGAAGAAGACCACGCCGACGGCCATCAGCCCCCAGAGCAGCGCCTGCAGTCCCCCGCTGGCGACCGACAGGTCCGGCCCCACGATCGTCTCAACGGTTTGCTCCTCCCCCTGACTGCAACCCTTGAGCCACTCGCTCAGAGACTGGCCCTGGCCCTTGCGAACCCACTCGCTCTGGGTCTCGGTCGTAGAGAAGTCTGGATCGGCCAGAACCCCTTCCACCGCCTGGGTTGGGCTCAGGTCCCCCAACTCATGGACCTGCTCTTTCCCAAAGAGGCCATCCTGGGCCTGTGCAAGCCCCGAGAACCCAGCCCCAAAGACCAACAATAGAGCCGAGACCGCGCCAATGCGGGCCAGTCGCCGCGCCAGCTGGCGGAACTGGATCTCCACGTCCCAGCCCTCCAGGTGGGTGCGTCGGTTCACATAGAGCCCAAAGCCTGCAGCCACATGCAAGGGCTCGATCAGGGTGTGGGCCACCATCCAGGCGCCGACGAAGACCAGCTGCAGCCACGCCGGGAAGATCCAGTCCTCCAGGTCGGCCATGAGCAGCTCGTTGAAGGCGGGGGTCTGAGGCAAAGCCATGAACACGAAGCCCACGACCCCGGCTGCAACCAGCATCTCCATGCCCCAGCAGAAAGTGCTCAGAGTCAGGGCAGCGCCGGAACTACGGGCGCGCAGCACGGACTTGCGACGGCTGGCCTCGCCCCCGCGCAGATCCTCGAGTTGGTAGACCGGAGCGACGAAAACGCGGGTGGGATCCAGCCGGGCGACGAAGGCTTGCGGCCACCCCCGAAAGAGCAGACCGGGCAGCGCACGAAGGGTCTCGGAGAGCGTCGGAACAGCCCCAAACAGTCCGCGAGAGATCACGTGCAGCACAACCCGGTCCCAGAGGGGTTGGGCACACCAGATCAAGAAGGCCCCCAGCCAAGGCGCCCACCAGGTGACTCCAAAGCCCACCACGAAGACCGGAATGATCACGCAGAACCAGGCTGCAAAGACCGGCCGCCACCACTCGCGCAGCAAACGAAGGCCGAGATCCATCGCCTCCCAGCTGGTGCGGGGGCGCAGCTCAGCCCGCAGATCTTCAATGCGCATGCGGTGCTCCTCGGCCTGTGACCTTCGGACCAGCGCTGGCCTGATTCCCTCCGCCAGAGCGACTGCCGCCAAAGCCCAGCCAGCCGTAGACCACACCCCATAAAATCGCGCCCACGCCGTACTTGACCGAGTCGGGCACCATCGCCTTGGACGACCAAAAGGCCTCGATAAAGGCGGCGACCACCAGCATGGCAAAGAAGCCGTACATGATGGGCGTGGCTCTCTTCGCGGCGTGCAAGAAGGCCTGGCTGCGGCTGCGGTTGCCCGGGGCCAACCACGATATTCCCAGGCGCAACCCGGCCGCTGCCGAGAGCACGATGGCCGTCAGCTCAAAGCTGCCGTGACCAATCACGAAGGAGTACAGCGGCCCGCCGTAGCCGATGTGGTGCAGGTGACCGAACACGGCCCCCATGTACAGGCCGTTGAAGAGCAGAAAGAACAGAGAGCCCAGGCCCAGCAGAGAGCCGCCGGCGAAGGTTCGGAAGGAGATACCCACGTTGTTGCGGATGTAAAACCCGAACATCAGCAGGTCTGAGTCCGAGCTGCGCTGCACGCTGTGGGTGGCAGACGCCGGGTCGTACATCTCCTCCATCTGGGAGACCTGCATGGGATCCATCAGGGTGTAGACCAGATCTGGGTCGGCCTGAATGGCCAAAAAGACCGCCAGACCCGCTCCGTAGAAGAGCAGGTGGGCCAAGCCGACCAGGCGCCACTCCCGGCGTACCGCGCGGGGAATCTCCCAGAGAACGTACTGCGCCAAGCGCTGAATCGAGCCCGGAGGACGCTGATAAAGCAGGGTGTGTCCGCGCAGCGCCATGCGGTTGAGACGGTCGATAATGTCGTTGGAGTAGCGGCGGCGCCGGGCCAGGGAGAGTTGGTGGCAGATGCGCCGGTACTGCTGGGGAAAGTCGGTGTCCTGGGAGGCCTGCATCACGGTGCTTCGACGCAGGCGCAGGGGCACGGAAACCCGCTCCAAGCTGGCCTCGAACGCGGACCATTCCATAGAATGTAGGCGGACAAAGTGCTCTTGGCTCATCGCTCCCCCATCAGGTAGCGGGCCATTCCCAACAGCCGCTCTACCTGTCGGTTGCTGCCTACCATCGGCCCGAGCAGACCGGCCAGCTCTACGCTGCGCTCCTCTCCCCAAGACTCGGTGCGCTCAGCAAAGTCCAGGATAGCGCGCTGCTCTCGTGGTTTCAGGCCCACCGTGACTTGGCGGGGCTTGACCTGGGGCAGCTTTGCAGGAGGCAGGACGCGATCCGAGTAGATGACCACAGTACCGGCTGCAATGTCACCCAATCGCTTGAAATCCTTGGACATCATGATGCTGGCCAGGCCAACTTGGTAGCCGAAGGGCAAGCCGTCGGCGAAGCGCAGGAGGTTGCGCAGCACGCTGGCGGTCCAGTCCACCGGTGTGCCGTCGTCCCGAACTACGCGTAGACCCAGTGCTTTCTTTCCTGGTGTTGCCCCTTCGAAGTACATCTCAAAGAACACCGGGTAGAACCACTCCAGCGCAAAGAAGCAGATCATCAGCAAGCCCATGCCCGAGTCCCCTAAAAAGGAGAGGGGAATGGCCAGGACCGTCATGAGCATCCCACGGGCCATTACGTCGATGCCCAGCGCCAAACCGCGGGCGATAGGACCCGCGATGCGGAGCTCCAGCTGTACCCCTTCCGGCGTCTCGACCAAGCGCACGGTGTCCATACGTGCACTGTGTATACGTGCACTGTTCAGGGGGTTGGGCGCGGCGCTCGGATGGTCGGTCACCCCCAAAGCCTATCCCATCTAGGTCGTGATGACGCCTTCCATGGACGACCACCGTCGCCACAAAGTCTTGGTCATCTCTCCCTCTGCGGCCATGCGCACCGCCGTGCTGCCCAACTTTACGAAGTTGGAGGCGTGGGCCATCTGAATCAGCGGCCAAGGGTGCTTGCGCAGGGTCTCGGACTTGGCAAGAACACGCAGCATCGGCTTGGGAATGAAGGGCTTGGACTGCATCTGAATCAAGGAGATCCAGAAGGTGTCTTCTACCGGGCGTGGATACTTCAGGTTCACCCGGTGTTGGTAGAACACCCGGGTATTGGTCCCCTCCACGTCGTACTCGCTGATAATTCCGTTGTCCAGCAGCTTATTAACCAGCTCGGAGCCGGGAAAGACCGTCATGGAGAACAGGTACAGGTCGTAGGGTGGCGGGAAGCTCTCCACCATCTCGAAGAGCGCCTTCTTGTCGCCCTCGGTCGAGACAGGATCGTCGAAGATCAGCTGAAAGTGGGGCTTGATCCCAAGCTTGTGGTAGAGCTGAGCGATGCCCTCGATGCTCTTATTCTTGACCCGACGGTCGTACAGGTGACCGGTGACCCGCTCGGAGGACTGGATTCCCATGTAGACGTGGATCAACCCCGCGTCTCGCAGCATGGTCATGCGCTCTTCGGAGACCAGCTTGGGCTCGATGAAGATCTCAAAGGGCAGGCCGATTTCTTTGGGGTAGAGCTCACAGAACTCGACCAGCCAGGCCTTTTGGAAGTTGAACACCTCGTCGTCGAAGCGGATGCGCTTAAAGTCCCAGTGCTCCCGAGCGGCCTTGATCTCGTCGATCATCGACTGGGGGGAGCGGACCCGGAACCACTTCTGGCCCGGGTAGATGTCCTTCTTGTAGGTGCTGTTGTAGCAGTAGCTGCACTTGTAGATGCACCCTCGGCTGCCCATCATCTGGAAGACGGGGTCCCCGTGCATCGGGTCGCCGGTCTCGTAGATCTTCCCGTAGATCAGCACCTTGTCGTCGTGCGAGGTGTAGTCTCGGAAGGAGAGCGCGTCTAGGTCGGTCACCAGCGGACGCAGCGCGTTGGTGCGCACACTGCCGTCGGCTTGAGCAAAGTCCACGTTCTTCGTGTCGGCGATATCGACGCCGTCCCGTAGGCGGTTGACCAGCTCCAGCAGGGCCAGCTCTCCCTCGCCCTTGAGCACCATGTCCGCGGTCTTGATGCACTCAGCCGGCTTGAGAGTGGGATGCATGCCACCCCACAGGAAGGGGACGTCGGTCCGGCCGATCATCTCCTCAGTGAGCAGCTTCGCAGTCATGTAGTACGCGCTGGCTCGAATGCTCACGCAGACCAGATCCAGGGTGCGATCCCGGATGGTCTTCTCCAGGTTGTCGTACTCCAGCTCGCTCGCAGGAGCGAGGTGGTTCGAGATCCAATCTTTGAAGTAGATCTCCACGACCGTGTGGCCCGCCTCCCGCAGAGTGGCCGCCAGAACACGCACCGCGTTGTTCTCGACGTCGTACATGGACAGGATTCCGACGCGCACGGGGCGCCCAGAAGTCTGGTCTATCAATGCTTGGATGCGGTGGTTCATGGCCTGCCTGGTCGCTTGGAATGCAAAAGCCTTAGGGCGCAACCCGCTCACCTTTGCAACCCTAAGCATTGCAGATCCCTTCGAGAGGGTCCACCCTGCAAGTCAACGAGGAGCCTTCCCAAGATGCAGTGGCTGTTGTGGATCACCCTGGCCTGGGGTGCTGTGAGCGAGCCGGAGTGGCAAAACTTGGTCGGCCAGACCGTGCGTTTGGAGTCCACCAGCGGCAAGCAGCTAGAAGGAAAGATCGTCTCCCTGGGAAGCGACACCGTGCGCGTTGAACGCAGCCGGGACGGAATCCTTGTAGAAGTGCGCAAGGACGAGGTCATCACGGCGGTGAACCTCGGCTCCCCCGCGCCCGCGCCAGCGACAGAGCCCGCGCCAGCGACAGAGCCCGCGCCAGCGACAGAGCCAGCAACAGAGCCAGCGACAGCGACAGAGCCCGCGCCAGCGACAGAGCCCGCGCCGGCAGCCATACCGGACTTGCCCGCGGAGGCCCCTCCGGGGATCCCAAGCGGGGCCAAGACCCAGCCAATGCCCCCTCCCGCCGCCGCCCCAGTAGCAGCGACAGCGACACCCGCTCCTCAGGCCCCAAAGGTCAACTCGGAGATCCTCTACAGGGATGGCTACACCGCTGGACAGCTCCAGGCTGCCACCGAGCGCACGGGTGGCCCCATTCTGATCAGCGCCTGCCTAGTCGGCGGCGCAACTGCCGCTGGGTGCGTGAGCCCGATACCCGCACTGGGGTGCATCCTGGGCGGCGCAGCCATGGCTGGCCCGCCCGCCTACTACGGCCTGGCCTGGCCACTCCTGGAAGAACCCAAGATGGTCGCCATGCCCAGCGAGGATCCAGCGCCCTACGCGGTGGGCTATGCCCAGGGCTACTTGGCCGAAGCCAGCAAGAGGCGCGCCCAATCCGCGATCATCGGCGGAGCAGGTGGCTTGTTGGTAGGCGCCTTGGTAGGCGTGACCATCGCCGGTAACGCTGCGCTGTAGCCGCAACTCGACGCGTGCGGGATACTCACTGGGTCTGGCACGGCGCCTTCTTTGAGGGTAGCCTTATCTTGACCAGTAGGAGACATCGTGAACACGGTATTTGACGGCCCCGTCGTCATTGTTGGAGGCGGCGTAACCGGCCTCGTCAGCGCGCAGCTGCTCTTGGAAGCGGGCTGCGATGTCACGGTCATCGAGCGCGAGCCCCTTCCTGGCGGGCTGGCACGCTCTCACCGCTACGAGGACGGCGACTGGTCCTTCGACATCGGGCCCCACCGGTTTCACACCGAGAACCCCAACATCAAGGCCTACCTAGACCGGGTGATCAAGGGTGAATGCACCATGTTCCCGCGCCGGTCCGAGGTCTACTTCCAGGGCAAGTACTACCGCTGGCCCCTGCATCCCAAGAACCTGCTCCAGCTGCCCAAGAGCCTGGCTGCCAAGGCCTTCGTGGACCTGGGCATCAACAACTTCCGCACCTACGAAGTGGACACCTTCGAGCAGTACGTGATGCGCCAGTACGGCCCCACCCTCTTCAAGCACTTCTTTGGTGGCTACACCCAGAAGTTCTTGGGACTGCACCCACGAGAGACCCACCCCGACTGGGCCAAGGTGGGCCTGAACCGCGCGATCATCGATGACAAGCTGCAGATGCAGAACCTGACCCAGCTAGCCAAGACCACGCTGACCCAGTACAACGCGGCGGAGATCGACTTTCTCTACCCCGAGCAGGGCATGCAGCAGGCCTGGGAGAAGGTCGCGGCCATCGTCGAGAACCTGGGTGGACGCATCATCACCAACACCTCGGCACGCATGGAAGGCAAGGATGGCCGCGTAGAGCGTGTTTGGGCCGGCGATGAGCAGATCGACCCCTCCGTAGTCATCTGGACCGCGCCGATCACCGTGGCGACCAAGCAGCTCAAGGTGCACACACCCAACCTGCCCTACCTGGGCATGTTGACCTTCAACATCTGCGCGGAAGCGGACTTAGATCGCAAGTACCAGTGGTGCTACTACGGTGCCTCGGACCTGATCTTCTCGCGCATCAGCATCCCCAAGTTCTTCTCGCCGGGCACCGTGCCGGGCGGTAAGGATGCAGTCGGGATTTGCTGCGAGGTCACCTGCATGGAGGGTGATGAGCGCTGGCAACACGCCGAGCGCTTGACCGACTGGGTGGTCGACGACCTGATCAAGGTGGGCATGCTCAAGAACCGCCGCCAGGTGCACGATGTGCACGTGGAGCGCACCCCCAACTCCTACCCGATCTACCACAAGAACTACCCGGCAGAGCTCGAGAAGGCCCGCCGCGGCCTGGACACTTTCGAGAACCTGCACCTGGCGGGACGGACCGGCCTGTTCTGGTACAACAACATGGATCACTCCATCGAGAACGCCATGCAGCTCTGCAAGAAGCTTCTGCGTGCCGCTGGCAAGGCGGAGATCGAGGAGTCCCAGCTGGCCAAGGGCAAGGTGGCCTGATTGCCGGACGTTCGGGAGGTCTTGATAGGCCTGAGTCAGAACAGCCTCTTTGAGACCTTCTCGGACAGCGACCTTCGAGAGCTGGCCCAGCGTTTCCGAATCCAGCGCTGGGAAATGGGTCGTACCGTCTGCCGTGCTGGCGACCCGGCGAGCACCTTCTTTGTAGTTGTGAGCGGCGAGCTGGAGGTCTTCTCACCTGACCGACCTCGCCGAAAGGTCAACTCCCTCAAAGCGGGAGACTTTCTTGGCGAGGTGGGTCTTCTGGCCGGTGGCACCCGCAGCGCCACCGTCCAGGTCAGCCGCGACGCCACCCTGTTGTCCCTGAGCGCCGCCGACTTTCGGGAGCTGATGCTGCTCCGTCCGCAAGTGGTTGCCCAGATCAGCCAAGAGCTGGCCCGCAGGCTTGCCCGCCAGAGCATCTTTCCCGAAGAACCCCAGGCCCCCAGTTTGCTGGCCGGCCGCTACCGAACCCAGCGCACTTTAGGCACCGGCGGAATGGCCAACGTACTCTTGGTGCGCGATGAGCGTCTGGGCGTGGACCGCGCACTCAAGCTCTTGGTGCCGCGCTTCGCCGAGCAGGAGCGAGCCCGCATCCGCTTCGAAGTCGAGGCCCGGACCATGGCCGCTCTGCGGCACCGAAACATCGTGACCGTGCACGACGTGGTGGTCGCGCCCGAGCATGTCTTTATGGTGATGGAGGTAGCCACCGGTGGCACGCTGGCCCAGCGTATGAAGAAGCAGGGCCCCCTCTCCCCACGCTTTGCCGTGCAGACGCTTATCTCCGTTCTCAAGGCCCTGGAATTGGCCCACAGCCAGCGCGTCGTTCACCGGGACGTCAAGCCCCACAACATCCTGTTCCGCGGAGACGGCACCCCGCTGCTGGCGGACTTTGGGATCGCCCGTCTGTTGGACGATGGCCAAGCCCTGACCCGCACAGGTTCGTCCATGGGCACCCAGGGCTACATGGCCCCCGAGCAGCGCGCGGATGCCCGCCTCGCTGACGTGAGCGCAGACATCTACGGCGTTGGCGCCACCCTCTACGCCGCCCTGACCGCAAGCACCCCAGGGGAGCTCTTCGCAAAGGAGAGCCAGCAGGAAGTCGCTCGCGCCTTCCCAGAAGTGTTGGCCAAGATCCTTCACTTGGCCACCAGCTACAGGCCCACGGATCGCTACGAGACCGCCACGGCGCTGCGCCAAGCCATGGAGCGGGCCCTGCCGGAGTTGGACGACACGCTCCTGGCGCTCCCAGAGACACCCGCGGGCTTGGGGCTGACCGCCGAGACCCTGGATTGGGCGCGCGACTGAGTCCTTAGATGGCTTCAACCTTCAGGCGCGCCGTCCCGATACGGAGCTGATTGGTGCTGGGCCGCCGATCCACGATGTGGATCGGCAGGCCCAATGCGGCCATTTCCTTTCTGGCCCGGTGAATATGCACGTTTACCGTACGGCGATCCATACGCAGCTGCCGGGCCAATTCGGAGGCGTAAATCCATCCCCTCTCCCCCTCGGAGTGCTCGGCTCCCTCCAGGCGAAGACGCGCCAGCACCAGCAACAGGTAGTGATGAGAGCGCGGCTTAAGGTCACTGGAGCCCACTTCAGTGTGCACCTTGAGCTCCACGTACTCCTGATCCAAGCTCACACGGAAGTCCAGGCCGTAGTTGGCGATGTGCGTGTGCGTGTGCGTGGCCTCGACCGTGCGGCCGATGTCTACAGGCAGCGCCAAGCGCCAGGCTTCTCCGCCTACGTCGATCAGGTCCTGATCAAAGACCCGTCTGCTCTCGTCCCCCTGCTCTAGGATCCACCCAGAGCTGCTCTCGAGGATGACCACCTGAGGGTCCTCGTCGTCGGGCAAGGCCAGGACCATGGGATCCGTGCGGAGGGCGCCGTCATGCACGCGTCGGGCTTCGACCTGGGGGGAGGACAGATCTTCGACCGCCCAGACGGGTAGTCCGGCGCCACCAAACTGCAGGCGCATCCCCAGCTTCAACACCAGTCGCCCGCCCGAGGCCAGCCGCTCACCGTCTACGTAGGTGCCGTTGCGAGAGACCAGATCCCGCAGCTCCCAGCCTCCAGCTTCACGCCAGCTGATCGCTGCGTGCTCTCCGCTGACCCGGCCGTCTTTAATCCGCAGGGTGCAAGCAGATCCTCGACCGATGAGGGTTCGGCTAGCCAGGCTGCCGGAGCGCTGGTTTTCACACTGGATCAGACGTGCCATGGACGCAGGCTATCAGAGCTTGGCGGCCAACGGGTTCAATCAGAGAGGACCGACCAAACCCACCGTGTGAACAAAGCTCTCCGACGCTGGGGTCCACTGGGCCGCGTAGCGCAGCTCAATGCCCTCGGCCTGTACGCCTATTCCCCCAGCGAGAATGTCCTGCTCCAGACGAGAAGCCCCCAGGCTCAGACTGATACTCTGAGCCATGAGCAGCTCCAAGCCTGCCCGACCCCCAAAGGTTGAGCCGGAAAAGCGTGGGTCCCAGACCAGGTCTCCGGCGACCTGGAGCTGTGGGATCGGGCGCCACCACACGCCAGCCTCGCCATTGATCGGCCGAAGTTGATTCGGGACCAAATCGTGCACCGTGGCCGCGATGATCAGATCCTGGGCTAGGCTACCCGGGGGCCCAGGTCTGACGGCCACGGAGGCGTCCACTTCAACGGAGTCTGTGCTGCCCTTTAAGTCCGACGTGTTGTGCTCGTAGACCACCCCTGCGCCGATGCCGATGCGGCGGATCTGCTGAACGCCGGTGGGTGTGCTAACCGGCGTCTGCAGGAAGCCGTACCCAAGCCCTAAACGGTAGGCGTTGTGCCGAACCTCGTTGGTGCTCTCCCCGTTGACCAGCCAGCCGGGCTGCTGATCGAGAGATGGTATGCGGTCTGCCCACTCGCGGCTGTAGGAGAAGCCTGCGCCAAAGGCGTTGGTCTGGGTGTCCAGCATGCCGGTGCCCAGGCGGATACCGTCACCAAAAGCGGCGTCGATCTGCGTGCTCTTGCCTACGCCGAGCACCATGGCCCCAGGGGCCCGGCGAACCGAACTTAGATCCCCAGGCACTGCGGTGCCTGCACCGGCCATTCCGGCGCGCGCCGTGGTGTCGAACTCTTCGGCGGCGGCGATGGAGAGCAGGAGAAGCAGCATGGGCGGGGGCTATCGCCGTAGCGAGACAGGGGCACGCCCCCGCCCAAGACAATCAGATGCAACCGGCAGTATCGCAGATCAGGTCACCCGAGACGGTGTAGGTGCTTCCGTTGCTCAAGTAGACATCCACAGGGGTGTTGCCCTCAAAGTCCACGTTGCTGGTGCTCATCGTGGCGTTGCTAAGAGCAATGGCAGCCCAGTAGGACGAGGTGTTGTCGTACAGGGTGGAGTCCGAGATGCTCAGGTGTGGGGTGGTGCCGCGTCCGTCGAAGATGCGCACAGCGCCACCGCCGCCACCGTTGTTGTTCTCGATGCTGACATCGCTCAAGGTCACATCGCCGTAGCTGTAGATGGTCCCGCCCAGGCCGCTGCCGGTGTTGCCCGACAAGGTGCTATCGGAGACGCTCAGCGTGCCGTTGCTCGCAAAGATAGCGCCGCCGTAGAAGCCGGTGTTGTCCGTGAAGTCCACGTTGTCAAAGACGATGCTGCCTGAGCTGCTGATGCTCACAGCGCCACCATCTTGGGTGTAGCCGCCGCTGGTGGGTGCACCGCGAGTGATGTCCAAGTCGTAGAAGCAGGGAGAGCCGCTGGTGATGTCCAGCACCCGTGTGGCGCCGCCGCCGTCCAGGACCGTGCCGCCATCGGCGTAGCCAGTGATAATGAGGCTGCTGGAGATGGTGGTCTCGCCGGCCTGGTAGGTGCCCTTGTACAGGTCGATGTAGAGCCCGCCGCCGGCATCCACAGCTCCCTGGAGGGTGTCATACGCGACGCCATCGCGCAGAACGATGCCTTCTCCGGCCAACATGCCGTCAGCGAAGGAGAGCATCTTGCTCATGGCCGAGTTGCCAACGTAGCCCAAACCGTCCAGCTGACTCAGGCTGCTAATCTCACCGGCAGCCACAATGTTGGTCGCGGCCCGGGAGTCCAAGAGCACGTCGTGGTCCAAGGCATCCTGGCCCAGGTTGTTGGCCAGGTAGAGCACGGCCTCCGCTTCAACGGGGCCGCATCGTTGCAATCTACCCTCGCGAGGACGGCGGCCTGACCATCGAGACAATTCTGGCCTGCGAAGGCAAATTCCTCACACTGACCCCGAAGGGCGACGGCGTGTACTACTACGGGGCCAGCGATACCCGCGAAGGCAGCGAAGCTCAGCAATGCGAAGTGATGAAGTACTGACCCGCCCCACCTCATAAACAGTCGGGCCAGCTTGTTGCAGGGGTTTACCCGCATCTCAGCACACGCCCGGTCCTGACAAGCAGGACACACGTTGTTCAATGGGGCCTTGGCCTCGAATCACCGAAGTTCCGATCTGTAGATGCGGGTACGCCGCCCAGGCCTCCAGAGACCAATCTTCAAAGGCCGGATGATTCGAGCGTCCAAAGACTCTCCAAGCCCACTGTCCAACGGTAGTCCCTCGAAGCCCCTCATCCTTAAACGAACCCGAAGCAATCAGGGCATCATAGTGCCCCTTGGCGAGCTCACTCACAGCTGTTGGAGAACTGGGAACCCACTCCACACGAACCTCCGGTGCTTGCTTGCCTACCGCTGCCAAAACAATCGGAGCGACGAAGTCGGGAGCCACCAGTCGAAAGGTACGTCGGGAGGTCTCGGGTTTGGTGTACCCCCAAACCCTACATTTCATAGATACTCCGATGGGGATAGAACGGCTGGTCGCGCTGGTGCCGCCACCGGGGGCGAATCATGTCCTGCGCAAGGGGGGGCTGGCGTCAGGGATGTCGCCCCCGACAGCGCCAAGACCACTTGGCATCGCCTCGAAGGTCCGACCGTAGCCCGCCTCGATCTCTACGG
>JBLHMA010000093.1:0-14925 GCA_047621545.1 Cognaticolwellia sp. | reverse complement strand
GGAGCTGGCGGTGATCCAAGACCTTGATCGACTCGTAGTCCACCCGAATCACCTGGATGGCCGTCTCCTCGGCGGCCATGGTGTGCAGGGTGGTGAAGTGCTCGACATACTCCCGGGTGAGCGCCTCACCCGAGAAGCTCCCTTGGAGCAGATTCCAGATGGCGTCTCGGTCTCCGCCCAGCTCGTAGACCCCGTAGATGGGCCGGTGCAGCGCCTGGAAGTTCTCGGAGAGCGCATCGTCGGCTTGGGCCAGGGCTTCTGGGGCCGGGGTTGGCGCGCAAGCAGGAAGCAGTAGGAAGGAGAGCCACACAGCCCAGGCTTATCACCGACTCACCCAGGCTGTAGAGTCGGCACGTGGTAGCGTTGGGGCAACTGCTGAAAAAGCCCGGAGTTTTCGATGACCCGCTGTCTTCCCCAGAGCTTGTTGGCCCTTGGCCTGTGTGCGACCCTCACGGTCCTGGTTGCTTGCGAGCAGTCCGGTGGCTCCGAGGACGTGCTTCCGTCGGAGCCGCAGTCTGAAATGGACAAGGTGTGCGGCCGCTCCTACGGCGGCATGGACGGCGACCGGAAGAAGAAGATGCAGGCGCTCACCGAAGAGCAGCAAGCCTTGGTCACGCCCCTGCCGTCCAAGGCGGACTTCGTAAAGATGTGCTCCGCGTTGGACGATGAAGCGCTGGCCCGCTGCCTGGATCCCAACTGGTTCACGGTCAATGGCGAGGAGTGCAACGAGGGCTTTGGCAAGTTGGACGAGGCCAAGCAGAAGGAGATCATGGGCATGCTTGCTGGCAAGCCCGCTGAAGAGGAGACGCCCGTCGCTGAGGGGGCCGAGGGCGAAGCCAAGGATCCAGCCGGAGGCGCTGGCGCGGCAGTCAAGGATCTGGCTCAGTAGTGCTCTCATTCTTGATTCTGGGCAGCCTCTCAAGCACTGCCCTTGCCAAGACGTCCAACCTCAACGACCTGGGTTCTTCTCTGCAGATGCTAGAGGCGACCGCCACAGTCATGTTCGCCCTGGAAGCGGAGAACGTCCAGCTCGGTGATGTGAAGCTGTCCACCGTCACCGAGGACCGCGATGGTGTGCACACCGTTCTGTTTTCCCAGGACAGCAGCCCAAGGGTGCGTCTGTTGCTCGACCCCGAACGGGCCAATTCCGCCAGCGTGCGGGTTCTCTCTCCCTCCGGCCGGGTGATGGCTATCGGAGAGCGTACCTCGGAGGTCGACTTTGGGGAGAACTATCAGAACGGGGAGACCAGGCCCCAGGTCTACGACCTGAGTTTTGATGCGCCGGAGACCGGTTACTACCGAATCGAAGTGGACCTGGACCAAGGGACCGAGGACTGGGGGGTGGCCTACTACACCTCCATCGTCGGTGTGGAGACCGAAGGGGGCGTGGTCAGCCTCGGTGAGACGGTCCTGAACCTTCTCCTGGTCACCGCATTTGCCGAGTCCGAGGGCCTAAACGTCCAGGGGGCCGCATGGACCGTTCTGGAGCCTGAGCTTCGCACCCGCTTGGACTTCCCGCTCGAGCCCAGACTTGGAGACTGCACGGCCTTCTCGACGGTCAGTGACAGCCGGGCCAAGAAGATGGACCTGGACGTGGAAGAGCCCGGTGGCGCCGCCATCGCCGCCGGAAGCAAGCGCGGAAAGGACGTTGTCGCAGCAACGAGCTTCACGCCCTATCTGGCTGGAGACTGGGGCTTTGGCCTGACCGCCACGAAGATGCAGCGGGGCTACAACGACACCCACGCCGCCGTGATGGTCGCCTGCATGCCCTGAGCAGCTGCTCCCGGTTCTCCCGGGAAGCGCGGAGCGCCGCTACAGGTCGCGCTCGAAGTCGAAGCTGCGCTTGAAGATCAGGCCCCGTGCCTGAATGGTTCCCTCCGCTCGCAGGTCCAGGTCATCGGAGCCGAAGGCCTTCATCACTGCCGGGCCTGCAGCCAGGCTGATGGTGGCTGGGATCTCGACCAGCACAGCTTGGTTCTTGGGCAGCTTGATGCGCTCGTCTTCGATGAGCGAAGTACCCACGGGCTGGCCGTTCAGCGTCAGGGTCGCGTCCAGATCCGTCAGGGTCAAGGGAGGACCGCCGGTACGAGTCAGGGCGACCACTGCCACAAAGCTGGCACCCTTCATGCTGATCTGGGTGTCCTTGTACTCGATGAACTCGATCGTCACGGGTGGGTCATCGGCGGCCTGAACGGGCGCGGCAAGAAGGAGAGGGAGCAGGATCAAAGGAGCCTCAAAGTCAGGGTGTAGCCACAGATCTGGACCTGGTCACCGTCGGCCAACTGCCGGGCATCCAAGCCGATCTCTTGTCCGTTTACGCGGGTTCCGTACTGGGAGTCGCCGTCGCGCACAAATACCCCGGATTCCCGGCAGATAATGGCAGCGTGGCGGCGGGAAATACTGGGATCGCGCTCCAGTAAGATCAGGTTCTCCAGCGGGTCTCGGCCAATGCCGCTGCGACCTTGCCGCAGGATCCAACTCTGACCGCTGGGGTCAAAGTCGAAGCTGTAGATCCAGCCCACCAGGGGCCGGCGCTCCTCGCTGACCTGCAGGCTCGTCTTATGAGCAGCGCGGGGAGGGGAGGGGATCTGGGCCCCGTTAGAGCTGGGTACGAGCGTCTGGCGAGTGTGCATGGGGGGCAGGACAGGTAGGGCTTCCAGTGGACAGGTCTGGCCAGCGTTGGGCTCCTCCGTCACAAGCACCCGGCTTGGGCCCGGCGCCCCTTCGACATCGATCGGCCCTACGGCACCTGGATCTCCTGAGAGTTCGGCACCACACTGCAAACAGAAGGGCGCGATGGCGACCGCTGGGCTGCCACACTCCGCGCAAGCGCTCACGATGCGGCCACCCATGCCAGGGCGATCAGAGTCACCAGCATCAAGATCCCAGCGATGACCCACTCTTGACGGTCCATGCCCGGCGGCTCAGGGGGCGGGGTGGGAGTGGGTGGCTCTGGGGTGAGTGCTTGCTCCGGCGGTGCATCCGGTAGCCACGCCAAGGCAGTGGCGTTGTCATCGCCGTCGTGCAGGGCGACGGCTTGGCCGATGGCTTGAACCGCGCTGTGGGCGGTCTCCAAGCTCATGGCGCTGCTGAGCTCTCTTAGGGTGGCCGCCCCGCTGACCCCGTCGGAGCAGAGCAGCAGGCGCTCGCCGTCCTGAAGCTCAAAGGGCGTCTCGGCCTGGGTCTTTAGGGACGCGCTCACGCCCACGGCGCGGGAGAGGATGTGGCCATAGGGGTGCCCCTCGGCCTGGTCTGCTGGAAGTAGGCCCATGTCCACGAGCTCTTGAACCCGCGTGTGGTCCACGCTCTTCCAGTGCAGCCCGCCGTCCGAGAGCAGACCGGCTCGGCTGTCGCCTACCCAGACCAGGTAGACCACGCGATCTCGTACAAAGGTGCAGACCATGGTGGTCCCCATGCCCGCGCGGGTCAGGTCGGCCTTGGCCTCTTTCAGGATGCGGCTGTTGGCATCCAGAATGGCGTCGCTCAGAGCGCCTGTGGGGTCATCACAGTCGATGCGATCGGCATGCTCGTGCAGAGCCTCACAGGCCAGCGCGCTGGCCCGCGCTCCACCGCGAACACCGCCCATGCCATCGCAGACGGCCAAGAGCCAGCCGCTTCCCGCAGGGGCGAGCACCCAAGCATCTTGGTTCTCTTGCCGCTTGCGCTGCTCATGCAGCACGGCCCAGGCACAGTGTGGGGCACGTTCGTCCATGGGGACAGCCTAACCGCCACGCCGCGCTGGGGTATCGTCGCGGCCCTTGCTTCTTCTGAGGTTCTTCATGCTGCTGTTTCTCTCCCTGGCCTGCAATCCTGGCGGAATCCCCGCGGAGACCGCAAAGAGCTTCGTTCAGGAGCAAGCCCTGGCCGTTAATCTGGGTGGACGGGTGGGCCTTGAGTTGATCGGAAAGGCCCAGTGGGTGAAGGGTCCTCAGTTTGACCGGGAGTGTCTGATGTCCAAGGACATCGCCTTTACGGACGCCGGCAACACGATCTCGCCGACCTACAAGAAGCAGCAGTTTCTGACTGCGGCGACAGACAAGGGCTGGTGCGTCTACTTGGGCGACAACGTCCAGGTAGATGTCGGCGCGCCGGCGGTCAACGGGGGCGGTTGGGTGGTCCCCGTGATCTACTCCGTGAGCAACCCCACCCCATGGGCCGAGTGCCTGCGCACCGAGTTTCGCAACCGCACGGTCTCGGTTTACGCGGACGAGAACGGCGCTCCCATGCTGCAGGGTGACCTGGCTTTCTTGGTTGGCGATTGCCCAGTTCCCATGCCTGGTGGAGAGACCCGACAGGCGTCTCAGCGTCCCAACGCCAAGGCCCCCAAGACCCCCTCCAAGGACCAGGCCCTCGCAGTGCTCCAGGCCTTTGACCAAGCCCTCTTCGATAGAGATTGGCTGGGTGCCCTGGACCAAGTGTCTTGCTACAACCTGTTGGAGGAGGGCATCTACGGAAGCTGCGCGCCCTCGGATCTTCTCCAGGTCGGCCCGCACCCACGCGGGCAAGAGCGCACTGGCGATGGCCCGCCGTGGACCGAGTACAGCATCAAGGCCCTCTCGGATGTGAAAGCCGTGCGCGGTGGCAAGCAAGGCATGGTGCACGTGGTCCTGGAGCACAAGCGCACCGGAAAGCTGCGCTCTGTGTCCCTGGAGTGGACCGGACAGGAGTGGAAGGTGGTCGGTATCATTCACAAGAAGGGTCACGATCTGAGCACTGTGCGCTTCTTGAACGACCTGCACGACCCGGCCAAGGCCACGATCTTGGAGCGCCGTATCGCCGGCGAGAAGATCGACGAGAAGGGCGAATGGTTGCCTGGCTACGACCCCGCCGACCAGCTCCCTGAGTAGGAGCCGGGATGGCTCTGGCTGGGCAGTCTCTAAAGGCTGCCTCTCGCCGGGCTGCTACTCGTCTATGTAGCCCAGGGCCTTGAGCTGGTCCTGGCTTGACTCCCCAACGGAGACGCCGCCGGTGCCAGCCCGATCGATGTAGGTGGGCACGGTGGAGGGGGTTCCCACCCGGCAGATCCCGCCGGGCTCGCCCTCCCAATCCAGCGCTTGAGCCAAGCCCATGCAGTCTGCAACGGTTGGCACCACGTCGACCACGCGCAGCTCTTGCATCGCCTCGGCGTGGGAGATGTTGGGGCCCGCGGCGATCCAGATGCCGGCGTCGCGGTGGCCGGCCTCGCCCAGCTCGGGCTTGTGCTTGGGGTCGTCCCAGAGCACCCCGTGGTCGCTGACCACGAAGACCATGGGGGCGCCGCTGGCTTGGGTGTGGGCTGCAATGACTCGGGCCAGCGCAGCGTCGGCGGCACGGTAGGCATCCTCCACATAGTCCTGGCCAGCGATGTTCTCCGAGGGGGCCCAGATGCCCTGGTAGGACGCCGGCTCGTGCAGCGACCAGTAGGGGTGCTGGATGCGGTCAGTGGCCGTGAAGACCTGGGCCACCAGCATGGGAGAGGTCTGCTCAAGCCACTGCTCGGTCAGCACAATCTGGCGCTCCTGGGCCTGCAGCAGGAGCTCCGGCACCAGGTGGGCGATTGTGGGCTCCCGGTGGGCGGTCCAGCCGATGGGCTCCACGATGTAGGGCACGGAGCCGCCTACGATGGCTTGGCCCAGGGGTAGGCTGGCGTAGGTCTCTCTGGGAGCGCTTGGGTCCTGAAAGCTTGGGCTGATGAACAGCTCCACGCTCTCCTGGCTGACCGTTAGGCAGTGAACACGTACGTAGGCATCCAGGCCAGGACTGTTGACCTTGAACCAGGGGCTCCACTCGCCGGGGGCCAGGGCAAAGCTGCCTTGGAAGTTGCCGCTGATGGTGGCTGTGGCGCCTGGCTGAACCTGCAGATCCAAGGTGTGGCTGCGCACCGAGATTAGGCCCTCACGGCCCGCCGTGTCGATGAGCACATGGCTCACGCCAGGCAGTCGGCGGGTGATGATGTCAGTGCCGATGGGCACGGTGGCGCTAAAGCCGACTGCGCCCCCATCCAGTGCCGTCGGAAAGGCGCTCACCAGGGGGATCTCCGCTGGGTGAGGGGCGCTGGAGACCAGGGTGCCGCGCAGCTGTCCCGTGTCCCCGGAACTCAGGCCCGGGATTGGAAAGCCGCTGACCATCAAGCCATTGGGAACGGGGTTTGGGGGCCACGTACCCGGTACGTTGACGGCCAGAGTCTCGGCGCCGGTTGCAGCGTAGATATCCCAGAGAAGCGGTACTTTGCGACTGCGCGCGTCGGAACGATACCAGTCTTCCAGGCCGTGGGTAGGGGGCGTGACCCCAGAGAAAATGGTGTTCCAGACGACTGGACTTGCCATGGGCTCGGCGCTGCGCAGTACCCCCCGGCGTCCCTGGTCTACAAGCCTTGCCAGTGTGGGCAGCTCTCCCCGGCTCATCATCGGGTCAAGCACTTGCCAGTCGGCCCCGTCGATGCCGAAGATCAGAACTGGAGAGGAAGGGGCGGCTTGGCCGGCGGCCTGGGCCGTTGGAGCCTGTACTTGGTCGGATGGGGTGTACTTAAAACCCAAGCCAAAAGAGATGAGTAGAGCGCCGACCAACCCAGCGGCTAGCCCTGCGCCCCGCGCACGCTTTGCACCGGACTGCCCGCTCCCCGCCAGCAATTTCCCCGAGAGAGCCCCAAGGAACCACGCGCTGCCGATCACCAACAGGTCTATCACGCCGCCGCTCACACCCCCGAGCCAGCCGGCGGCGTGCAGGCTCGCCATGGCTGCGGGCGCGATGAGACCGCCGCTCACTGCCCCCACCACCACGACCAGAGGATGGCGCCAACGCTCGCCGATCAGCCCCAGGGCCGCGTGGCCCAGCAGCATGGCGGCGGCGTGTACTGCGATGAGCAGCACGGGGGAGTAGACCTGGGGCACGTAGGCCAACCACCAGATCAGGCCCAGGGCAGCGCCGGCAACAGCAGCGACAGACAAGGTGCTGGAGAGCTTCAAGATCGCCTCTTGGGGTACCCAAACTCTATAAGCGCCCTCGACGTGGGTTGGCTGAAGTCAACTGACAGTTGACGCCCCTTGTCATGCAAGATTAGCTTGTCCTTAGGTCTCGCGTATCAAGCGCCCGCTCTTGAACGCCTGCCGAGGATTCCCATGACCGCACTGCTCTTCTCTCTCGCCGCTCTGAGCCTCGTCGCCTGCAAGGATGGGGAGGTGGAAGACACGGCCGTTGAGCGCGTGGATGCCGACAACGACAGCTACTTCGAGGACGAGGACTGCGACGATGCCAACGCCGCTGTCTACCCAGGCGCGCCCGAATACTGCGACGCTGTGGACAACAACTGCGATGGGGAGATCGACGAGGAGCCAGTGGACGGCTTGGACTTCTTTGTGGACGCGGATGGAGATGGCTTTGGCGACGAGACGGAGATCCTGAGCGCCTGTCAGGCCCCCGAGGGCGCTGTGGAGGTGGCCGGTGACTGCAATGACGCGGATGCGCGCTTTTATCCAGGCGCGACCGAGGACAACTGCGCGGATCCGAGCGACTACAACTGCGATGGAAGCGTGGGCTACGCGGACGGGGATGGGGACGGTTGGGCGGCCTGTCAGGAGTGTGATGACAGCTCTGCGGAGATCAACCCCGCGGCTGATGAGACCTGTGATGAGGTGGACAACAACTGCAATGGCACCATCGACGAGGACAGCGCGGTCGACGCCGCCACCTGGTATCTGGACGCTGACGGCGACACCTATGGCAGCTCCAATTCAGCTTTTGAGCGCCAAGCCTGCGTTCAGCCCGAGGGCTACTCGGACAACAACCTGGACTGCGATGACCTGGACCCAGTGGTCAACCCGGACACCGTCTGGTACGCCGACTCGGACGGCGACGGCTACGGCACTCCGGATGAGACCCTGCAGATCTGCGCCCAGCCAAGCGGCTACACCCTGGACGACCAGGACTGTGACGACGCAGATGCGGAGCTGAACCCCGACACCATCTGGTTCCAGGACAGTGACGGCGACGGCTACGGGGCGACCACGAACATCAGCAGCGCCTGCGAGCAGCCCAGTGGCTACGCCGACAACGCGACCGACTGCGATGACACCGACGCCACCGCAAGCCCCGGCGGAACCGAGTCTTGCGACCTGGTCGACAACGACTGCAACGGGGTTGTGGACGACGACTACAGCACGGATGCTTCGAGCTGGTATGCGGACGACGACGGGGACACCTTTGGGGATGCCACCGACAGCAGCGACAGCTGCACCCAGCCTGCGGGCTACGTCGCCGATGACACCGACTGTGACGATGCTTCGGGGGACGTGAATCCCGATGCGGAGGAGGTCTGCAACGACGGGGTCGACAACGACTGCAGCACCGGCATCGACTTCTGTGAGCTCTCCTTGGCCGACGCAGACACCACCTTTGGTGGCAGCGCTGCCTCCGACCAGCTCGGCAACCGCTTGGCGTCCGTCCCCGACATGGACGGCGACGGCAACGACGAGCTGCTCATCGCCGCGCACCACGAGAGCACCAACGCCCTTCAGTCCGGCGCCGCCTATCTCTTCTTTGGGGCAGTGAGCTCCGGCGCTGTGGACGCCTCCAACGCGGATGTGACCTTCCTGGGAACCGGTGAGAAGTTCCGCGCAGGCTCCGGCTTGATCGGAGACCTGGACGCAGACGGTGACAGCACCGGGGACATCGTCGTTGCGGCCTTGCGCGCTGATGGCTCCGGCAGCGCCCGAGGCGAGGTCTACGTGATGGACGGCACCACGAGCTGGTCGGGCTCCTATGACCTGGACACAGCCGCCAGCTACATCTTGAGCGGCGAGGACAACTACGACCGCGTGGGCTCCCTGGTCATCAACGGCGGGGACAGCAACGGCGACGGACAGAGCGAGCTCATCGCGGCATCCCGCTATGACGACGATGGTGGCGGTGACGCTGGCTCCATCTACATGGTTGACGGGGTCAGCAGCTCGGGCAGCTTTGAGGACCTCTACGACGCCAAGATCTCAGGGACCCAAGCTGGCGGCGCCCTGGGCGGCGCCTTGGCCTCGGGTGATCTGGATGGTGACGGCGACGACGACCTGGTGGTGGGCTTCTCCCAAGACAGCTCCTCGGCTGGATCCGTCGGCATCTTCGACTCTGGATACAGCGGCGCTCTGAACTACACCGATGCAGACAGCAGCCTCACTGGGGGAACTGGAAGCGATGAGTTCGGTTCGGCAGTGGCCGTGCTTCCGGACCTGGATGGCGATGGCTACGCAGAGCTCCTGGTGGGTGCCCCCGGCCAGGACACTGGGGCAAACGCCGCAGGCGCGACCTACCTCTTCTTTGGTCCTGTGACTTCTGGCAGTGCCAGTACCGCCGATGCGCTCTTCGTCGGTGAGTCCGTCTCGGACCGCACCGGCGCGGAGCTGGCCACCGGTGGCGACTTTGATGGTGACGGCACCCAGGACTTCCTGGTTGGCGCCTCGAACTACGGCGGCGCGGACAACGGCGCGGTCTACGTGGTCTATGGAGACTCCAGCGTCTCGGGCACCGTGTCCCTGGCGGCCGTTGGCGGGCGTCTTGCCGGTGCTGGTTCTGACGACAACGCAGGCAGCTCGGTCATCTTTGCTGGGGACACCGACGGGGACTCCGCCGATGAGCTCCTGATTGGTGCGACCAATGCGGATGATGGTGGCAGCGCCAGTGGTGCTGCGTACTTGCTGCTTGGGTTGGTTGAGTAGCTGTGTCTCTGGAGGGGGGCCTGCCCCCCCTTGCATGCCCGGCTGCGCCGGTCAGCACCCCCGTAAAGGAGGAAACCCACGTTTCCTCCTCGTCCCTGCGGGACTACCCTCCTTCCTGGCGGGTCGCTGGGCGACCTGTCTGTGGACGAAGTGAGACCCGTCCCTAGGTCGGGTGGTCTCTGGAGGGATGGTCATTTTGCCGCAAAAGCGTCCACCAGAATCTGAGCAATACGCGCGCTGCTCTTGCCGTCCCCGTAGGGGTTGTGGGCCTTGGACATGAGCGCGTAGGCGGCAGGATCCGTCAGCAAGGCTGTGACCTGGCTGGTGATGCGTTCTACATCGGTGCCCACCAGCTTGACGGTGCCGGCGCTCACAGCCTCGGGTCGTTCGGTGGTCTCCCGCATCACCAACACAGGCTTGCCCAGTGACGGGGCCTCTTCCTGGATGCCGCCGGAGTCGGTGAGAATCAAGGTGCAGCGGTCCATCAGGCGCACGAAGGGGGCGTAGTCCAGCGGCTTGATGAGGTAGACGTTGTCCAGCTCGCCCAGGTGCTTGTGCACGGGGCCCAAGACCTTGGGGTTCAGGTGCACGGGGTACACAAAGGCGGTGTCGGGGTGGCGCTCGGCCAGGATGCGCACGGCGCGGCAGATGTCCTCGAAGCCTTGCCCATGGTTCTCCCGGCGGTGGCCGGTCATGAGCACGAGCTTCTGGTCTCCTGCGATGGCATCGAATGCGGCACCGTACTCCGACTTCCAGCTCTCCAGCGGGGCTGCGACCACCCGGTCCCGCACCCAGAGCAGGGCGTCGATGACGGTGTTGCCGGTCACGTGCATGTCGGCCTGGGGCAGGTTCTCGGCGACCAGGTTGTCCATGGAGCGCTGCGTGGGCGCAAAGTAGAAGCGGCAGATCTGGTCGGCCAGCACCCGGTTGGCCTCTTCCGGGAAGGGAGCCGTCAGGTCGCCTGTGCGCAGTCCGGCCTCGACGTGGCCCACTGGGATCTGCTCGTAAAAAGCGCTCAGAGTGGTCGCCAGTGTGGTCGTCGTGTCCCCATGCACCAAGACCACATCGGGCTTTTCTGCCAACAACACGGGCCGCATGTGGGTCAGGATCCGGGCGGTGAGCTCGGTCAGGTTCTGTCCGGGCTTCATCAAGTCCAGGTCGTGGTGGGGGACCAGCTCGAAGAGCTCCAAGACCTGATCCAGCATCTCGCGGTGCTGGGCGGTCACGCAGACCCGGCTGTCGATCTCGGGGTGGGCGTCCAAGGCGCGCACGAGGGGGCACATCTTGATGGCCTCGGGGCGGGTTCCAAAGACGGACAGGACCTTGATCATGAGAGCTCCAAGCGTGCGGGTTCAGCGGCCGAGCTTGGCCTTAATCTTGGCAGTGACCTTGTCCAAGACCACAGCATCATCGGGGGTGCGTCCAAAGGCTGCGGCACAGGCCAAGAACAGCCCAACTGCGCAGGCGGTGGCCAGGATCTGCCAGGACAGACTCAGATCCTGGGTTCCCAAGCGGCCGACCAAGGTCAGGATCACAAAGACGGCGATCAACGCCAGAGAACGGCCGGTAAAAGCTTGGATCTTGAAGATGAACCAGACCTGGACCAGGCGCCAGATGCTCCACGCCGCAAGGGAGATACCCGTCGCCGAGGCCGCCCCCGCGATGCCGTACTCTGGGATGAGCCAGGCATTCAAGCCGATGTTGAGCAGTGCGGCTGAACCGGCGTTGGCCAGGTTCAAGTTCGCTCTACCGGTCATGGGGATGAGCGCGGTCGCGGGCACGGCCAGCACGTAAACAGCCTGGCCCCACAAGAGGATGGAGAGCGCATCAGCTGAGCTGGCGTACTCGGGTTTCCACAGGGAGAGCACCGCCTCCATGCCCACGTAGATGCCCAGGTAGACGGGCGCGGCCATGATCACCATCCAGCGCGTCACGATGCGCACCACCGCCTCCAGCTGGGGAGGCTGCTCGGTTCCGGGGCGGTCTGGGTCGGCCAGCTCAGCGATGACCGGCTGGAACATGGTGTTCACGGCCACAGCCGGCACCTCGCCGATCATCGCCAGGGTCACTGCAGTCCGGTACAGGCCCACATCCGCGGTGCCGGCCAGGGCACCCACCATCAGCGTATCGGCCCACTGGTTGATGCGGAAGAGCACAGCCGAAAAGGACTCGGGCAAGCTGTACTTCAGGAGGGAAACCAGGTCGAACTCAGGCGTGTCTGCCGCCGCCCGAACCTTCCTTAGACGGCGCCAAACCAAGGGAATCGCGACCCCCAACGAGGCCAGGTTGGCCAAGCTAAAGCCAATGAGCGCCCCTTTGAGTCCCCATGGACTCAGCGCGGGCACCAGGGCCGCAGCGAACATGCCCATAGGCAAGACCACCAGGTAGGCCAGGGACTGGCCTTTCATGTCCTTGAATGCGCGCAGAGTCCCGATGGCGGCCAGCAGAATCGACCAGATGAACACCGCTGGCAGCATCCAGAGCAGAGCCTGACGCTCTTCGGTCTGGGGGCCCATCAACAGCCAGCTTGCACAGGCCGCGGTCAGCCCCAATCCACCGAAGATCGAGACCCCAAAGGTGGAGATGACCGTGCCCAGAACCTGCTCGGGCTTGTCCTGCTGGCGCTGCTTGGCGCCAAAGAAGACCACACCTTTGTCGGTGCCCAAGGGCGCGAAGCTGGCCAGCACCGTCACCCAGGTACGCGCCAGCTCATAGACCCCGAAAGCATGTTGACCCAGCACATTGGCCAGGGTCCAGCTTGTGGCAAAGCGCAGCGCCCGGTTGATCAGGTTGCCGGCCAGGACCACGGAGGAGCCCGCCGCGACCTGGGCGGCTTGGTCCGTGTGGCCGCTGTTTGGCTGCGCGTCTGGAGTGGGCTTTGGCACTGTACCCAAGGGTGGCGTTCAGCTGACCCAGTGGGTCAGGTCGCGCTCCAATAGCTCGCTGAGGGCGTCCACGTGGGGCTTGGCCATCTCCTTGACCTGAGCCTTGACGACGTCGGTCATCGGCGGGCGCTCCTCGTAGCGGATGTTGACCCGCCGCATGGCCCGCAGAGCGAACTGGTGACCGGGGACACCTGCACGAACCCCTTCGAGAACCGCTTGCTGGTCCTTGCGTACCAGGAAGTCCTGCATGGGCCGGAAGCGCACGTTTCGGTTGGCATTTCTGGCCCGCTTGTCCTCTTCAAAGATCTTGCCGAAGCTGGGGAAGTCCGCTGGGATGTCCAGGTACTCGCACACGCCGCGGAAGACCTCTTGCTTGTCTTCGCGGAAGTCGTCGTTGATGACGACATGGACCTTGTCGCGGCCAAAGACGTCGAAGTAGCGCTGCACCTGTCCGGCGTAGTCCAGCATCTCGCTGTAGAACAGCCCACGCTCAGGGATGTGGTGCTCGGGCATCGAGGCCTTGCCTTTGCGGCGGGCCTCCTCAATCGCCAGGGCATCTCCAAGCTCGGGCACATCTTCATCGCCTCGAAAGACGAAGTGGCTGTGCAGGCTGTGCAACAGGGTCACCGGGTTGCGCAGCAGCATCACGATGCCCGCATCGGGCTTGTAGTCGTAGATCTCCTGCGCTGCTTTCTGGGAGAAGAGGTACCAGGTGCTGGCCTCGCCCACACGCAGTGCATCTGCGGGGGCCTTCTCAAAGAAGGAGTGGAAGTTCTCCAAGGTGCGCGGGGGCTCGTGGTAGCCCAGGTCGCTGCCAAAATAATGCAGCTCCTTCTTGGCCATCCAGACGCCGGGGTGCTTGCTCAAATAGCCGTTGAGCTGTCCGCTGCCAGAGCGTGGGTGACCGACCAGGAAGAAATCAGGTGTGCGCATGGAGTACTTGTAACCTGACCGGGGACGGGGTCACTACTGGGACGGACTTTGGGACCAGAACTCTCTGACCTCGACCGCGGGATCCTGGCTCTGGGTGGCCGACCAGTACTCCGGGAAGAAGCGGGAATAGTCTCTGGAGACAAAACGCTTCCCCATCAGGACCACACACCCGCGCTCGGTGGGACCGCGAACGACTCGCCCGGCCGCTTGGACCACCTTGGACATGCCTGGCACCAAGAAGGCGTAGCCAAAGCCGTCGCCGTAGCGCTCCTCGTACCAAGCCCGCATCAGGTCGCGCTCCAGGCCCACCATTGGCAAGGCTGGACCGACCAGAACGATGGTCTTTAGGATGCCGCCGGGCAGGTCGATGCCTTCGGCGAAGATGCCGCCCAGCACAGCGTGAAGCACACGCGGCGCTCCGAACTGACGCAGGCGGTCGACCAGGTCCCGGCGCTCGTTCTCGGGCATACGCGGCACCTGCATCAGGGTGTCTCGTCCGGGAACATCCACCCGGTCCGCGATGCCTTTCATCAGGGCAAAGCTGGAGTAGTAGACAGCCACGTTGCCCGGCGTTGCCTCGCAGATCTGCGAGATCATCTCCGCGCTCTTCTCGGCGTAGTTCGCCCGATCTTTGTAGGTGGTGCGGATGTTGGGGGCGACGATGACCCGGCGGTTCTCCGGTGGGAAAGGGGAGGGGTGGGCGGCCAGCTGGGTGCCCTTCTCATCCAAGCCCAGCAGATCCCGGTAGAACTGCGGTGGGGTCAGTGTGGCGCTCATCAGCACCGCTCCCCCCAGCGCCTCAAAGCGCTTCCGCATCCATGGGGCCGGGTCCAAGCAGACCAGGCGCACGCTGCAGGGGCGGTCTTTGAAGAGGGCTTGGATCTCGGGACCCTCTCCCATGCTCACCCACTCATCGAGCACCTGACAGAAGTGGATCAGGGCGCGAACCAGGTCAATGTAGGGGTCGCCATCGCCCGGTGCCTGATGGCTACGGCGCAGCATGGCGTAGTCCAGAGCCAACTCGTCTACGCGGCTGCGCAGATCCCGCCAGACCCTGGGAGAGAGCTCGCAGACCGCCTCACCGCGCTGGGTCCAGGCGCTGGTGTCGATCTGCCAGCGCACCTCGTCGATGGCCGCGGCGATGTCAGCGGACAGAGTGATGAAGGCCGCCAGATCCGGCAGGCCCTCGGCGGACAAGGCTGCAGCTGCCCCAAGTGCGAGCTGGAGCTTGAGCTCCGGTGACCAGTAGCCTCGGGCACGCTCGGGCAGGTTGTGGGCCTCGTCGACCAGCAGAATCCACTCTTTGGCCGAGTCGGAGAAGTGTCGTTTAAGCTGGACTTGGGGGTGAAAGGCGTAGTTGTAGTCGCCCACCACCACATCGGCGTGGTCCGAGAAGTCCAGAGAGAGCTCGAAGGGGCAGACCTGCC
>JBLHMA010000092.1:0-15053 GCA_047621545.1 Cognaticolwellia sp. | reverse complement strand
ATTCCTTCTCGGACGGTGGACGCTATGCAGGGGCTGGCCAGTCCCTGCAAGCTCGGGTGGATAGGGCTTGCCGTTTGGTCGAGGAAGGGGCCAGCTGGGTGGATTTGGGGGGCGAGAGCACCCGTCCGGGGGCGGAACCAGTGAGCGTCGCCGAGGAGCTCGACCGAGTGATTCCGGTTCTCCAGGCCATCGTTGCTCAAGGCATCCAAGTCAGCGTGGACACCCGCAAAGCACAGGTTGCCCGAGCCGCCTTGGCTGCGGGTGCCCAGGTCATCAACGATGTCGGCGGCTTTGAGGATCCGGAGATGGTGGATGCTGTCGCGAGCGCAGGGGCTGGGGCCGTCGTGATGCACATGCGAGGCGTCCCACAGAACATGCAGGCGGACACCCAATATGGAGACGTATTGGTCGAGGTTCGGGGCATGCTGCTTACGCGAATCAACCGGCTACGCCAGGCGGGTGTGGGTCAGATCTGGGCGGACCCCGGCATTGGCTTTGGAAAGTCCCCGCAGCAGTGCGCCGAGCTCATCGCGCGTCTCTCAGAGCTTCAAGACTTGGGTGTCCCGCTTTATGTTGGGGCCTCTCGCAAGAGCTTCATTCCGGGGTTGGTGGGGCCCTTGCCGACCCAGGACCGTCTGCCCGGCAGCTTGGCGGCAGCAGGCGCAGCCGTGTTGGCGGGAGCCCAGGTTCTTCGGGTTCATGACGTGGCAGAGACGCAGCAGTTCCTAAAAGTCTTCGCGGCATGCAGGGGAGTGGCATGAATCTCGTCCAGTGGCTCCAAGGCACCATCATTTGGGACATGCAGTGGCGCGACGCCATCGACATCTTGGTGATCTGGTGGATCGCCTACCGCATGTTCTTGGTACTCCGGGGAACCCGTGCGTTGCAGTCCCTGATTGGGCTGCTCGGACTTGGTTTTCTTTATGTATTGAGCCAGCGTGCGCAGCTCTATGCGGTGGGCTGGCTGCTCGACAAGTTCTTCGTCTACATTGTGCTCGCCGTGCTGATTCTCTTTCAGACGGACATCCGCCGTGGTTTGGCCCGCGCCGGCGGGGGGCTGTTCTCCGGAGTGAGCGGCCGAGAACAGCCTCAGTTCTCCGAGGAGTTGGTGCAGGCGGTGTTTTCGTTGGCCAGTCGTCGCATCGGTGCGCTCATCGTGCTGGAACGTGATGCCTCCCTCAATGAGCTGGTCGAGAGAGCTCATCAGCTGGATGCCGTGGTCACTCAGGACCTGCTGGTCTCTATCTTTCATCCCACCTCGCCCTTGCATGACGGAGCTGTGGTGCTGCAAAAGGGGCGCATGGCGGCTGCCAAGGTCTTCCTGCCTCTCTCGCTGACCCAGGACATCGCTCGCTACTTCGGCACACGGCACCGGGCCGCTCTGGGGCTGAGCGAGGAGACCGACGCGGTGGTGTTGGTGGTCTCAGAGGAGCGAGGCACAGTCAGCTTGGTCCACCATGGGGCGCTGACACCAATTCCGGACACAAACGCCCTCCGTGAGCAACTCCAAGCAATCTTTCAGCCGGCCTCCAGCGGTCGAGCTTGGTCTTGGGGGAGAACATGAAGGAGCGTAGCTTCGGAGCAATGGTCAAAGGTTGGCTCCTCGACCACTTGGGCTGGAAGGTGTTTACGGGGTTTCTGGCCATTTTGGCGTGGGTCTGGATCCAGGGCGGTCGGGTGGTCCCTGCCAGCGCCTGGGTGAACGTCGAGTATGTTCTTCCAGAGGGGCTGGTGCTCACCCAACGGCCTACCCAGCGCATTCGGGTGACGGTCTCAGGGACGCAAAACCTGACGCGTGACCTCCGTCGTGGCGACCTGTCCGTGTCAGTAGACTTGGCCGACCTGGGGCCGGGCGTTCAGACGGTAGACTTTGTGGACGCCACGATCACCGGACTGGACCCAGCCTTGTCTATCGTGGCCCTAAAGCCCAACTCTCTACAGGTGGAGCTTGAGCCACAGGCAGAGCGTCTCGTGCGCCTACAAGCCAGCGTGGTCGGCCAGGCGGCCGAAGGATTCCGCTTGGCGGAGGTCATAATGGAGCCCAGCGAGGTCAGTGTGATCGGACCGGCCTCGGTCGTGGAGAAGTTGGATAAAGTCATGACGCGGGCACTGGTGATCGACGGGTTGAGCCAAGACACCGAGCGGGAGATCTCACTGGACCTGCCTCCGCCACTGAGCCTCAAAGTGCCAGGCACGGTTCGCGCCAGCTTGCGTATCCAAGCAGTCAACAGCACAAGAACCTTCACGAAAGTGCCGGTGGTGTGTAGAGACCCCGGTTGGCGACCGGTACAAGAGACTGTGAGCGTTGTTCTTGAGGGACCAGTTCGAGCGCTGTCGGCACTGGAAGTAGATGCGCTCACGGTCATGGTCGTGCTACCAGGAGACTTGGATCGAGCACCCTTGTCAGTAGGAGTGGCTCAGGCCCCCGAGCCCCGCCTAGAGATCGTGCACCCCGGTGGCGATACCCTGCAGCTTGCTACCTTGGAACCGGCAAAAGTCGATGTGGAGCCCATAGACCAATGAAGTTGTTCGGAACCGATGGCATTCGCGGCAAGTGGGGAGTCCCCCCCCTCACCGAGAGCGCGCTCCGCGGACTTGGGGCTGCGCTGCGGGAGTTCTTTGGGGATGGCCCCGTGTTCTTCGTGCGTGACACGCGCCAGAGCGGGCCAGAGTTAGTCGAGGCACTGGCGGCAGGTCTTGGGGGCGAGGTCATCGATCTGGGTGTGCTGCCCACTCCTGCAATCAGCGCGATTCTGGCGGACGGCAAGGGGGTAGGGGGGCTATCCATCACCGCCAGCCACAATCCCTGGCAGGACAACGGTGTGAAGGTTCTGCTGTCCAGCGGGCGAAAGCCAAGTTTAGAACAGGAAGCTAGGCTCGAAGTTCAGGGGAACTCTTCCACCTGGAACTGGGGTGCAACGCTCCGAGTTCGCAGGGTGACCACCGGATTGGATGATTACCTGCGCATCCTTCAGGACGAAGTTCGCGGCCTCTGGCTGCACGACTTCAAGATCGCCGTGGATTGCGCCAATGGTGCCGCCTACCAGACTGCTCCCCAGATTCTGGAGCGGCTGGGTGCCAAGGTCCACGCGATCAATGTGGAGCCAAACGGAGAGAACATCAACCGGGGCTGCGGGGCAGTACACCCGGAGCATCTGGCCAAGGTAGTTGTGGAGCAGGGCTGCGATCTCGGTATTTGCTTGGACGGGGACGCGGACCGTTGCGTACTTGTCGATCGCAACGGGCGCATCTTGGACGGAGACGCCATCCTCTGGCTGCTCCGCGGGCCACAGGGCGTGGTTGGGACAGTAATGAGCAACGCAGCGCTGGAGCGACGGCTGGCCGAGGAGGACATCCCCTTCGTGCGAGCAGGCGTGGGCGACCGTCAAGTGGCTGAGGTGCTTCGCACCAAGCGTTGGGGCCTGGGTGGAGAGCCTTCCGGCCACGTTTTGGTGCCGGGCGGCTTTCCCACCGGCGATGGCATGCTCACGGCACTCAAGTGCTTGGAGCGCAGCCAGGACATCACCAAGGACTTGGAGGACTGGGAGCCCGATCCGTCCAGCCTAGTCAATGTTCGCGTCAGCTCCAAGCCTCCTTTGGAGGAGATCTCCGGCCTGGCCCAGGCTGAGAAGGAGGCCTTAGCAGACGGCGGCACACGGGTTCTGCTGCGCTACTCGGGTACCGAGCCCAAGCTTCGAGTCTTGGTAGAGGCACGGGACCAGGGTACAGCGGAGCGCTTGGCAGCTGGTCTGGCCGACTTTGTCGTAGCTGCGATTGCCCGCATCTGAGGATCTCGCACCCCCGAGCATCTGGGTGAATGTAAGGGCTTTACTTATGCGAAGGAGCTGCTGAAGCGGCCCTGTGAGCGGATTGGCGGGTGCGACCCCTATGCATATCGGTGAAGCCCGCTCCAGCCACTTGCGCAGTCCTCGAAAGCCGGTCATTCAGATGGCATGAAGACCTACTTGAATGACGCCCAGGCCACGAAAGACCTGGGGCGGCAGATCGCTGAACTGGCCTATCCAGGCTTGGTCCTGGCACTCCAGGGGGAGCTTGGTGCTGGAAAGACCACCCTGGCCCAGGGAGTCGGAGATGGCCTGAATGTTCAGGACCGCGTTCGCAGCCCGACCTTCATTATCCTGTCCCTCTATGACCAGGGGCGACTACCAATGGTTCATGCGGACCTGTACCGTCTCGGGGATGAGAGTGAGCTGGTGGAGCTTGGCTTGGAAGAGCACATCAGCTTGGGTGTGACCCTCATCGAGTGGTCGGAGCTCTTCCCTGAGCTCCTGCCGAACGACCACTTGGTGGTGCTGCTCGCAGATCAAGATGAAGGGCGGATAGCAAGCATCATAGGCACTGGTGCCAAGTCACAGGATCTCGTTGAGAGCTTACGGTTGCTACGCGGGTGAGAGCCACGCTGCCGGGGCTAATCGGGCTGGTCTGCACATTGGGCAGCTTGCTCTTGGTGGGAGGTGCCCAAGGTGGCCTTCCTCCTCCCGTAGTAGTCCCCTACGCCGTTCTGAAGCTTCCTGAGACTGAGCTTGCCCGCTCAGGCGTGCTCGATTTGAACCGAGCCAACGCCAAAGCGCTTCAGGCCCTGCCGGGGGTGGGGACGGCCACCTCCGCTGCCATCGTCTTGGACCGCGCGAAGCGAGGAGCCTTTGGGAGCGTAGACTCCCTCGAGCGAGTCAAGGGGATCGGCCCCTCGAAGCTACTGGCGATTCGGCCCTTTGTATACGTATCGGTCCCAGGGGATGCCGATGCCGACGGTGGCTTGAGCGTCCCTGGGGGTTATGCACGCCAGCTTAACGAGTAGACCGTGTCGGAATCCCCCATCTATTTGGACCACAACGCCACCAGCCCGCCTCACCCAGGGGTGTTGGAGGCGGCGATGCCGCTCATCACGACCCAATGGGCAAACACCGGGTCTGCGCACAGCTTGGCGCGTGCACCCCATGCAGCGGTGGAGCACGCCCGTGGGCAGTTGGCTGCCTGGGCAGGAGCCCGGTCAAAGGATGTGGTGTTTTGTTCGGGGGCGACCGAAGCGAACAACTTGGTGGTGTTGGGAGCCCAGGGCCGTGTGCTCTGCAGCGCCACGGAACACCCAAGCGTGCTGGAGCCGGTGCAACTACGCGGAGGCAACGTAATCCCGGTTGACCGCGATGGACGCTTGGACTTGGCCTTCTTGGAGGAAGAACTCTCCAAGGGAGCGGCGCTGCTCAGTGTTCTTGCGGCCAACAACGAGACCGGCGTCCTGCAGGACACACCCGCAATTCACGCGCTGAGCCAGGCAGCCGGAGTACCCCTGCATTTGGACTGCGCGCAGCTTGTAGGACGCCACGCCGCTCCAGAGCACTGGGAGTACATGACCGTCACGGGCCACAAGGCCGGCGGCTTGAAGGGGGCTGGCGCGCTGCTTCGGCGCCAGGGCAGACACCTCCAAGCGAACTCTCATGGGGGCGGGCAAGAGCGCGGTTTTCGCGCAGGGACACTGAATCCGGCGCCTATCGCGTCTCTGGGCGTGGTTGCTACCTTGGCGCACTCAGCGGAGACCAAGGCCCACCGGGACCGTCTCGAGGCCGCCTGTGTGGCACTGGGGGGGCGCGTCAGTGGGAGAGGGGCACCACGCCTCTGGAACACCTGCAATGTTGTCTTCGAAGGCATCCAGTCCGACATGCTTGTTGTCGGCTTGGATTTAGAAGGCGTGTGTGCTTCTGCAGGCTCAGCTTGCGCCTCCGGAGCTGCCAATGCCAGCACGGTGCTTCTGGCTATGGGCATTGAGCACTCAGCCTTGCGCTTGAGCCTCGGCTGGTCCACCACCGCACAGGACATCACCCGTGCGATAGAGGCCCTTCAGGTCGTCGTGGCGCGCCAACGCGCCCTTGGGAGTGAATCATGGCAAGGGTAGTCGCAGCAATGAGCGGCGGAGTGGACTCCAGTGTGGTGGCCGCGCTCCTTCACGAGCAGGGCCACGAGGTCATTGGCGTGCATATGAAGCTGCACGACGCACCGGATCCGGACAAAGCGGGGCATTGCTGTGGAATGGACGACGCTCTGGATGCTCGCTCGGTTGCAGACCGCCTGGGAATCGCATTCCATGTCTTGGACTTGCGCGAGGCCTTTCGCAAGGCCGTGATGGAAGACCTCACCAAGACCTACTTGGCGGGCGCCACACCGAACCCATGCATTCAATGCAACGGGGTGCTCAAGTTCCGCGTGCTGCTCAACCGCGCCATGGCATTGGGCGCAGAGAGTTTGGCGACAGGTCACTACGCGCAGATCACGCCTGGGCCGGGCTTGGCTCGTGCGGTGGACCACGACAAGGACCAGAGCTATTTCCTGTTCCCTATGAGCCACGAGGCGCTCTCACGCACCCTGTTCCCACTGGGGGGCTTGACCAAGACCCAGGTCCGCGCGCACGCCCACCGTCTTGGCTTGGTGAACGCCGACAAGGCCGAGAGCCAAGAGATTTGCTTCATTCCGGACCAGGACCATGGACGCTTCATCGCGGAACAGCACCCTGAGCTGGACGGCAGCGGCGACATAGTGGACAGCAGCGGCCGGGTCCTGGGCAAGCACAAGGGATACTGGCGGTACACCGTTGGTCAACGCCGTGGGCTGGGCATCGCTGCCCCCTTCAAGCTCTATGTGGAGCGGGTCGAGCCAGAGACCAAGCGCGTAGTCGTTGGCGGCGCCGAGGGCCTCTGGCACAATGGGCTGGTGGCCAGTCGGTGGACCTGGATGTCACGTCCAGCGGCCGGCGAGCCGATAATGGCGCGCATCCGACACAACGGGCACTTGGTGTCTGCGACCATCGATGACGGCGAGAAGCTAGTCACTGTGCGCTTCGATGAACCCGTTTGGGCGGTAGCACCGGGGCAGGCCGTGGTGCTGTATCAGGGGGACCAAGTCTTGGGTGGCGGCTGGATTCGCCGTGCAGTGGGGGCAGAATAAATGGGCATTGAGGAGCTTCAAGAGCGCCTTGGGGTGCAGTTCGGGGACAGGTCACTGCTGGAGCAGGCTTTGTGCCACCGATCTGCAGCCGAAGAGGGGCTTGCACCAGCTCACAATGAGCGGCTGGAGTTCCTGGGGGATGCCGTCGTACAGCTCTGCATCACGGAGCTGCTTTACCGGCGTTTTGGTAGGGCAGCCGAAGGCGACATGTCGCGGATCCGAGCGCGTCTTGTGAACAAGAGCTTCCTGGCCTCGCTTGGGGAGGGGCTGGATCTGGGGCCTTTGCTGGTACTGGGCAAGGGCGAGGAGAAGGATGGTCGCCAGAAAGCATCCCTGCTCGCTGACGCCTTCGAGGCCACCATGGGGGCGCTATTCCTGGATCGTGGAATGAGCGCCTGCCAGCGTGTGCTATCGGAGCATTTCGAAGATGCGCTGTCTGTAATTACGGATCCGGCAGGCTACGGACGGCACCCAAAGAGTGCCCTCCAAGAGCTTGTCATGGAAAAGTGGCGACAGACGCCTGAGTACAGCCTGTTAGAGACAAGCGGCCCGGCCCATAAGCGTCGCTTCGTATTCTCGGTGTCTCTTGGAGAGCGAGAGTTGGCGCGCGGGGAAGGACATTCCACCAAAGAGGCCCAGTCACGGGCCGCTCGGGCAGCCTTGGTGCTGCTAGAAGGGGAGCTCACGTGAGCACCACAAGCAGCGAAAGCCCGGACCACCGCAGCGGATACGTAGGTATCTTTGGTCGTCCGAACACGGGAAAGAGCACACTCCTCAACCAGATCTTGGGCGAGAAGGTGTCGATCATGTCCCGCAAGGCTCAGACCACCCGGAACAGGGTGGTGGGCATCCACAACACCGAGACCCTGCAGATGGTCCTGGTAGACACGCCAGGCCACCACAAAGCCACAAGCTCCCTGAACAAGGCCATCGTTCGCGAGATCGAGTCCACCCTCAAAGAGGTGGACGCTGTTCTTCTGATGGTGGACTTGGTGCCCGCAGTCTCTCAAGCTCAGAGAGGGAAAGACGTGCTGTCGGCCGGCGAGCAAGTGCTCCTGGAGCTGTGCAAAAAGGCTGGTGTGCCGATCGTGCTCGGCCTGAACAAGGTCGATCTGGTCGATGCAGTCTGGTCCCTCCCTGTGATCGATGCTTGGAAAGACCAAGCGGAGTTCCACGCGGTGATCCCAACCTCTGCCTTGAAGGGGACTGGGGTCGACGACCTGATGGAAAGCCTCTCAGGCCTGATGCCTCAGGGGCCCGCGTATTTCCCCAAGGATCAGATGCTCGATGGCACGGAGAAGTTCGTGGTCAGCGAGCTCATCCGCGAGAAACTCTTTCACTTGCTGGACCAGGAGCTGCCGTACAGCATCGCGGTCCAGGTCGAGCAGTTCGACGAAGAGCAGCGGGATGGGGCCAAGCCCCGGGTGCACATCATGGCCCGCATCTTGGTCGAACGGCCCTCTCAAAAGGGCATCGTTATCGGGAAGGGTGGCCTGATGCTCAAACGCATCGGGACCATGGCCCGCAAGGACATCATCAAGCTCCTGGGGTGCAGCGTGCACCTGGAGTTGCACGTTAGCTGCCAGCCAAAGTGGAGCGAGAACCCTCGTATTCTGCGCGAGCTCGGGCTGAGTACAAGGAAATAATGACCAGTCAAACACCCAGCGTCGACAAGGTCCCAGTGATCGCACTGGTTGGCCGCCCCAATGTGGGCAAGTCCACGCTGTTCAACCGTCTAGTGGGTGAGCGCAAAGCCATTGTGCACGACACCCCCGGAGTGACGCGCGACCGTCACTACGCCACAACCGATCGCTTCGAGCGGGAGCTCATCCTGATCGATACGGGTGGCCTGGAGCCTGAGAGCAACACCGACCTGTTCCGTTCCATGCGCGAGCAGGCTTTGGCCGCGATCGATGAGGCGGACGTCATCATTTTCGTGGTTGACGTGCGTGCTGGCGTGACCCCGATGGACTCAGAAGTGGCCCGTCTGCTGCGCACGACCAACACGCCCGTGCTCCTGGCCTGCAACAAGGTCGAAGGTTTCGAGCAGGAAAATGGGGCCATGGACTTCTACTCGTTGGGACTGCCGGAGCTCTTCGCCCTGAGCTCCGAGCACGGAAACGGCGTTGGTGAACTGATGGAGCGGGTCATCGAGTTGGTTCCCATGGCACCAGACAAGCCCGAGGATGACCTGGAGAAGACCGACGAGCTGCGTATCGCAGTCGTTGGCCGTCCCAACATCGGCAAGTCCACGCTGGTCAACCGCATGATTGGCAAGGACCGGCACATCGTGGCCGATCAGCCGGGCACGACCATGGACTCCATCGACTCGGTCTGGAGCGACGGAGAGAAGACCTGGCGTTTCGTGGATACCGCTGGAATTCGCCGAAAGAGCAAGATTTCAAAGGACTTCGAAGGCTTCGCAGTCTCTCAGGCCATCAGAAGCGTCGAGCGTTGCCACATCACGTTGTTGATGATCGACGGCGAGGAAGGCATCACGGAGCAGGACGCTCGCTTGGCCCGAGTGGTCATCGACCGCGGCCGCTGCCTGGTGATCCTGGTCAACAAGTGGGACAAGGTCCGTGAGGACCCCGACCGCAACGTCAAGGTCGTGGAGAACGAGTTTGATCGGCTGATGCCGCACACCAAGTGGGCCCCTGTGCTCTACATTTCCGCCCTGACCGGCAAGGGGTGCCACCGCATCCTGGAGAACGTGGAGCGCATTTACGAGCAGTTCAACAAGCGCTTGAGCACCTCGGAGTGCAACCGCTTCTTGGAATTGGCTGTCACCAACCACTCGGTGCCTCAGCGCTACAACCGCCCAGTTCGCCTGAACTACATGACCCAGGTGCGTGTGCGTCCACCCACCTTCGTCATCTTTTCCAACACCCCGGACGGTGTAGAGGAGAGCTACAAGCGCTACCTGAAGAATCGCCTGCGTGAGCAGTACGGTTTCGAAGGAACCCCTCTGCGTTTGCAGATCAAGCGCAAGCGCCGTCCAGGTGAGGAGCACGAAGAAGACTAGTGGGACGAATCCGTATCCTCGAGGACCATCTGGTCAACCAGATCGCCGCTGGCGAGGTTGTGGAGCGCCCGTCTTCCGTGGTCAAGGAGCTAGTGGAGAACGCCTTGGATGCCGGGGCGACCCGCGTGGAGGTGGAGCTTCGGGCCGGCGGCCGGGAGCTCATACGTATTCAGGACAACGGTTCGGGCATGGATCCCGATGATGTCTTGATGTGCATCGAGCGGCACGGCACCTCCAAGATTCGGGGAGAAGAAGACCTGGGGCGGGTCCACACTTTGGGCTTTCGAGGGGAGGCCTTGCCGTCCATCGCCAGCGTCGCGCGGGTGGAGATTATCTCTCGTCCTGCGTCGGCGGAGGCAGGCTTTAGGGTGGTAGTGGAGGGCGGTAGAATGCGAAAGCCGGAGCCGACCGGGGCGCCGGTCGGGACACGGCTCACCGTGCGAAACCTCTTCTTCAACATCCCGGTTCGACGTGGGTTCTTGCGCACGGTCCCAACCGAGCTGGGCCACTGCGTAGAGGCGGTACTGCGTGAGGCGATGGTGCGTCCGAGCGTGGGCTTCAAGGTGGAGCACGAAGGGCGCACCGTGCTCAGCGCGCCGGTGGTTGAGACGCGGGCCGAGCGGGCCCGGGACCTGCTCAAGACCCACGGAGACCAGCTCTTCGAGGTGCGCTTCTCAAGCGGCACTCTGCAGGTGGAAGGGCTGCTCAGTCCAGTGGGCGTGCACAAGGCCAGCGCCAGTGGCGCGATGCACTTGTATGTCAACGGGCGCTATGTACGTGATTTGACGCTTCGCCGGGCGATAAACCAGGCCTATAGAAACCTGGTCCCCCGCGGCCGCTACCCGGTGGTCGTCTTGGAAGTGCGCCTGCCTGTAGAGGACGTAGACGTAAACATCCACCCAGCCAAGACCGAAGTGCGCTTTCGCTTCGGCCAGGACCTGTTCGAGGCGGTGAGCGAGGGCGTGCGTTCAGCGCTGGACAAGAGGGGGCTGCAGAGCACCAAGCCCTTCGTGAAGCGCGCTCCCCTCGCAGGCCAAGAGGCTTTGGGTTTTACCCGGCCAGAGACCGTCGGGCTTGCAGGTCGTACCGGGCCCTCACCACAAGACCAACCGGAGATGATTTTAGGTGTGCCGTCTGGCGAGCCAGCGGAGCCCGCCGAGCCAACGGAGCCCAAGGTGGCCTCGCTTGAGAGGAACGCGCCTCAGCAGGCTGTCGCAGAGCCCGGCGCAGCGTGGGGGATCACTCAGGTTGAGGCAGGATCCACTCCCAGACCACGTCCCGTCCCCCCGTCGGGCCTTCGTGCCCTGTGCACTCTGAGCTGCGGGCGCTTCCTCTGCGAGGACGGCACGGACCTGCTCATCTTCTCCCTGGCCAGCGTTCAGAGTGCACTCATGGTGGACAAGCTGCAGAGCGGGGCGCTGACGGCTCGTCCACTGCTCACCCCCTTGCTGATCGACCTGCCACAGGCTGCGGCAAAGGGCCTACTTGCACGGCTCTCAGACCTTCCCAGCTACCTGCGCATAGAGGACTACGGGGAGGGCAGCTTTGCTGTGATGGCCTTGCCACCGGCCGCCGCACGCGGCGATCTGCAGTCGATGGTACGCGGGCTGGCGGATGGAGGGGAGGTCAACGCGCTCTTGGTTCAGACCGCTCTGGCTGGGACGCCCAAGACCTTCTCGCCCTTTGAACTCAAGGCCTTGACAAAGGAACTGCGGAAGCTGGATTACCAGTCCTTGGCCCTGCGGATTGAGGGAGGGGAACTGGACCGGAGGGTGCCATGACCATTCTTGTGTTGGGCGGCCCCACGGCCACTGGAAAGACCGCTGCGGCTACTGCAGTCGCCGACGCCTTTGGAGCCGTCATCGTGTCGGCGGACGCCATGCAGGTCTACCGCGGACTGGACATCGGAACCGCGAAACCTACGCCGGAGGAGCAGGCGAGGTGGCCCCACCATCTTGTGGACATTCGGGATCCGCACCAAGCCTACAACGCAGCAGACTTCGCTCAAGACTGCGATGCGCTGATCGCAGATCATGCGCGTGTCGTGGTGGCCGGGGGCACAGGATTTTACATCCGAGCCTTGTTGACCGGCTTGGCACCGGCGCCGCCCAGTGACCCCAGTCTGCGGGCCGAGTTTGAGTTGCTGGAGGACCCCCACAGTCTGCTTCAGGAGCAAGACCCGGTCTTGGCTGAACGCCTCCATCCCAACGACAGGGTTCGCGTGCTGCGAGGCCTGGAGGTCTTTCGAATGACCGGCAGGCGGCTCTCGGAGATCCACGCCGAGCACGATCTCAGTGTCCCGCGCCACGCCGCCATTCGGCTAATGCTGGACCGACAAGACATCAAAGAACGCATCGATACTCGGGTCATCTCCATGATGGAGGCCGGGTATGTCAGGGAGGTCCAGGGACTGCTCGACGCTGGGATTACCCCAGCCTTAAAGCCGATGAAATCCCTTGGATACAAGTGGCTTAGCGCCCAGCTCCTCGATGACTTGGACCCAGCCGAGGCCCTGCGCCTCACCCAGCGGGACACCCGCCGCTTCGCCCGCAAGCAGCGCACTATGTTCCGGTCCATTGGTGGCTTCGAGCCCATCGATGGTGGGGACATAGACCGGGTCATGCGCGCGGCTGAAAAAGCTTTCGGTTCCCCAAAGGACTGAATGCCTGGTCACGCCCCCCCGTCCCTTCGGTGTCAAAGAGAGCACAGACGGAGACGCGGCATGTCCATCGCCAGAATCACAATCGCCCCAGCCATCGCGGCCTTGCTCTCTGCCGGAATTCTGGTGGCATGCGAGGACGCCAGCGTGCAAGAAGCCTTCCAGATCGAGGAACCTGTAGAGCGTGTGGAGGTCTTCGTGGAGCAGGGAGACGTCGCAATCTGGACATCCTCAGCGTCCAAGGTGCGGGTGGAGCGGACTCTGGTAGGCCAGCCTGGTCTGCATGTCTTGGAGACCCGTGTAGACCGAGGCACCCTGACCTTGGAGATGAGCTGTGCGGTCCCCGTGGGTTGTGCGGTGGACTCCAGCCTGTACATTCCGGCTGGCGTGCCCGTGGAGGTCGAGGTTCTGGACGGCAGTGTGCTAATCGACGGTGTACCCCAGGGGTAGCCCCTATAGCAGGCCTCGGATAAGCCCGAGGTCCTGATGGAGGTCCCCAATGGACATGGTCCTGGAGTTCGAGCGTCCCCTGGTGGAGCTCAAGAAGCGCATCCAGACCCTGCAGACCATGCAGGAGAGTGACGGGCTCGACCTGTCGGCGTCCATCGCCCAGCTCACAGCGCAGGCGGAGCGCCTCCAGGAGCAGATCTTCTCGGATCTCTCTCGCTGGCAGCGCACCCAGCTCTCGCGGCACCCCCATCGGCCCTACACGCTGGATTACGTCAACGGCCTGTTCACCGGCTTTCGCGAACTCAAAGGCGACCGGGCGGGACACGAGGATGCGGCCATCGTCTGCGGCCAAGCCTGGTTCGGGGACACCCCCGTCATGGTGATGGGCCATCAGAAGGGCAGGAACACCAAGGAAAACCTGCGCCACAACTTCGGAATGGCCCGTCCCGAGGGCTATCGCAAGGCCCTGCGGATGATGCAGTTGGCCAACCGCTTTGGCCGGCCTATCTTCTGCTTCATCGACACCTCGGGCGCCTTTCCCGGAATCGACGCCGAGGCACGCGGGCAGGCCGAGGCCATCGCTCGGAACATCATGGAGATGAGCACTTTGACCGTGCCTATCATCTGTGTGGTCATCGGAGAAGGTGGGAGCGGTGGCGCCTTGGCTGTCGGCGTAGGGAACCGGGTTTTGATGATGGAGAACGCGGTTTACTCGGTCATCTCTCCGGAAGGCTGCGCTGCTATTCTTTGGCGTGACCGGGCCGAGGCACCCACCGCCGCGGAAGCCCTGCGCGTCACAGCCGAGGACTGCTTGGGCTTTGGTGTGGCCGATGAGATCGTCGCCGAGCCTCCGGGTGGCGCTCACAGGGACCACCAAGCGGCGATCGCAAGTCTGGGAGAGGCGTTGCGCCGTCACTTAGATGCCCTCTCGGCCATGGGCCCGGAGGAGATCAAGTCGGACCGCTATGACCGTTTCCGCAAGCTGGGCGGACATCTGGAGCCGGCGTGAGCGATAAAGAGCAGCTGACGTTTTCTCCTGGGCCCGCCTTGCGCGGAGCGCTTCGTGTCCCGGGTGACAAGTCCATCTCGCACCGCTCCCTGATCTTCAATGGAATCGCTCACGGTCAGGCCAGGGTCAGCGGGCTGCTCGGTGCCTTGGATGTCCAGGCCACGCGGCGCTGTATGGCGCAGCTCGGTGTGCAGATCGAGACCTCGGGAGAGGACATCTTGGTCACCGGTCGGGGGGGAAGCTTGCTGGAGCCAGCGGATGTCCTGGACTGCGGGAACAGCGGCACCAGCATTCGCCTCCTCACGGGCCTGCTGGCTGGACAGGACCTGTATGCGGTGCTCACTGGGGACGTTCACCTGCGGGGACGGCCAATGGCACGGGTCACGGTCCCGCTCAGTCAACTGGGGGCACGATTCGATGGACGGGACGGCGGCAAGATGGCCCCACTCAGCGTCCGTGGGGGCCCGCTGCGCGTCGGCAAGATGACCTCGAAGGTGGCATCGGCCCAGGTCAAGACGGCCCTGATGTTGGCGTCCTTGGGGGCGGAGGGGGTGTTGGACTACACCGAGCCGTCCCTCTCCAGAGACCACAGCGAGCGGCTGTTCAAGGCGATGGGGGCCGACCTAAAGATGGACGGCCTTGGTGGGCTTGAGCTACCCGGCGGCCAGCAGCTCCAGGCCGTGGACATTCAAGTCCCGGGCGACATCTCTTCGGCCGCATTCTTTTTGGTCGCTGCGTCCATCACCCCGGGCTCCGACTTGGTGCTTCGCGGGGTCGGTCTCAATCCAACCCGTGATGGCGTGCTGCAGGCCCTTTGGGCCATGGGCGCAGACATTCAGGTTCTGGACAAGTGGTTGAGCGGTGGAGAGGAGATCGGCGACCTACGGGTACGGCATGCCGCGCTCCAGGGTACCGAGATCGGCGGAGATCTCATCCCACGTCTCGTCGACGAG
>JBLHMA010000091.1:0-15189 GCA_047621545.1 Cognaticolwellia sp. | reverse complement strand
GCAGAAGCTTGGAGAGGGAGATCTGGGGTGGCACATCAAAGTCCAGCTGGCGATCGCTCATGTCTCCACCGGCCACACCAGCTCTTCTGCCCACGCTCTAGGCCAGGCTGAGCCGCGGTTGCCCGGGATCTCCTTGCCCTGGGCGTCCACCACGAAGTTGCCCACCTCGCCAAAGGCCCGCTCCGCGTTGACGCGGCCCTCGCGCTTGCGCATCGCCTTTAGGCTCGCGCCGCTGCGCGTCGCGACCACATCGTGAGGGGCGCAGCGCAGATCTACCAAGGCACCCTTGCGGGCAGGGTTCATCAGCTGCTCTTCGTTCCCGATGGGGTCAGCCACAGTCTTGGCCTTTAGTGTCCAGACCAGCAGGCTAGTGGGTTCCTTTCCTGGGTAGGCGTTGGCGAGCAGGTCCTTGTATTCAAAGAACTGCTTGCCCACATCGTTCTGGTTCACCGGACCGGCCATTAGGCAGATGCCAGCCAGCAGATCGCAGTCCGCCGGCAGCTCCGTGACCCCAGCCAGCTCGCAGTAGAGCGCGGAGCGGGCAGCGGCCGCGCCAAACGCACGCACTGCCTGGTTCCACTCCAGGCCCGACGCCTCCACATCGTTCCTATCCAAGCCGCCGATATAGATGCGCTGACCGGCCAGCGCAAAGGCCTTGCGGCCCCGCGAAGCCGAAGAGCTGAGCAGCTTTCCGGTAGGTAGGTCGGCCCAGAGAGGGATGTTGTCCACCACCCGGTCGGTGATGTCCCCCAGCTCGGTACGAATCGCCCGCAGGCGCTGCTTGCCCTGCTCCGTGAGCACGTCCACGCGCTCCATCAGCAGGAGCTGCTTTGCCTTTTCTCGGTCCACTCCCGCCCAGTGGGCGAAGGCATTGTAGCCAGCGCGCCCAGCCTGAAACGCGGTGTCGTCACTCACGTCCATGTCCTGACGGGACTGGTAGGACGGCGGCGCCTTCTCCTCTTGGTTCACGCCCGGCTGGATGCGCTCGGAGCGGAAGGAGAGCAGGTTCGCGCCCAGCTTTCTCCAGGTATCCTTAGGCAGCGAGACCGGCTGCGGGACTGTACCGACTTGTGTCACCAGGTGAACACGCCAGCCCAAGCGGCGCTCCCGGTCAGTCATGCCAACCATGGCCTCGAGCTCGGCATTGATCGCTGCATGCTGCTTGCGGCGCGCCTCGGTGCAGAAGGGAGCGGAGAAGACATTTGCCCGGCGGGTACCTTGGCTTGCAACCAGCGACGCCCGCTCCATGGCGTCCATCCAGATGCCCAGGTGCAGGTGCTGCAGGTAGCCAATGGTCGGGATGTCGTCCTCGTGCCAGAGGGTCTTGCGGATGCCACGCAGAGGCACGGTGCCCAGGGACAGGCCCTTTTTGTGACCGATAAAAGTCAGCAGGAAGGTGAAGGGCGTGCGGTAAGGCCGGGCCAAGCAGATGTGGGTGTAGGCCGCCCCCTCCAAGACTGACCCTTCCAGGTGGTCCACGGAGCGCAGCAGCTCGGCGACGCGCTTGGACTCCGTTGGCCCAACAGTGACCTGCCGATGGCCCCGAAAGTTGGTGGACTGACGGGAAGAAAGCACACCCAAGCTTGCCTCTTCAAAGAGCTCTTGCTCGGTGGGCCCGGCCCCCGCGACAAAGGCCGTGGGCCGCTCCAAGCAGAGCAGTGGGAGCACTGCGTTGACCTGGGCCGTGGACAGCGGAACACGCATGCGAAAGCCCACCGGACTCGCGGAGTCCAGAGAGGTGGGCAAGTGGTAGCGGTTCCGCTTCTCACCCTCATCGGCGAAGGCCGCCTGACGGCTGACCCGCTGCTGGGCTGGTGGAGGAGTGATCGGCTGGATGGACAGGGGCTTCTGCATGCCCGCAATCTAACAAGATCGGCCCGAGGAGGAAGCCCATCCACTCCTCGGAAAGCTCAGAGCAGACAAGAGCAGAGCATGCAGGCTTGCCCCCAAGCAGGGTATTGACCCGACATGCTTCTGCTTTTGCTTGCGTGCACCGACTCCCATGGCCCTCTCGTAGAGACCGGTCCCCCCCCCACAGACAGCCTTCGGGTCGCCACTTGGAACGTGGAGTCTCTGGGCGAAAGCGGAAGTGAGGAGCTCTCCGACACCCGGGCCGTCCTTGAGCGCCTCGACGCCGATGTCTACTCCTTGAACGAGATCGATACAGGCCAGGACAGCACGCTTGAGGAGCTGGCCAACGACATGGGCTACACGCTTTTGCTGCCCGACGACAACGACTTTGGCGGTATCCGAAACGCGGTGATGACACGCTGGGACGTGGCGGGAACGACCATCCACAGCAGCGCCAGTCTGTACCCAGGCGCAAAAGAGCTGACCCGATGGGCCCCAGAGCTTCGCATCATCGGCCCGGAGAGCGGCTTAGAGGTCTCGGTGCTCAGCGTGCACCTCAAGTCGGGCTTTGACGAAGACGACATCTTTAGGCGCACCATCGACGCTGTACGGATTGGACAAGGCTCAGCCCAGGCTGGCTCGCGGGTGGTCGTGATGGGTGACTTCAACGCGGAGATCACCGACATGCCGGACGAGCCTGGAACCTGGACCCGGGCCCCAGGCGGGCTGCCCAGTAGCTACGAGCTGGGCGATGATCTGCAGTCGCGCTTGGACGGCGAGGGCATCCTCTCCGATCCTTTCCAGCCCTTCTTTGACCGCGGCTTGGTCCTGCTCGAGGCCAGCCAACTCGACGGCGATCTAGGCACACGCCCAAGAAGTGGCCGCCGCATCGACTACGTGCTCACCACTCTGCACAGCACAGGCGCACAGATCTTCGACTGCATGGACGAGCACCTGGAAGGCAGCCTACCCCTGGCCGGGGACAGCGTGGGCCGCGGGGTGTGCGAGGACGCCAGCGACCACCTGCCCGTTTTTGCGGATCTGACCCTGTCCGCCGAGTAGTTGGACAGCTCAGCAGTTCAGCCGAGTAAGTTCAGCCGCCCTGCGCGAAAGCCTCGCTCCGACACTGAGCTTCAAGCTTCGCAAGCACGTCCTGAGCCGCCCCCTGTTCGGCGAGGATGGCGTGGGCACGCGAGACGGGCCACACAGCCAACAAATCTGTGCGGCCTACGGAGGTGAGCGGGGCACGCAGAGCCGCTGGCAGCAAGGTAGGGGTGAGCAGGAGCGCGTCCTTGAACCCGGTCTCCCCAAAACCAGGCCGCAAGGGGCCCAGCACATCTCCAGGCCAAGTCGCCGAGCGCGAGGCAAAAGGCATGCGGGCCAAGCGAATGAAGAGCTGCACGGGCCAGCTCCCGATGCCCTGAATCAGATCCCTATTCAAGGTCCAACACAGCTCTACCCGCCGCGGTGTGTCCACGCCCACCACCGGCATCTTGTACCGACGCATTCCGTCGCTGATCAACGTCACGCACTTCGGGTGGTCCGGGGTGGCGTAGACATGCACCGTGAGGGCCAAGCGGGTGTCGGGATCCGTAAAGCGCTCGATGGGTGCGCCCAGGTTCTCGCTGAGCAGCGCTGCAAAGCCCTCTGCCAACTCTGTGCTTTGTTGAGGTCGGGCTGCCCAGCTAGAGTCAGGGTCTGAGGGATCCTCGTTCCAACCCGACATGACCTGGGGGTCGAGGTGACCGTCGATGAGTCGAGAGCGGGCCGTCTGCACAGGCGTAGGGACCGAAGTCTCCGGAGCGCTCATCTTCTCCACTTGAGCGATCAAGCCCGCAGGCTCAGGCAGGTCGAATGGGTCGCGGGGTCGCTGAGGAGGCGCCTTGACACGCTCCGGCACCACCGGCTCCGGCTCCGACTCCGACTCAACCATGACAGCGTGCACAATTCGGGCACCAGAGGGCAGCGCCGGCACGAAGAACTCAGGGTCCAAGCGCACGTCCGGCTGACGCCTGACCCAGTCCAAAGGCACCGCCAACAAAGGCAACTGGCGGCCGTCGCTGGACCGAATCCGGTCTGGCCGAACGACGAGCAAGCCGTTGCGCAATCCAACCGGGAAGAGCTTGAAGGCCAAGGGCAGGACCGGCCCCTGGGTGAGCTTTTCGGGAGAGAAGACGTTGCGAGGGCCAACCGGTACGGACAGATCGGGGGGATCCGGGCGCAGGTCCACCCGGGTCTTTCGGAGCAAGCGCACAAAACCGCCCAGCGCCGGCTGCAGGCGGGCGAAGACCTCCGGCGTGCCCAAGAGCTCTGCCTGAAAGGGCTCGACGAGCATGTCCTCCACCAGGTCCCAGGGGTTGCGCAGCTCCTCGATTGCCCGAGCCAAGCCAAGCATGCGCTCGGAGGTGGCCAAAGTCTGCAAGTGCGTGTCCGGGCCCAGCCGCACCTCGTGGGCAGCCAAGCAGTTGCCGCAGCTCAGTACGTAGCGGAGCGCCTGCCCTGCTTTGGGCCTCTCCCCAAAGACACGTGCGCCGTGGGCGTGTTCGCGCCAGGGGTCACTCAGTACCCGCTGGGCGTCCAATGGAGCCGCGCAATGGGGACAACTCAGGACGGTGGAATTCTCGGACACAAGACCTCAGGGACAAGGGCGAACCAAGCGGATCCCGATCATGGTGCCACGATAGCCGGGGTCCAGCCGGTATCGATGGGCGGCCCTACTGATCTCGCCCACCCCATGGAAGTGTCCCCCTCGCAAGGAGCGCGGGCCATTCCCTGGCTGGCTCACCAGCAGAGCCCGACCAGCGAGAACTACAGGTCCAACCTTGCGATACCGGTCCTCACACCAGTCCATCACGTTACCTGCTAGGCCAAGAATTCCGTAAGGGCTCTCGTCCGCCGCAAAGTCACCAGGGCTGGCCACAGCGGGTCGCTCAGGAAGACTTTCACGCATATTGCACCATGTGGGATCCAGGAAGTTCCCCCAAGGGAAACAGCGCGCGTCCACCCCTCGGGCCGCCTTCTCCCACTCCAACTCAAACGGCAAACGCCAGGGCAGACCGCTCTCCTTCGCCACCCAGGCCGCGTAGGCCTTGGCCGAGTGCCAGTCCACCAGGACCACCGGCTTGTCGGGGGAGGCATCGAACATGCTGAGGTCCGTTCGGCAGCTATAGTGATGCCCCTCCATTTTTAGCAGGGGAAAGTTCTCGAATCGCGGCGCGCAGCGCTCGGCCAGCGCCTCCTGATCCGCATCGATCAAGGCATTCAAGAAAGCGCAATACTCCCCGTTGCTCACCGGGTCTCGGCGCATCACGAAGGGGTCCACCCAGAGCCGCTCTCGGGCCAAGGCCGAAGGAGCCAAGGGATCGCCCCCCGCGGTGAACCACCCCCCGGGCACGTGCCGGTCCTGCGCCTCCAAACTCCCCTGGATCGGAAGCACAAGCGAGGTCACCTTGTCCTGGCCAGGGCCCAGACTGTCCCACCGCCCCTCGCGCTCGATGCTGACTGGGTAACGAACGCTCTCGTGGCCGTCTTTGTGGAGCACCACCAGGTAGTCCCCCATGGGCAAACGCAGGCTCATGGGGGTCGTGCCCAAGCTGCGCACCCGCTCCGCGCGCAGCCGCCGGCCCTGCTCTACGTACCGGTAGATCACCGCCTCAGCCCCCGCAGGCTCGGTCTGGATGCTCAGGGTGCCGCGGCCTTCCAGGAACTCTGCGTGCTCGCCGCGGTCGTGGTCGCGCAGCAAGCGCTCCCACTCGCCGGCCCGCTGCCAGTCTCGCCCCCCTTCCGACTGCACCATCATTTCCCGGTAGATGCGGGCCAAACCCTGGTGGGCCTCGGGCAGCTCTGGGTCGAGGTTCAGGGCGTCATGCAGAGCGCGGCGGGCGTCCAACTCCAGCAGAGCGGCTCGGGCCCGAGCTTGAGCGGCTTGATCTTCCAGCGCCCAGCCGACGTGCTTGTCGGTGACGGGATCGTGGCCTCGAACGGACTCCAAGGCCCCCAAGGCCCCGGACTGCAGATCCCGTGCTTGTCGACGTAGCGCTTCAGCGTGCGGCAGGAGTCCCTTGGCCTCCCCCACCCGGAGCAGAGCCCGTTGACGTCGCATGGAGCCGTCCAGCCAAGCCTCTACCGCAGCGGCCAATACCCCGCCGTCCGGGTAGCGGTCCTTGATCTCTCGCGCCATGGCCCGCTCGCAAATCTCGGTCAGGCCCTCTGGGATGGGCGGACCACGCCGCACCTCTTCGATTGACTTGGGCGGACCTGCGAGCACCTGGTCGACAACATCTTGGGAATCTTGGCCGCGGTAAGGGGTGCGCCCGGAGAGCAGCTTGTAGAGCACTGCGCCCAAGCTGTACACGTCGGCGGCTGGGCCGACCTCTTTCCAAGCACCACGCGCCTGTTCGAGCGGCATGTAAGCGGGGGTGCCAAAGACCCGTCCGACCCGTGTCAATTTGGGGCTGCTCCCCGAGACGCTGCGCTCGGTGACCACCCCCTGGCCGGCTGGCAAGCTGCGGTCCACTTGGCCGGTCACCTTGGCTAAGCCCCAATCCAAGACCAGCACCTCGCCAAAGTCCCCCAGCATTAAGTTGCTGGGCTTTAGGTCGCGGTGCACCACGCCGCGGGCATGGGAGTAGGCCATCGTCTCGCAGGCCCGGCGAAAGGCCTCGACCACCTTTCTAAGCGTCCAGCCCCCGTCGGTCACCCCCCAGCTTCCACCATGGCTCGCACCATGGAGCTCACGAATGATCGCATTGAGAGTCTTTCCTTGGACCTCTTCCATCGTGAAGTAGACGCGCCCGTCCTGAAGACGCCCAAACTCGTGCACTGCGACCACACCTGGGTGGCGAAGCTGAGCGGTGACCTGGGCCTCCTCCCGGAAGCGCGTGAGCTGCGCAGACTTGGCGCAGAGGGGTGCGCGCAAAGCCTTCAGAGCCATAGAACGGGACAGCTCGGTGTCACGAACTCGAAAAACCTCGCCCATGCCCCCCTCACCGATCAGACCAAGCTGCTCGTAGCGACCCAATGTGATCGGGGGCTTGCTGCGCAGAGAGAACTCCTCCCCCGTCAGGTCAATGGTCGAGCCCGCCTCCCAGCTGACGGGGTGAACCCCTTCCCTGGCCTGCTGAATGACGGAGCGCAGGGCATCCACGAGCTCCGGATCCAGCTGGTGCCGGGCAGCCACTTCCTTGATCCAGGCCTCGTCCATTCTTGACCTCACCACGCACCTTCGAATCGAGGTGTACGGCAGACAGCGTATGCTTCGAGTCGAATGAGCACCACGCTTGGACCCTACGACCTGATTCGACCCATCCGCCAAGGCGGCATGGGCGAAGTCTGGCTCGCCCGTCGGAATGTGGACGGCCGGGTCGCCGCGGTGAAGGTTCTGCGACATGGACTACGCGGCAGAATGATGCGGCGAGGCCTGACCACGGAGATCCGGGCGGTCGCCGCACTGGACCACGAACACATCGTGGGCCTGTACGACCACGGCTTGGTGCGGCGTGACGAGGCGCAAGGCACGCAACTGGCCACCGGGACTCCCTGGTTGGCCATGGAATACGTGCCCGGTGGCACGCTTGCCGAGAGCATGCATCCCTCCTGGCCCCAAGCACGCCAGTGGATGCTGGAGCTTCTCGAAGCCCTGGCCCACGCCCATGCCCGCGGCGTGATCCACCGGGATCTCAAGCCGGCCAACGTGCTCTTCGACGAAGCCGGCCACGTCAAGCTGACCGACTTTGGCTTGGCTTACCTGCAAGAGCGCCACCTGGACGGCACGGAGTCTGCCCCACTTGGCGGTGGAACAACCGCATGGATGGCGCCGGAGCAACACGGCCGGCGCTGGGTAGATCAAGGGCCATGGACAGACCTGTACACCCTGGGCGCACTGGCTTGGTGCCTGCTGACAGGCCAACGGGTCTTCCGTGGCCCCCAGGAAGCCGTTCGTGCTGCCCACCTGAGCGCTGAGCCTCCGCCCTTCCGACCACGCATGACACTGCCGAGCGGCGTGGAAGATTGGCTGCGCACGCTGCTGGCCAAGGACCCCCAAGACCGTTTTGGCGCCGCCGCACACGCCAGAAAGGCATTGCTTGCCTTTCCTGCTGGCCCCGCGGCTCGCCGGCGACACAGCCAAGCGCCAGTGGGTCTGCCCACTCTACTACAGAGCGAGCCCGTCACGCCCTGCCACCGCCCGGCCCCCCAGGGTGGCCTGGAGCGAATGCGGCAACCTCGCTTGGTGGGTCGGAACACAGTCCGCGAGCAGGCCATGGCCCAGGTGGCCTCGCTGGGGAAGAGCGCTCTACCCCAAGTCTTGGTGCTGCGTGGTCCAAGCGGCGTGGGCAAGTCTCACCTGAGCCGATGGATCTTCGAACGCTCCCAAGAACTGGGTCTGGCCCAAGGGCTCTACGCCTCGGTCGCCAGTGGTGGGCTACACAGTCTGATTCGCCGCCACCTGCGCTGGACCCGGGAGTCCAATCTGGAGGAGCGCTTGCGAGAAGCCCTGCAGCGACAGGGCATGGAAGATCCCCATGAGCACCAGGATCTCTTGGAGTTCTTGGCCCATCCGAACCGCTTGGCCCGCGAGCAACGCCACGCCCTGTGCATGCGCTACCTGGAGCGGGTCTGCGCCCAGGGCCCCACCATCGCTTGGCTGGACGACGCCCATGACAACGAGGACATCCTGCGCTTCGCTCTGCGCATGGCACGCCGGGCAACCCCGCTACCAATGATGATGGTCATGACCATCCAGGACGAGAGCCTGGGCAATCCCCACCTGCTGCGCTTGCTGAGCCAGGAAGCCCAATGCACCACGGTGCAGGTGGAGCCACTGCAGGGTGCGGAGCAACGACAGTTGCTGGTGGAGTCTCTGGACCTGTCCCCTGAGACGGCCGAGACGGTGGCCGAGACCACCCAGGGCAACCCACTTTTCGCCGTGCAGCTGGTCGACTCCTGGCTGGATCGAGGCGCTCTGCGGCGCGGCCCCGAGGGTCTCTCCCTGCGCAGCGAACTGCAGATCAGCCTGCCGGACAACCTGCACCAAGTCTGGAAAGAGCGTACCGGTCGCCTCCTGCGCCAGAACCTCCGTTGGACACAGCCCCTGCGCCTCGCTGCGCTCTTGGGCCTAGAGGTCTCCGAGAGGGACTGGCGAGCGGCCTGCCAGGTACTGGGCATGGAGATGCCGGAGGCGCTGGTCGACGCTCTGCTGCGCGCCCGTCTGGCCAGGCATGAGCCCCAGGGCTGGTCCTTTGCCCACAGTCTCTTGCGCGGCAGCTTGCTGCGCGATGCCGAGGACAGCGAGCAGTACGCCAGCCTTCATCGAGCTTGCGCAGCCGCCCTTGTCCATAGTCCTGCCCGCCAAGGGGCTCACTTGATGGCTGCTGGAGACGTGGAAGACGCCTTAGAGCCTCTGCTCACCGCTGCACACGCGAGCTTGGCCACCAGCGAGTGGCAGCAGTCCCTGCGCCTGATCCAGCAGCGCGAGCGGTGCTTGAACCGGCTGGGCGAAGGTCCAGACGCCCCGGCTAGAGTCAGCGGCTTGTTGGTGAGTTGCGATGCCCACCGTTTACTGGGAGAGCTGGAGCAAGCCCACGAACTGGCCACCAAGGCGCTAGGGGCAGCACAGCGCGCAGGCCAGATCCACACCGAGGCCTTGGCCCGCCTGAACCTGGCGGCCGTTGCCCGCGACCGCCGGCGGCTGGAAGAGGCGACCCTGCAAGTACAGGCTGGCGTGGTCTGCGCGCGCAACCTGGTGACCCACACGCTCCACGCTCGGTGTCTGTACGAGCTGGGCCTGACCCAGCTCCAGCTGGGCGCCTTCCGCAAGGCCGGCAGTCACTTCGAGGACGCCCTGTCCCTTGACGGCCGGGCACCATGGGCCGCCCTGGCTTGGCTCAAGCTGGCCGAGGTCGCACTGGAGTTGGAGATGCCGCCCCTGGCAGCGCGTGCACTCCAAGAAGCCCGACTACGCGCACGTGTGCAGGCACAGCCCTACACTCTGGCAATGACGGAGCTGCTGCAGGGCGACCTAGTCCGCCACAGCACCGGCCGACTCGATGAGTCTTTCGGGCTCTACCGGGACGCGCTGGACGCGTTCAATCGACTGGGCAGCAAGCAAGCCGGCGCGGCCCAGGCGCGCATAGGGGTGGTCAACCTCCTCAACGGCCAACTCCAACAGGCCGAGCTGAACTTGGAGCGGGCTCTGGACTTTGGCCCCCAGCCCTTGGCGCGCTTGGGTTTGCTGCACATCGCGGCCTCGAACGGGGACGGCCTACCCTTCCAGATGCACATGGAGCACCTGGCCAAGGACCCGCCCGCCCGGCGTGAGCTGGAGATGTTGCTTCCGCTGATCCGAGTAGAGCTGGCACGTCAGCCCACCCGTTGCGCGATGCTGGACGCCCTCGGCCCTGTGCAGTCGGCCCAGGTCCAGGGATAGCGTCCGTGGGCCTTAGAAGCGGTGCCCGATGCCATAGATCACGGCAAGGGTCTCTTCTTGGAAGGCATAAGCCACGCCCCCGTAGAGACTGGTGCCCGAGGGGCTTACCAAGACCATTCGAGTGACCAACAAGGGAAAGGAGACGTTCTTCTCCAGGTCGTTGATCGTGCGGCCGGCCAGCAGCGCCACTTGAGGCCTAAAAGTGGAGTGGGAAAATACGGAGAGGTTGACTGGCGAAAAAGCCACTCCAAGACCGGCGGCCGCCGAGGAGTGCTCCTCGTAGGTCTCGCCGTTTCGGTCAATGCGCCGCACGGTCGACAGGGGCACATTGAGCATGGCTGCAGTCGACCAACGAGGGGTCCACATGTACTCCCCGAGCAGCAGCCACGAGGGCACTGGGACCACGCGCTCTTGCGTCTGGTTGGGCTGCCCATCGATGACAAAGGCCTGCTCCACAAAGAGCAGCCCGGACCCAAAGCTCAGCTCCAGGCGCGGGGCCACCTCCTCCCTTTCGACTTCCTGTGCAAGGGACAGGCTGAGCAAACACATCCACATGCTGAGCATCATAGATGTACTGTTGAGCGCGGAGAGCCCCATGCCAGATTCCACGAGCGATTCCATCCCCGAAAGCGTGCGCGCACCCTTCGACGCCATGCGCAAGGCCTGGAACGAAAGCCCGGTGCCAAGCGGCAAAGAGCGAAAAAAGAGCCTGACGGGGCTGCTTAAATGGGTTCAGGCCAATGAGAAGCGCGTGGCACAGGCCATCGACGCGGACTTTGGCGGGCGCAGCCACCATGAGACGCGCCTGGCGGAGGTGATGATCGTCGTCAACGGCATCAAGCACACCCGCAGCCACCTAGAGGAATGGATGGCCCCGCAGCGCCGCGAGGTCTACTGGCTACTCGAGCCCGCACAAGGTGCAGTTGTGCGCCAACCCCTGGGCCTGGTGGGCGTGATGGCCCCTTGGAACTACCCCTTTCAGCTCGCCGTGCTGCCGCTGGTCCAGGCATTGGCCGCCGGAAACCGGGTGCTGCTCAAGCCCAGCGAGCTCACCCCGCAGACCTCTGAGCTGCTCGCCGAGATGTGCGCGGCCTGCTTCCCACCGGAGCAAGTCGCCGTGATCACCGGAGGTCCGGAGATCGGCGCCGCATTTAGCGGGCTGCCCTTCGACCACCTCTTCTTCACTGGAAGTACCCAGGTCGGGCGCTTGGTCATGCAAGCCGCTGCCAAGAACCTGACCCCGGTGACCCTGGAGCTGGGTGGCAAGTCTCCCGTTCTGATCCACGAATCCTACCCCTTGGAAAAGGCTGCTGGCCGCATCGCAACAGGCAAGTGGCTCAACGCAGGCCAGACCTGTGTGGCCCCCGACTATGTGCTTCTGCCCAAGGGCAAGGAGCAGGCCTTTGCCGACGCGATCTTGGCCGAGGCCGAGAAGATGTACCCCACACTGGGCGACGACTACACCGCCATCATCTCCGAGCGGCACCACAAGCGCCAGATGGCCTTGCTCGAAGACGCCAAGTCCAAGGGCGCCACCGTGCTCCAGAGGGGCGAGAGCAAGGGGAGAAAGATCCCACCCACTGTGGTCCTGAACGTCACGGACGAGATGACCTTGATGCAGGAGGAGATCTTCGGACCCATTCTCCCGGTCGAGGTCTACGAGGACCTGGATCAAGCCATCGCGCGCATCAACAGCCGCCCGCGACCCTTGGCGCTCTACTACTTTGACCACCGTAGCAAACGCGCTGAGTCCATCCTGCAGCGCACCGTGAGTGGGGGGGCTGTGATCAACGACGTGGTGATCCACTTGGCCAACGAGGAGCTGCCATTCGGCGGCGTGGGCCACTCCGGAATCGGCAGCTACCACGGCCAGGAGGGCTTCCAGACCTTCTCCCACGAGAAGGCCGTGTTCTACCAGTCCCGCTTTGCCCTGAACGGCTTGTTCAAGCCCCCCTACGGCAGCTTCATCAACTTTGTGTTGGACCGGCTGATCTAAATCACTAAAAGAGAGTTCTGCAAAACAGGAGCGCTCGGTGATCGTAGGCCAGGGAAACACAAGCTGGATTCGCGTCGTTCTTCGCTGGCAGGGCACCACCCTGCCGCGCACATGGAAGCGCATCCTCGTGACCACAGCCTTTGCCGTTCTGGTCACCGTGTTCTGGACCCGCTGGGGACTAAGTGAGTGGTCGATCAGCCCATTGCCCTTCACGCTCATCAGCGTGGCCCTGGGTATCTTCCTGGGTTTTCGCAACAATACCTCCTACGACCGCTTCTGGGAGGGCCGCAAGCTCTGGGGCCGCATCGTCAACCTCTCGCGCATCTGGACGCGTCAGGTCTACACCCTGCTGGCCACCCCACCCAACGCACAGCGGCTAGACACCGCCGAGCTCCATGCCCTGCAACGGGAGATGGTGCTGCGCCAGATCGCCTACGTGCATGCCCTCAGACTGCACCTGCGGGACGCCCAGGGGGACGACTACGCCGAGCTGGACGCCTTCATCGACGAGCGTGAACGCAAGGAGATCCAGAACGAGTCCAACACCCCGGCTGCCCTGCTACACCGCAGCGGCGAGCTCCTGACCGAAGCCTGGCAGCGCGGCTGGATCCAGCAGTTTCACCTGCCCGTCTTGGAATCCAGTCTCTCCGAGCTCACCGAGGTTCAGGGGGGCTGCGAGCGGATCAAGGCCACCCCCATTCCTTTCGGGTACACGGTGCTCATGCACCGGCTGGTGGCGATCTACTGCATCACCCTGCCCTTTGGGGTCGAGGACACGGTCGGCGTGCTCACCCCCCTGGTCGTGGCCCTGGTCTCCTTCGCCTTCTACGGCTTGGACAGCATCGGCGACGAGATCGAGGAGCCCTTCGGCTTTGACCCCAACGATCTGCCCCTGGATGCCTTGAGTCGCATGATTGAGATCAACCTCAAGGAGCGCCTGGAGGACCCGCTGCCGGAGCCGCATCAGGCGAAGGATGGGATTCTGAGCTGAGGGTCCACAAGAGCCCGGCCCTCAAGTGGCCAAGGCGGTGATCCGCTCAAGGGGCAACCCAGTGAGCCCCCATGTTCTTGATGCTTCTTGCCTGCGCCAACCCAGACGGTCTCAGCGCGCTCTCGCCGGACTCCACCGTACCGGGCACTGTCGTGCACAGCACAGCCGAGGTAGATCCCAAGCTCATCGCGCAGGTCACCAGCCAGGGCCCCACCAGAGCGCTGGTGGTCATGGCACCGCACGGTCTCTACGCTCTGCGCACCGAGCCCACATTCGGCCCCAGGAGCGTGGCCTTCAAGAACGTGCCTGTAGCCATTCTGGAGCTGAACTCTCTAGAAGAGATCGACGCCCTGGCGAAGCTGCCCGGGGTCTTGCGCATCGAGAGTGACCAGATCCTAAAGGCGCATGATACAGAGTCCGAGGCCATGATCGGCGCCCCCATCGCCGCCCAGCGCGGATACACTGGCCAGGGCACCGCGATCGCCATCCTGGACACGGGCCTGGACTACACCCACGCAGACTTTGGCAGCTGCTCAGCGCCTGGAGACCCGGGATGCTCGGTGCTCGCTTCCTTGGACTTCGCAGACGAAGACAACGCCTTGGACGGCGACAGTGGACACGGCACCAACGTGGCCGCTATCGCAGCCCAAGTAGCGCCGGGAGCCGGGCTGATCGGCCTGGACGTTTTCGATGGGAACGGGGCCTTCACCTCCGACATCCTCTCCGCCCTGGACTGGGTGGTCGACAACCAAGCGACCTACAACATCGTGGCCGCCAACATGAGCCTGGGGGGTGGCGAGAGCCAGAGCACCTGCCAGACCTCCGCTTTCGCGGCTGCCATTGACGCCGCCAAGGCCGCAGGCGTGCTGGTCAGCGTGAGCTCGGGCAACGATGGCTGGAGCAACGCCACAGGATTCCCAGCGTGCGTGCCCTCTGCGACCACTGTCGGTGCCGTTTACGACGCCGACCTGGGCTCCGCGTCCTGGTCGGTCTGCAGCGATGCCACAACCGGCGCGGACCAGATCACCTGCTTCTCCAACGACGCAGACCATGTGGATCTGTTGGCACCCGGCTCGGTGATCACCGCCGGGGGCATCTCCATGTCCGGCACCAGTCAGGCTGCCCCACACGTGGCCGGCGCGGCCGCGGTCGTGGCCTCGGCCTACCCCGACCTGAACCCCACCGAGATCGAGGCCAAGCTCATCGCGACGGGCACCGAGCTCCGTGACATGCGCAGCGGACGTACCCACCCGCGCATCGATCTGGACGCGGCCACACTGGCCGCGACGGAGGGGCCGGACGACCACCAGGACTCCGGGTTCAACGACGGCGATACGGGAGACACGGGCTTTGAAGACCCCGGCTACAACGACCAGGACCTGTTCACCAACGGCTCGGTGAAGACCCAGGTGAGCCCTGAGATGGTGACCCTGCGCTGGGGCCGCTACGTCGCCCACGACGGACTGGAGAGCTACCTGGTTGTCTACTCGGAGACCGGCGATACCACCCCGGGATGCAGCCTGGATACGCCCCTGTACCAAGGCCCTGACACCCGAATTCAGCACGCCACCACCGGCGGCGGCAGCCTGATCGCCTACCGGGTCTGCGCGGTGGACCTGTATGGCCACGTCTCCAACGGCACCCAGGCAATCGCGGTGACGGTGAGCGATTCACCCAACGGCGACGCCCGCGGCACCATCGCCATCAACGCCCAGGACCTGGAGACCACCCGCTTGGCGATCACCGTGAGCCTCACGGCCACTCCGGTCATCACCGAGGTCTGCGTGAGCGAAACCCCCTCCTGCGACAACTGGGTCGCCATGGTCCCCGAGCTCCCCTGGGTGCTCTCGCCGGGCGAAGGACAGCGCGACTTGCATGCTTGGTTCCGCACTGCAGATGAAGAGCTGAGCCCCATGGGCCGAGACC
>JBLHMA010000090.1:0-15259 GCA_047621545.1 Cognaticolwellia sp. | reverse complement strand
GTCGCGCTTCTCTTCGTTGAGTACGTTGTTGGCGCCGCCCGCAATGATGGGCGCGCGCAGCTTGGGGATTGTGCGTTCGTTGATGATGCCGCCGATGGCACAGGGAGCCAGCACGTCGACCTCCAGGCCAAAGTACGCATCCCCTTCAACAGCTCGGCCACCAAACTCTTCCAAGCATCGGGCAACGCGGCTGCCGTTGATGTCTGTGTAGGTGAGCTCAGCGCCCACCTCGTGCAGGTACTTGGCCAAGTAGTAGCCCACATTCCCACAGCCCTGGATCGCGACCTTCTTGCCTTCGAGATTGGGGCTGCCAAACACCACCTCAGCCGTTGCACGGATCCCGTGGAAGACGCCCCATGCGGTAACTGGGGAAGGATCGCCGCTACCGCCGGTGGCTTTGCCTCGGCCTGTGACCCAGCGGGTCTCGCGGGAGATGTGGTTCATGTCCTCGACGTTGGTGTTCATATCCTCGGCGGTGATGTACCGGCCATTCAAGGACTCGACAGCCCGGCCAAAGGCTCGAAACAAGCCTTCGCTCTTAATGCCAGGGTCACCGATGATCACAGCTTTACCGCCGCCCAAGTCCAGTCCAGCGATGGCGGCCTTGTAGGTCATGCCACGGGAGAGTCTGAGCACGTCGCGCAGCGCTTCAGCCTCAGACCCGTATGGATACAGACGGCACCCACCCAGGGCGGGCCCGAGGGTGGTGTCGTGGATGCCGATGATCGCGCGAAGGCCAACGTCGTCGTTGCGGGTAAACACGACTTGCTCGTGTCCGAGGGATGCCATCTGCTCAAATGGGTCCATTCACCACTCCTACCAGTAGGTACATGAGGCTTATCACAGGCACCGGAGCGGCCCAGCGTCTCGACCTGTCAACCCATTGTCAGGACCGCGAAATGCGTCTGCCGATCTCAGCCGTCGACGGTCTGACTGCCCTCGGGTCGGGCCACATTGTAGCGCTTGAGGAGCTTGCGAAAGTTGGGCCGCTGCATACCCGCTCGGTCGGCCGCACGCGTCACGTTGCCCCCGGTCTCCGCCAGCAAGGTCTCCAAGTATCGCTTGGAGAAGGCTTCGAGAACGGCTTCCTTGGCGTCGCGGTAGCTCATGGCCATCAAGGCGCTGTTTGGGGTGCTGCTCTGGCTCTGGTGCTGGACCATCGATCTGGCAGGAGCGGCGGCAACGCCATCCCCAAGCTGGAGGTCCGTTGCCTGGATGCTCTCCTCTTTGCAGAGCACGAAGGCTCGGGTCAGCGCGGCCCGGAGCTCACGCACGTTGTTCCTGCTCCAGGAATAGGCCGCCAAGCTGTTCATGGCGCTGTTGTCGATCTGCACCTCGCGCTCGTACTCGGCGTTGAGCTCCTTGATGAAGAAGTAGGCCAGCAGTGGGATGTCCTCCAACCGCTCCCGCAGAGGTGGGATGGCCACCTCCATGACCTTGATCCGAAAGTAGAGATCCTCTCGGAATCGACCGTCTTTGACCGCCTGCGGCATGTCGTGATGGGTGGCCGCCACTACCCGGGTGTTCACCTTGATCGCGGTGTTGCTGCCCAAGCGCGTGATCTCCTTTTGCTGAAGCACACGCAGGAGCTTGGCTTGCATGCTCAGGGGCATGTCGCCGATCTCGTCCAGGAACAGCGTTCCGTCAGAGGCTTCCTCAAACAGCCCAATGCGCCGTCGGTCGGCCCCCGTGAATGCCCCCTTCTCTGCTCCGAAGAGCGTGCTCTCCAAGAGTTGCTCTGGAATGGCCGCGCAGTTGATGGCCAAGAAACGCTCGGCCCGGCGCTTGGAGGAGTCATGTATGGCCTGGGCTACCACCTCCTTGCCAGTGCCCGACGCCCCGGTGATCAGGACTGGAAAGGGAAAGTCGCCCATCTCAGTGATCAGACGCTTGAGCTCCTGCATCGGCCGGCTGTTTCCCACCAGTCGGTCCAAGCCATGTGTGCCCTTACGCAGGCGCGCGTTCTCTTGCTTGAGCTGCCGGATCTCCACAGCCTTTCTTAGGACCTGAAAGAAGCGGTCAAAGTCGACGATGGGCTTCTCGAAGTAGTCCGTCGCGCCGGCCTGCAAGCAGTCGAAGGCCTTGGCAGCGCTCCCTGTGGCTGTCAGCACAATGCACTGTGTGCCAGGCGAGGCCACCTGCATGCGTCGAATGACCTCCTCGCCGTAGATATCCGGCAACTGTAGGTCCACGATCGCCAGGTCTGGACGGGTCTCTTCCGCCAACTCCAGTCCGCCTTGGCCTGTCATGGCGCCGGCGACGGTGTAGCCCTGCCTACGTATCAGACGCGTGAGGGCCTTTAGGTTGGCCTCCTCGTCTTCGATAAGCAGTACTGTTGGTGCGCGGGGCTGCACCTCGGCGCCTCCCGGGCCTTGGAGTACACTGTCAATCGTCTGCGCTCCCTGGGAACTTGAGGTCTTTTGCATATGGACGAACAGCTCCTTCAGCGCTTCCGAGACGGCGACCCTGGCGCGACCGTTCCGCTACGGAACCAACTACGCACCCTCGCGGCGCGTGTCTTGGCACCACCCCAGTGGGGCGTTCAGGATAGCGGAACGCGGGCTGGACTTGAGCGCGACGCAGCACAAGCAACCCTCGCTTCGGGCGCTAACACCGCCGTGGCCCTTACCGAAGAGGTGCTCGCCCAAGCTGGCGCTCAGGGAATCGGGCTCTTGCGCAGCCGAGAGCCTCACGCTGCCGAGGGGCATCCGGCTGCTCTGGAGATCGCCCGAGTCGCCTCGAGTACTGCCTCTGCCGTCCAACTTGCACGCGTGAACGCCCATACCCAGGACTGCGGCCGCTGCAGGAAGCACTTGGAGATCCTCAAAGCCGCACTGCGGGCAGCGACCACCGCACAGCGCGGCCCTACTCTTACGCGCACCCCTACTGGGCCTCGGCCTGAAACTCGGCCTCGGCCACCGCGGCCCAAGAGCGCCCGGCGAAGGGATGGTCCCAGCAAAGCGGCCGCTCCCAAACGCATCGCATCGGAAGGACGAGGCTTGCCCTGGTTGGCCATCCTCGGTGGCGTAGCGGTGCTTGCCGGGATTGTTTGGCGGCTACAACCCAGCGACGAGCAGATCATCTGGGCGCGGGCAGAGCTGCTGCCCACAGAGCTGCCACCCACGGCACGTGCGGATCTATACAGCGGTCCTTCCAAGCGAGCGATATCGGAGCTTCGGGATGGAAGCTGTCGAGACAGTGCCACCACCCTGCACCTGCAGGCCAAGGGCAGCGGAGACGCCTTTCTGCACTGGTACGAGGGCGTTGCTTGGGTCTGTGCGCGGGACGGTGCCAAGGCTCTGGAGGCTTTGGACCAAGTGTCCAACATTGCCGGAGCGGATGTGCCTTGGGGTTACGGCTGGTGGCGGGCACAGGCCCTGGTCTTGGCAGGTCAAGATGGACAGGCCCTGGTGCTGCTGGACGAGTTGGCGGGTTCCAGGCATGCCCGCGCTGGAGACGCCTCGGCACTGGCTGGCCGCATTCGAGGCCAGTGAGACTTTGATGAGCGGCTATTCCTGAATCGGCTCAAGGGCTGGAAAGCCGGGTCGCCGCAGATAGGTCGCAAAGAAGCCATCGCAGCTGGCATCCAAGCTGCAGAAGCGACAGCTTTCCTGCTTTGTAAACGACACCACGCGGGGAAAGAAGAGCACCGCGTCGTCCATCTGATGGTCGGCATCCACGTACCAGCGGTTCGCGCTGCGGTGAATGTACTTTGCCAAGTCACCTAGATAGCAGCCGGGGAGTCCCTTGATGCTGATGCTTAAGCCTGCCCGCTCCAGCTTGGACACGGCGCCTTGTAGAGCTTCTACAGTGGCCGCGATGGGCGCTACGTCCTTCGAGGTGTTTCCGGGGATCGGGAATGGGTAGCTCAAGGATGCCCGTGACGCGCCGGAGCTGGCGATAGCTGAGGCGGCCGTCTGCAGATCGTGAAGGGCCAGCGGCGAGAGCACCGTGTTTGCCACAACCTGAATGCTTGAACGGCGGCAAGCGCGAATCACACGGCCAGCGCTGAGTAGCGCGGCGCCAGCGGGGCCGGGCTGCACAGGAACCACCACAGCCTCGACCAGCCCCTCAAAGCGGGTTGGGTCGAAGTCCTCTAGGTCCTCAGTGCCCACATGTAGGACCACATTCTTAATGCCCCAGATCCGTGCTTGGGCAAGGAGAACCGGGGTTTCCTTTCGACTGCCTACGCCTACTCCGGAGAGCACCAGCTTGGTGCAGGGCCGGCTCCGTGGGCCTGCCATGTCCACGGTGAAGAAGCGCAAGTTGGCCAGCACCTCGTCCTGGGTCATCGAGCGGGTAGCCACTGGAGCGCCGGCGCGAATGCGACCAGGGTATGCCCGTTGAACGCGAATCTGAACCATCACTGGCCGCTCTACGGCGCCCTCTGCGGTCCAAGTAATCACGGGAATTCCTCTCGCTGGCGCACGGTCTAACCGGCCGCTCCTTGGCAGGGTATGGTGAGGGGCCAAGGAGGGCGTGCGATGTTGCTGCTGCTGACCAGCATGGGTTGCGAGGTTTCCTGGCAGGCTGCCCCAGGCGCCGCAGGTGCCCCAGTTCAAGGCCAAGCCCCTGTGCTCGGCGTGCATTCGCCGGACAATGGTGCCGAGTTGCCCCAGGACGGCCAGACCCTGCTCTTGGGCACGGTGCAGGACGATCAGGATTCGCTGCAGGTCACGGTGTCCTCGGATGTGGACGGAGATCTCGGATCTGCGACGGTCCAAGGACAGGACTGGAGCCTGCCCCTGGAGCTGTCCGTGGGCGCTCATACTTTGAGCATCACGGCGCTGGACCCAAGCGAAAACCAGAGCACCCTGGAGTGGCAGCTCATCCAACTTGGCAATCAGCCTCCAAGCCTGCCTGAGCTGCGCATCGCACCCGCCGCGCCAGTCAATGGTGAAGCGCTGCAGTTGGTGGTCGACGTGGCCTCGCAGGACCCAGAGGGTGGCGAGCTCTTCACCACCTTGAGCTGGTCTCGAGACGGGGAAGTGCTGGAGCAGTACGCGGATCAGGACAACATCCCGATGGGTGTCGTAGTCACCGGGGAGACCTGGCAACTCACCCAGAGCGTCAGCGATGGGGAGCTGACCATCACGGCCCTTGCCAGCGTCAGCGTCGACGGCTCCGGCCCGGCGGTTCAGATCAGCCTGGATCCCCCGTCCCCCAGCGCAGCCGACGACATCCTGTGCGACTGGACGGCCTTTGATCCGGACGGGGACCCGGTGGTGTCTGAGACTGGCCGCTGGTTTGTGAATGGAGAGGATGCTGGCAACGCCGACACCTCTCTGGACGCCCAGATCGCTGGGACCCAGATTCGCTGTGAGGTGACGGCTACCTCCACCGAGGCCACCACGCGCTCAGTTGAGGCAGAAGTGCGAAACGCGCCTCCAACCATCGACAGCGTAGTGCTCAGCGGAGCCCCCGCCAGAGAGGCGGACAGCCTGGGCTGCACGGCTCAAGCCAGCGACTTTGAAGGCGACGCGGTCCAGATTGATCTGAGCTGGTACGTCAACGGCGTCTTGCTCGCCACTGGGGAGTTTCTGGACGGCGCCGACTTTGATCGCGGCAATGACGTGTGGTGTGCGGCCCAAGCGCGAGATGAGTTTGCGAGCGGCGACCTAGTGGAGTCTGAGCATACCTTCATCCTGAACACCTCCCCAGAGAGCCCCACCGTGGCCCTGAGCCCAGATCCGGCTGTGCCTGGGGACGTGCTCACTTGCAACCCAGCCGAGAGCCCGAAGGATGCTGACCCCTTTGATGTCCTGACCCTGTCCTACGTATGGAAGGTAAACGGGGCAAATCAAGGGGTGAACAACGCCAGCTTTGACACCACCGGCTCCAGCGGCGGGGACACGGTCTGGTGCAAGATTGAGGTCACCGACGGAACGGCTGTGGTCTCCGGCATAGCGGAGATGAACTTAGAGGAAGTGCTGGGCGGCACCCTCGCGCTGAGCGACGGGGATCTACAGATTATAGGCAGCCAGAGCAAGGCGGCCTTTGGACACACGGTCATCAGCCCTGGCGATCTCGACGGGGATGGAATCGCGGAGATCCTGGTCAGTGGCGAGAGCTACAGCTCGTCTCGTGGTTCGGTGTGGTTCTTCGACGGTGCCTCTCTGGCCAGCAGCCAAGCTGACACCGACGCCGATGCGTGGTGGCGTGGCACGGTCAATGGCGACGCTTTGGGCTCGGACCAAGGAATCGCTGTCGCTGGGGACCTGGACAACGATGGGCTGGTCGATTTGCTGATGGCTTCCCCGCTGGCGGATGGGGCCGGCAACGAGCTTGGAGTGGTCTACCTTATGTCGGGGGCCGATACGGCCAGCTGGGGCGCGGGCGTGAATGCGGATCGCGACGCCAGCTTGGTGGTCTCGGGTGTGAGTGACAAGGATCGCCTCGGCTCCGGCTTGGCATCCATGGACCTGGACGGAGATGGGATCCAGGATTTGCTGCTCTCTTCTCCCTACGAGGACACCCAGGCCAATGCGGCTGGCGCGGTCTACGTCTTCTATGGCGGAGCACTCCTTAGCGGAGAAGTGAGCGCAGCTGACGCGGACGTGACGCTGCTCGGCTCGGCGAGCACAGACCGCATGGGGCTCAACTCTCCCAGGGCGCTCGGGGACGTGGATGGAGATGGCCAAGATGACCTGATGATCGGCAGCTACAACGCGGACGCTGCAGCCGGAGTGGCCTACATCTTGGACCCTAGCAGTCTGAGCGATGGCACCGCAGCAAGCCAAGCCAGCGCCCAGATCACCGGAGCGAGCGGTGACAGCTTTGGGATCAGCGCCATCTCTCTGTCGGACCTGGACGGCGATGGGGCCGACGAGATCCTCATCGGAGCCCGCACCGCCAGCGTCGACGCAAGCCAAGGCGGGGGCGTCTACTTCTGGTTCGGAGACGCAGGCCTGAGTGGCACTGTGGCAGCAGCTGCCGCCGATGCGAGCTGGGGTGTGTCGAACTCAGATGTGGACTTTGGTTGGGACCTGAGCGTCGGGGATGTAGACGGCGACGGGATCCAGGACTGGAGTACGGGCGCCTATGCGACGGACACGCCCAACAACTCTGGGACGGCCTGGTTGGTCTCAGGCTCAGGCTACGGAAGCTGGACCACCGGGCTGAACATCGGTGACTCTGCGCGCGCGGCTATTCAGGGCGACACCGGGGGGATGTACGTAGGCCGCACGCCTTTCATCGTGCCGGACATGAACGGTGACGGAGCCGACGAGTGGATGGTCGCAGGCGAAGGCGTGGCTGCTGGAAGCACCAAGCGGGCCGGACAGGTCTCCATCTTCTTCGGCCCCTAAGGGCGGCCCAAAGTGAGGCAGCCTTAGACGTAGCGAAGTCCCGCCAAACCACCTAGCTCCCACTTGACCAAGAACTCGATCAAGGGCTGCTGGAACTCTTCGTCCAGGTCGTCCCAGGGGTAGGGATCCAGGCAGCGCACCTGCTCTTCCAGTGACTCGACCAGAACCCAGTGAGGGCCGACGTGGCCATCGGGGAAGCGGTCCACCACACAGGCCAGCCACGGCAGGCCCTTCTGAAACTGATAGCTCCGTGCTTGGCGCAGGGCCTGCTCACGGTTCTCGCCCAGCCCGCTCGAGACCGTCGCGGTGCCGAAGATATCTGCAGCGAGGACTTGAGCGTCCTCGGAGCTCTCACCCTTCAGGCGCCCTTGAAGTTGTTCGACCAGCGCCTCACCCAAACTCTCCAGGTCGACACCGCTGCCCAGATCCTCGCAGGCTTTGCGCAATGCCGGGTCGGCGCAGGGGTGCCCAGAGGCATGTAGCAAGTAGATCCAGGTGGCCAGGGTGTAGGCCAGTGTGCCGCTCTTGGGATCGGTGGACATGCAGCCTCCAGTGCTTGAGGTGGACCGGTTAAAGGCTATCCCCTGGAGACCTTCTGTGCTGCCCTTCGCTCTGCTCTTCGCCTGCAACTCACCCGAGCTGCCCACGCCCAGCGCCCAGCTGCCTGGCGACCGTCTGACCCAGGAATCCGGGGGCTCGGTAGTCCATCTGGCTCTGCTCGCGGACCAAGCCACGATTCATCTCCCTGAGAGTAACCGGCCCAAAGATGCTCCTCCTCCGGGGAGCGTTGTGCTCAACACTGGCTGGAGGCGTGCAGGCTCCTCGGCCTATGAACGTGTGAGTCCAGAGGGGCTCAACAGTAGCAAGGACTATCGGACGAGCCCCTTGGGCGTCCGGCTCCTCCAAGGGGATAGCGAGCTCCGCTTCGGCCGAGATTGGAGCATACGCAAGGGCAAACTCCGGGTGGAGGGCAGCGACCCAAGCGACGCTGAGCAGCCGGTCATCTACCTCTCCGATGAGCTCAGCGAGCACCAGGGCCGCTTGGACATGGACAGCGCAGGCTTGTCGCAGCAGGACTTTGTTCAGGCCGAACTCGAGGAACGACGTGGTGATGTGACGCATACACGGACTGGGTTGCTCCTCCCCGCCCCCGGCAGCTTTGAGGTGCGGCTGACACTGCCACAGGCCGCCGAGCTTCACCTGGGGCTCGCGCTGACCTCGCCCGAGGGAGGGAGTCGCTCCGATGGAGCGCATGCTCGTGTGCTGGTGAACGGGGAGAAGGTCGCGGAGTGGAACCTTCATGACAGCGAACTGAGAGACGAGGTGGTGGACCTCTCATCGTTTGCTGGGGAGAGCGTGACCTTGACCTTGGAGAGCGAGGTTCGGGGCAGCGAGGATTGGGATTATGTTTTCTTTGGGTCTCCAATGGTGGTGGGCGCACCGGTGGCGAGTCCACGCCGAGTTGTGGTCATTGGCATCGACACACTGCGCTACGCCGAGATGACCCAGCATGGGTACGAGGTCGACACGACGGCTGCTTTGGACGGCTTTGCAGACAGCAGCCTGATCTTCGATAAGGCCTGGGCGCCGGCCCCCAGAACTCGGCCCAGCTTCCGTAGCAGCACGACCGGCCGCTACCCGATTAAGGCAGTGGACGCGGACAGCTTTGGCAGCGTCTTCCAGATGCAGGGCTTTGTCACTGCGGGGATCACCGCAAACGTGCATGTGGTCCCGCGCTTTGACTTTAACCAGGGCTATGATTTCTGGGCCTATGAGAACGCTGCGGACGCGGACGTTCAGTTAGGCCGTGCCAAGGACTTCATCCAGGACAACGCCGGGCGCGACCAGCTGCTCTTCCTGCACCTGATGGACCCGCACAATTTCTACCGGGCCCCCGGGCGCTACGAAGACATGTACGCCACGGCGGAGCAGGGGGAGATGACGGAGTTTCTGAACCGCTGGCAGGTCATGGGGAGCGACAGCAAGTTCAGCGACGAGAACCGGCTTTGGCTCAAGCAGCGCTACGACGGCGAGGTCCGCTACATGGCCGACCAGCTCTCGGAGTGGTTGGCGTGGTTGCTCCAGCAGCCCGGCGAGACACTCATCGTTCTGCACAGCGATCACGGCGAGGAGTTCTGGGAGCACGGGGGCTACGAGCACAACCACAGCATCTACGAAGAGGTCGTGCACGCGAACCTGTGGATCCGGCCCCCAGGTGGCTGGGCGGGTGGTCACCGGGTCTCTGAACCGGTCAGCCTAATCGACATCGCGCCCACCCTCTACGACATGCTTGGTGTCTCAGAAGAGGACTGGCCCGAGGTGGACGGCCGGAGCCTGCGGCCGCTGCTTGACGTTACCCAGGCTGAGCATCTCGCGTCTTTGAAAGAGGAGCTGACCGCTCGGCCGCTGCACGTCGGCTACCCGATGTACACCACCGAGCTCTGGGGGGTGATCTTTGGAGAGCACAAGTACATCCTGAGTACCTGGGATGGCCACGAAGAGCTCTACGACTTGGGGGAAGACCCCGGAGAGAGCAAGGACCTGAGCGAGGAGAGCGATCTGAGCCCTTATTGGGCGGCGATGACTCAGAGCACCGGTTTTGTCACCGGGACGGGCATTCGGATCCGCGTTGAGTCTGCAGACACCGGCTTTGTGGCAGTCTTTGACCACCCGGTTCAGGTCGTGGTCATGGACCCCGAGGCGCAGCAGTCCCGGCGGGCCAATGTCGAGTGGGGTGAAGTGCTGAGCGGCGTTGCAGCGGATGTGGGGCTTGTCGACTTGGCACCGGACGGCCGCAGCTTCCGTTTCACCCCTGGGACCACCGGCCGCGGAACCCTGATGGTTTCGGCGCCGAGCGAGACTCAGGGCACCATCATCGTCGGTGAGCAAGCGCTTCCCCTCTCACTGGAAAAGGCCACTCGGGTAGGCAAAGTTCGGCTGCGTGCAGAGCGTGGCACGGTGATCTTGGTCACAGACAGCATCGCTGAGCGGGCCAAGGTCATGGGCGGCCGGGCCTCGGACATGGAAGATGAGCTCCGTGCATTGGGCTACATCCAAGACTGAGCGGCGACCACACGTATACTGTGCCCAGAAGTGCTGTTTACCACCCCCATCTTTCCCCTCTTCTTTGGGCTGGTCTACCTGGTCTACAGGTCGCTGGGTCAGGCATGGCGGGCTCAGAATCTCTGGCTGCTACTGGCCAGCTACGCCTTCTACGCGTGGTGGGACTGGCGCCTCTGCGGCCTGATCCTGCTCTCCACCGTTGTGGACTACCTCTGCGGCATATCGATCGACGGCGAGCGAAGTCAGGGACGTAAGGGCCAGGGCTTGGTCGTGGCATCCTTGGTGGTCAATCTAGGCGTCTTGGCCACCTTCAAGTACATGGGATGGTTCACGGGGGAGCTCAACGCCGGCATGATGGCCATGGGGATGAGCGCCGAGCTGCCGGTCCTGAAGCTCATTGTTCCAGTGGGCCTCAGCTTCTACACCTTCCAGTCCATGGCCTACACCATCGACGTGTACCGAGGGCACACAGCCGCTCAGCGGGATCCCCTCACCTTCGCACTCTTCGTCAGCTTCTTCCCCCAGCTCGTAGCGGGCCCAATCGAGCGAAGCGGCGCCCTGATGCCTCAGCTCCAGGCTCCCCGTCGGCCCACCAAGCTTCAGCTAGCCGAGGGCCTGCATCTCATTGTCTGGGGCGTCTTCAAGAAGCTCTTTGTGGCCGACAACTTGGCCGTATTGGTACAGCGCGTCGTGGACGGGGACACGCTGCCGAACACGGGCGCCGCAGTGTGGGTGGCGACCTACGCTTTTGCGTGGCAGATTTACTGCGATTTCTCGGGCTATACCGACATTGCAAGAGGCATCGCCAAGCTGCTGGGCATCGAGCTCTCAGTCAACTTCAGCGCGCCCTATTTGGCCCACAGGCCCCAGGAGATCTGGCGTCGCTGGCACATCTCACTCTCCCAATGGCTCAGGGACTACCTGTATATTCCCCTGGGGGGCAACCGCCTGGGCAAAGCACGTACGCAGGTGAACTTGATGCTGACGATGTTGTTGGGAGGACTCTGGCACGGGGCCAACTGGACCTACCTGCTCTGGGGTGGCATTCACGGCGTCGCCCGGGCCATCGACCGTCTGCGAGGTCAGACTAGGCCTACACGAATCGGCCGGGTCGTGGGCGTGGTACTCACCTTCCACCTCAGCGCCTTGGCCTTTCTCATCTTCCGCGCCCCCAACTTGGAGCGTGCAGCCGACCTGATGCGCATCCAGTTCACCAATGTCTACATGAGCGCCCAAGACCGAATGGCCTTTGCACAGCTCGGGCTGCTGATCGCCATCCCACTGGGCGTAGAGCTGCTCCAAGCGCTTCGTGCCCGACAGGGCAAAGCGGACCTGTCATTGGTGCTTCGCTGGCATCCTTCAGTCCAAGGGGTCTTCACGGCGACCTTGGTCCTCATCACCCTCTTTCTTGGCGCCACCGCTGGCCAATCCTTCATCTACTACCAGTTCTGAGCGGCCCCTTCGGCCACTCTCCGCCCTGCGCCTCTGCGCCGTGGTGGTGCTCACGTTCCTGAGTGCCGAGCTGGGCGTGCGCGCCTTGTACAAGGCCCCGGCACCCATGCTGGACAAGACGGCTGCGTACAAAGCCCAGCCCCATGGGCAAGCGCCGGAGCTGCTTATCTTCGGCACATGCTTGCCCGAGCAGATCATCCAGACCCAGGCCCTGGGCGAGCAGCTCGGCCTGTCTGTCAGCAACTTGGCCACGCCAGCTGGAACCGCGCGGCTGTTCTACTTGGTGCTCAAGCACCACATTCCGCAATCCGCCCAGATCCAGGCAATCGTCCTGCCTTTTGGCACCCGGGACTTGAGCAAGGAGATGGCCCCCCATGAGTCGCAAGTCATGGCCCTGGCTCCTTGGTCTGAGCTGCCGAACCTGATGCGCTGGGCTTGTCCAAACAACAGCTCTTGTGCATCTGAGCTGTTGATGCGCAAGGCCAGCTACGCCTACCGAAATCGGGGCTACATCGCCAACAAGGTCTGGACGAGCATGGGCGTGCGAGAGCCCATTCCGGGCTACGTTCTCAGCCCAGGTGCCATCGCACCTCCCCAGGACGGAGCGGCTCCTCCTCCACCTCCTCTCCCACCGCCCCCTATTGGCGACATAGAGCCGGACCTGGACGGCGTTCCAGATCTTGAGTTCCAATACCTGTACCGCTTTCTCTTACTGGCCAAGGCCCGGGACATACCCGTGATGCTCGTTCCTCTGCCCTCCCGCTCCGACTTCGAGACCAAGCGGGTCCCTGACTCCACCCAAGCCGACTACCAGGACCGACTCCAGGCTACCATCCAGGCGGGCGGTGGCACGCTGCTGAGGGTTCAGGACATTCCAGGATTGAGCGCCCAGGACTTTACAGATGACGTGCACTTGAGCCCCCTGGGGCGCGACAAGGTCACCGCGGCCCTGGGCAGCGCAATGAGCGGATCGTAGACCGCATGCTGCTGCTCAAGATCCTTGGGGTGCTGGTGCTCCTCTACGGCCTGGCGGTCTTTGCACTGCTGCGCCTGGAGACTCAGATGGTCTTTCCAGCGCCCCAGATCCCCATAGTCCAACTTCAGGCTCAGGCGCAAGAGCTCGGCGCCAGGGAGCGCACGGTGGTCACCCAAGATGGCGTGCCTCTCTATGGACGACGCAGGGGCAGTGCCGAGCAGCTGGTCCTCATCTTCTCGGGGAACGGCGCCAGTGTTGGGCAGTTTGGGGAGCGAGAGTCGCTTTTTCTCTCGCTTGGTTTCGAGACCCTTCACGTGAACTATCGCGGCTACCCTGGCAGCCCCGGTTCCCCGAGCGAGGCCGGACTGGTGCGCGATGGTCTTGCAGCCTACGGGGAGGCCCTTCGCACCCACAGCCCCGAGAGCATCCTCGTCTATGGCAAGTCTCTGGGCGGCGGCGTGGCCATCGCGGCCCTGAGTGGCCACCAGCAGCAACCCGCTGGCTTGATCATCGAGAGCAGCTTCAAGAGCATCGCGGCTGTCGCCTTTCGGCGCTTCCCCATCTTGCCCACGGGCTTGCTGATGCGAAACCCCTTCGACTCGATAGCGCGGGCCCCGCTGGTGTCTTGCCCTGCCCTGGTCCTGCACAGCACCGGGGACGCCTTAATCCCCTTTTCTCACGGCGAGGCCCTAACCAAAGCCCTGCCGGAGAGCCGTCTGGTGCCTCTGCAGGGGCTGGAGCACAACGCGGACCTGCTCGAAGAAGCGGAAGGACGCGCGGCCCTCTTGAGTTTTTTGGAGGAGATCTCCTTGCGTAAAGCCCCGTAGAAGCGCTACTTACGCCTCCAGCTGAGTTCAGCTTCGTAAGCGCTAGGTAGGCGGCCGCGTTGTCTGGGCCCGAGAGAAGCGGCAATGACCGCAAAGGAGCAGCGCATGTCCATCAAAGGAATCGAAGGCCTCAGTGACGAGCAGATCCAAGAAGAGGTTGCCCGAGGCGGGCGCTTCGTGGTCTTCCCGTACGCCATCTCTATACTGGTGATGACCTTCTACAGAAAGTCGGACATTCACTTTATCAAGGCGGATGAGTCGGCTTTTGGCAAGGCGCTTCCCTACATCGTGCTCAGCGGCTTGATCGGATGGTGGGGCATTCCCTGGGGCTTTTTGCGGACACCCCAGGCCCTGTTTCACTGCTTCTCAGGTGGCGAAGACGTCACTGACGAAGTGTTTAACTAGCGCGCCAGCTCGGGACGTCGCTTGGCTGGTGCAGCAGCTTTCAAGCTGCCATCAAGGGGCGTTTCACTGTCTCTGACAGCACGCCGCAGGGCCCGCATGACCTTTCGGTAGGTCCAAGGGGCCTCGATCTGGAGCTCGGCACCGACGCTCTGGGCTAGGCCTAAGTCCTCGGCCTGCTGCTTTGCGAAGCGCTTGCGCCCACCTACTTGTGGGAAGCGAAGGTTGACTGTCGCTCTGTGTCTTGGATGGGCAGCATCCAAGAGCAGCAACGCGGAGTCATCGGCGCCTCCCGTGACCACGGTCTTTAGGCCCAGCTTGACCCGGGCCTGGATGAGCTCCCCTAAGAGCCGCGCTGCGCCACGTCTGCGTGCGAGAAAGGTTGGCCCTTCGATGAGCAGACCCTTGGCTTGGACCAGTTCATTGGGCCACGCACTTTTTCGAACGGCGCGGGTACATGCATCCTGCAGCTTGTCGCCGCGCAGCGTTGTCACCGAGCAGGCCAGAACTCGCTTAGCAACACTGGTCTTACCTGAGCCTGGAGGGCCCAAGACGACTACCAGTTCCCGCTCACGCAGCACCCGGGGAAGCGCACGCGCACGCAGGTACATGCTGCTCGTTCCCGCGAGCAACGCTGGGACCGCTTTGGTGCTCTTCTTACGCAGCGATGCCTCCAGTCCCGAACGTGGGACGTGACCGCAGCATGATAATGCTGCAACCCATTCCCTCCTAGTGTCACAACCCTGACGGCGCCCTGAAAGCGGGCACTAAGCCGCGCTCAGCCCCCAATCAGGCTCTTGGCGATGACTAGGCGCTGAATCTCAGAGGTACCTTCGTACAAGGTCGTGATGCGGGCATCACGGTACAAACGCTCGACTTCGTACTCTTTGGAGTAGCCGTAGCCGCCATGGATCTGCACAGCCTTGTCGGCGCAGAAGTTTGCGCACTCAGAGGCATAGAGCTTGGCCATCGAACAAGCTTGGCTGGCGCGCTCCCCCTGATCCTTCAAGGTGGCAGCCTTCCAAGTGAGCAGGCGCGCTGCTTCGATGCGGGTGGCCATGTCGGCCAGCATCCACTGAATGGCCTGCTTGCTGGAGATGGGCCGGCCAAAGGCGATGCGTTCCTTGGAGTAGGCCAGGGCCAGGTCGAAGGCGCGCTGGGCGATGCCCAGTGACTGTGCAGCGATGCCGATTCGACCACCGTCCAGTGTCCCCATGGCCACTTTAAAGCCC
>JBLHMA010000089.1:0-15382 GCA_047621545.1 Cognaticolwellia sp. | reverse complement strand
GGAAGCGTGGGTCTTCCAGGATCTGCTGATCGGAGAGGGCGTCCAGAAAGGCGAGCAGGTCTTGGGTCTGTGATTCGCTGATCTCAAAGCCTTGAATGTGCTTGGATTTGTAGGGGTTGGTGGCCCCGTCTCCTGCGTTCGCGCCACTCTGAAGGAGGCGGCCGCCGCGGGCGTAGGAGCCGACCATGTCTTCTATGCTGGCCAAGCTTCCGTCGTGGCCCCAGGGACCGGTCAGGGTGACATTTCGCAGAGAAGGGGTTCGGTACACGCCGGAGTCCTTTGCTCGGCCGGTCTGGGCGATCAGTCCTGGCTCTCCCTCTGGATAGGCCCCCTCGGCGTCGATGTTGTACAGCCCTGTGTTGAACGCGCCGTGGGTGTCCGTGACCCGACCCCAACGATCTGTGGGGCTGTCCAAGAACAGGCCGCCGTGGCAGCGGCTGCACTTTGTGGTCTCGCTGAAGAACAGCGCCCTGCCGCGCTCGGCGTCGGCGGGGAGAGGGGTTCCCTGGAGGTAGGCGTCGTAGAGGCTGTCTCCACCGATGATGGTTCGCTCAAAGCTAGCCAGGGCCTTTGCGGCGTTCTCCAAGCTGGTATCTGGGTCACCAAAGGCCGCTTGGAACAGGGGCGCATAAACTGGATTGTCCTGGATGCGCTCCAGGACCAACTCCTCGCTCATGCCCATCTCGATGGGGTGTTCCCCCAGCAAGGGAATCAGGAGCTGCTGCTCCAGGCTCAGACCAGAACCCGGGATCCACCCCAGCTCTTCCCGCCACGCCATGTTGAACAGAGAGAGGGTGTTGCGTGGGTGGATGTCGTTCTGTGTGCCCACCGCGCGCACGAATCCATCGGTAAAGCCCTTGGCGGTCTCGTGGCAGATCCCACAGCTGCGGGTGCCCGTGTCGCTCAGGCCAAAGTCGTAGAAGAGGTGGCGCCCCAGCTCCGCTGCCTCGGGAGTCAGAGGATTGTCGTGGGGGACCTCCGGATCTGGGAAGTGCTCGGGCACGCCCCAGAGTGCCCTGTCGAAGGGCACCTCTGGGGCGCAAGCCAGCAGGAGCAGCATCACCCCTCGCTGAACACTGCGAGCCAGATCTTGCGGGGGCTGTCCGCGTCGAAGACCATGGTGTAGCTGCCCCACTCATGGAAGGCGTAGCGGTTGTCGCTGATGGGCTCCTCTGGGCATGCGCCGCACTGACGGAGTCCGGTGAGCTCTTCGGCATCCGTGATGCTGTAGTTGGCGTTCTCGTCAGCGAAGAAGCGCACGGTGGTCATCCAGTCCGGAATCTCCACGGTCACGAAGCCTTCTCCGGTCTCGGGCAGCACGATCTCGTAGAGATCGGTTTCGCCATCGGGCACGATCAGCGCCTGTCCGGCCTCGCTCTCGGAGGAGGCTGCAATCAGCTCCGCTTGGGTCCCGTCCAGCAGGCTGCAGGCTTGCTGCGAGAAGGAGTCATCGACGCCTTCGGGCAGATCACGGCGCTCGACTTGTTCTTCCTGGATTTCTTCTTCTTCTTGCACTTCAGCGTCGTCGTTGGTCTCCGGCGCGGTGCAAGCAGCAAGGCTCATTAGGGCGAGGGCGGACAGAGTGAGGGGTCGCATCATTGGGCTCCTTGGGTGCGCACGATCTCGAGCGCCTCGTCGTCATTTTCGTGGCCGGTCCAGCAGGAGACGATCTCCATACTGGGGCTGAGCAGGCACTTGCCTGGCAGCTCCTTGCCGTCGTAGGGGGTGTTGTTCAGGATATCTCGTGCGGGGTCGGCGAAGACGGGGATGCTTGGGTCGTCTACCGCACCGGCGTAGTCAATGGCATCCTGCGGTTTTGCTGGATCGCCGGTCACTCCGGTAAAGCCGTCCCCGTCCGAGTCTGCGAGCGCCGGGTCACTGCCCAGCTCTGCCTCTTCGCAGTCGCTCAAGCCGTCCCCGTCCGGGTCCGGTGATCCTTGACAGACATCTACTGGAGCGCAGGCGAGCAGGAGCAGGAGCATGGATGGACCTCGAGGCCAAGGAACGTAGCATGACGACGCTAAGACACCAATTTCATTGGAAAATTCGGAATAGTCTCAAGCGTTGAGAATAGTCTCAATGCTACGGGGAGCGCGTCGCTGCTGGCAAAGTACGGCATCAATGTAGGTGATTTCCGCCAAAAATGGGCGAGTGGGACTTGACCTCGAGTCATTTGTCGGCCAAGTTGCGCTCCGACGGCCTGTGCCGAGACTGGAGCCTGCAATGACTGCGCATGTACATGTCCTTTTCGAGAACGACGCTTGGTTGCCCCCCTTGGAGAAAGCCCTCCAAGACTGTGGGCTTCCCTACACCCTCCATTTCTTAGAAGGTGGCAGCTTGGATCTCTCCATGGCCCCACCCGAGGGTGTGTTCATCAACCGGATGAGCCCCAGCTCCCACACCCGTGGGCACCAGGGTGGCGTTCAGCATGTTCGGGACCTGTTGGTCTGGCTCGAGGCTCATGGACGCACGGTGATAAACGGCAGCGTGGCCTTTGAACTCGAGCTCTCCAAGGTTCGCCAAGACCTGGCCTTGCGCGCGGTGGGCATTCAGACCCCACGCACCATCGCGGTCACTGGTCGGCACCTGCTCAAGGACGCCGCCCGCAAGATGGCGCTGCCCTTCATTACCAAGCACAACCAGGGCGGAAAGGGCTTGGGGGTCAAGCTCTTCCGAGACCTGGACGCCTTCGATGCCTACGTAGACGGCCCGGAGTATTTGGAGGATCCAGCCGGGGTGACCTTGCTGCAGCAGTACATCGAGCCGGCTGGTGGCTACATCACCCGGGTCGAGCTGGCCGATGGGGAGCTGGTCTACGCCATGCGGTCGAGCACCGAGGGCGGCTTTGAGCTCTGCCCGGCAGATGAGTGCGCCATTGACGATGACGCCTTTTGCCCGGTGGGCGGAAGCGGTAAATTCAGCCAGGATCCGGATTTTTCCAAGGATGACCCCCTGGTGGGGAAGTACCTGGAGCTGATGGGTCGCTACGGCATCGCCCTGGCCGGCATTGAGTTTGTGACCGACGCTCAGGGGCAGCGCTACACCTACGATATCAACGGCACGACCAACTTCAACAGCGATGTGGAGGCACAGGCTGGGGTGGAAGGCATGGCGTTTTTGGCGCGGATGGTTGCGCGGGAGCTGGGCCAGAGAGCGGCTTAGGGCCGTCGCGAATCCCCACGAAACTGAGATTGGCGGATGGTTAGGCTGTCCTGAACGACGTTCCGCTTCAGGGGTCTCTGTGTGGAGCAACGTCGCGTCTCGGCCATCGGTCTGGAGACCTGGACCAGCTGACGTGGGGTGAGGACCGGCGAAGCTTAGGTGGCAGGGAGCGGTGTTTGGCGGCCGGACAAGGGTGTCCTACGCGGCCTGGACCTTGAGGGGCTCAGACCCGCCCGGAGGGTTTAGTGAGAATGCCCCTTGTGCTCTTCCTTTTTCTCCGCGTCGGGGGCCGGCTCGGCGACAGGGGTCAGCTTCATTCCGCAACTCGTGCAGTCGTCTCCTTCGCCCCCGGTGATCTCGGGATGCATTGGACAGGCGAGGGTACTCTCCGCCGGATGCTCCTGCTCCTCAGCATGCTCGTGCTTCTCAGCATGCTCGACCTGTTCGACCTGTTCGACCTGCTCAGCCGGCTCGGCGGTGGTTGGAGTTGAAGCGGTCTGGCTGGGTGCGGTATTGCACGCGCTTAGGGTGGCGGCGAGGAATAGGGCTACGAGCGCTCTTTGCATTTCTGACTCCATTGGGGTCGTATTTTGTTCGGTGTTTTAGACGAGGCAGCAAGTAGCGTGCCAGCAGGTCTGATACCCGACCCTGGGCGCTGAGCTGGGGTGGGTGCGCCCGGAGCGGGCCGTGGGCTGTAGACTATCGGGAATGTGTGTTCACAATATTCTCAATGTGCTGGAGCGGGTCCTGCGGGTCAAAGGGAAGAGTGCGCAGCCAGCGCGGATCTTGGCGTCGGCACAAGACTTGCTACTCATTCGATGAATGGAGGATCTGTGAGTATTCTGCTGGTGGATGACGACCCGACGATCCGAGAAGTGGGTGCGTACAACCTCAGAAAATCCGGTCTCGTGGTCGACGTCGCTGAGAACGGGGCGGACGCCTTGGCCCGCTTTGATCCCACGCGTCATCAGCTGGTCATCACCGACTTGAGCATGCCCGAGGTCGACGGCATGGAGCTGATGGTCGCCCTGCACAAGCGCGTTCCCGGGCTGCCAGTGGTGATGGTGACCGCCCATGGATCAGTCGACCGTGCCGTAGCCGCGATGCAGGCTGGGGCCTGGAGCTTCATCGAGAAGCCTTTCGCCCGGGACCAGCTCACCCTGGTCGCTGCGCGCGCTCTGGAGACCGCTCGCCTGCGTGCTGACAACAAGCGTCTGCGCTCGGTGGAGCGCCCCATCTTGGGAAGCTCAGTTGAGATGCGACGCACCCTTGATCTGGTGGATCGGGTCGCAGCCTCCAGCGCCAGCGTTCTGGTCATCGGGGAGAGTGGCACAGGGAAAGAGCTGGTCGCTCGACGTATACACGCCCGCAGCCCTCGGTCGGATCGGCCCTTCGTGGCCGTGAACTGTGCCGCCATTCCAGGGGACCTGCTGGAGGCGGAGCTCTTCGGGCACGCCAAGGGCGCCTTTACTGGAGCGATCAGTGCGCGTCCTGGCCGCTTCCGGTCTGCGGACGGGGGGACCTTGTTCTTGGATGAGCTTGGTGAAATGCCTTTGGCCGTTCAGGGAAAGCTCCTGCGGGTCCTCCAGGAAGGCCAGGTAGACGTTGTAGGCAGCGACAACCCCGTCTCGGTAGACGTGCGCGTGGTGGCGGCCACCAACCAGGACCTAGACGCCATGGTCCTGGCCAAGGTCTTTCGCTCCGATCTCCTGTTTCGACTCGATGTTGTCCGGGTCGAGGTTCCAGCTCTGCGGGAGCGCAGCGACGACATCCCCTTCTTGGTCCAGTCCTTTCTAGAGGAGCTTTCACCGCGGGTCTTGGCCTTCTCAGATGCCGCCATGGCGGTGTTGAAAGGGCGTTTGTGGCCAGGCAATGTGCGGGAGCTGCGCAACCTGGTCGAGCGCGTCAGCATCCTGGCGCCGGGTCCCATCATCGAGCCGCAGGACCTGTCCTCGGGCGCGAGACCCCAGCAGAGCAGCGCGTGGCTGGACCAGCTGCCGGAAGGGATCTCTCTGGTTGATGTCGAAGCCCAGCTCATCGTCCATGTCTTAGGCAAGGAGAGTTGGAACGTCAGCCAGGCCGCCCGGCGCCTGGGCGTTCCCCGACACATCCTGGCCTACCGCATCCAGAAGTACGGAATCGAGCTCCCATGACCCGTCGCGCCTCCATGCTGCGCCGCACTCTCACCAGGCAATGAGTTCCCTTTGAAGACCCTGCGCTGGCTGCTCACGCCCCCCGCAATACTCCGTGTCTGGGCCCCCATCCTTGGGATCGCCGCGCTTCACTACGGAGCCCCGCATGGCATGCACTGGGTGCACGATGTGGCCCGACGCCTCTTTTACGTGCCCATCCTCCTCGCGGCTGTGGCCACCGGAACCCGCGGCGGGCTGCTCGCGGCGGCCGTGGTCATCGTGGTCTACCTGCCCCATGCCTTCTTCCATGTCCGCGGGGACCCGGGTCAGAGCTCCGAGAAGCTGTTGGAGATGGCTTTTTATCTGTTGATCGGCGGTCTTTCCGGGGGGCTCTTTGACCGACAAGCGGCCTTGGCGGAGCGTCTGCAGTCCCAAAACTCGCTGCTGGAGCGCGCCGCCCGATTGGAGTCCATGGGGCAGCTCAGCGCCGGTCTGGCCCACGAGATTCGAAACCCACTTCATGCGATGCGTGGGACGGCCGAGATCCTGCTCGATGGCGTGCCTGAACAGGCGCCCGAGCACCGCATGGGCCAGCGACTTCTCCAGGAGATCGACCGCTTGGCTGGCGTGCTCACCAAGTTCCTGAACTTTGCTGGAGAGCAGGCCCCCGATGTGCGGCCCCTTCAGACCCAGGCCGTGGTCGAGCGGGTAGCGGATCTTCTGCGTGCCCAAGCCTCGGCCCAAGGTGCGCGTCTGGTGCTCTCGGGAGTCGGTGGCCAGGTCTCCGGAGACGAGGACGCGTTGGTGCAGGTGCTCCTGGCCATGGGCCTAAATGGGCTGCAAGCCCTGGATGGTGTGCCCTTGGGCGTGCTGGACCTTCAAGCACGAGTAGACGGCTTCGCCGTGATCAACAACGGCCCAGAGATCCCACAGGCCATGATCGACCGCATCTTTGACCCCTTTGTGAGCACCCGAGCACAAGGCACTGGGTTGGGCCTATCCGTGGCCTGGCGCATCGTTCAGGCCCATAGAGGCAGTCTGGTGGCGGAGAACATTGAGGATGGCGTCCGCTTTGTGATTCGACTGCCTGTTTAAGGCTGTGTGATGGACTGACGCGAGGGGGCCTCCCTGGATTTTTGATTGGGTGGGGGTCCTGGCTTGCGTACCCGCGGCTACCGTGTTGTTCTGGCGTCGGTGTTCCGACAGCGCCGCGCGGAGAGTCTGTGATGTTTTTGATGCTCTTGTCATTGCTTGCGTGCAAAGACCGAAATGCGTTGACCGACAGTGGGGACCTGGACCGCATCGACAACGACGCCGACGGCTTCTCTGAAGCGGACGGGGACTGTAACGACGGGGTTGCGAGTATCAACCCAGGTGCGGGAGAAGGATGTGACTACCTGGACAATGACTGTGATGGACAGGTAGACGAGGGGCTGACCGTCGAGTGGTTCCTGGACGCGGACAAGGATGACTACGGGGATCCGGAGACTCTGGCTGTGAGCTGCGAGCAGCCCTTGAACTACATCGGGCGCGGGGGCGACTGCGAGGACCAGGACGAGACGGTGCATCCCAACGCCGAGGAGCTCTGCGACGGCGTGGATCAGGACTGCGACGGAGTGGTCGACAACGGCGCTCTGGAGACCTGGTGGCCCGACGCGGACGGGGACGGCACCGGAGACCCCGCGAGCCCCATCCAGGGCTGCGAGCAGCCCGACGAGACGGTGGACAACGACTTTGACTGCGACGACACCCGAGCGGATGTCAACGAGCTTGCGGCCGATGTCTGTGATGGCGTGGACAATGACTGCGACGGGGAGCTGGACGAGGACCCGGAGCTACTCTGGTACGCCGACACGGACGGCGACGGGGCGGGCAACTCGGATGCCAGCGTGCTCAGCTGCGATGCCCCCACTGGATACGTAGGGCAGGGCGCGGCCTTTGACTGCGATGACTCCAGCGCCGAGGTAGGCGCGGGCGCCGAAGAGGTCTGCGACGGGGTGGACAACGACTGTGATGAGGTGGTCGACGAGCCCGACGCGGTGGATGCGGCCACTTGGTACAGCGATGTGGACGGGGATGGCTACGGGGACCCCAGCAGCTCTCAGCCAGCCTGCGAGCAGCCCAGTGGGACTGTAGGCAACGCCTTGGACTGTGACGACACGGACAGCAGCCTAAGCCCAGAGACCCTCTGGTACGCCGACGCGGACGGCGATGGCTTTGGCGACCCCACGTCGGCCACGGCCAGCTGCACACAGCCCAGCGGCACGGTCTCTGACGGCACAGACTCGGACGACTCGGACAGCAGCACCTACCCAGGGGCGACGGAGGTCTGCGACGGCGTAGACAACGACGGCGACGGGGAGGTAGACGAGAGCGACGCAGCCGACGTGTCCACGTGGTACCTGGACTATGACTCCGACGGATACGGGCGCAGCGCCACGACTCTACAGGCCTGTGATCAGCCCTCTGGCTACGTCGCCGACAGCACGGACTGCGTAGATACGGACGCGGACGTGAACCCTGGGAAGCTGGAACTCTGCGACGGCCAGGACACCGACTGTGATGGCAGCGTGGACGAGGACGACGCTGCGGACGCCGACACCTGGTACCTGGACGGGGACTCCGACGGCTACGGCTTGGTGGGCAGCACCACCACCTCCTGTGACCAGCCCAGCGGCTACGTCGCCGACAGTACGGACTGCGATGACGGGGACGCTTCTCTGAACCCCGGCGAGGTCGAAATCTGTGACACGCTCGACAACGACTGCGACGGCAGCACCGACGAGTCCGATGCCACCGACGCGCTCACTTGGTACTTGGACAGCGACACCGACGGCTACGGACGGGCCAGTACCAGCACCCTGAGCTGCAGCGGCCCAAGTGGCTATGTCGCCCTGGACACCGACTGCGACGACACAGACATCAGCATCAACCCAGCGGCCACCGAGTACTGCGATGCCGTGGACAACGACTGCGATGGGGACGTTGACGAGGACGATGCCGCTGACGTGAGCACCTGGTACGCCGACGCGGACTCCGATGGCTACGGGGACAGCACAGTGACGAGTGAAGCATGCGATCAGCCCACGGGCTACGTCTCCGATAACACGGATTCAAACGACGCAAACAGCGAGACCTATCCTGGCGCGACCGAGGTCTGTGATGGCGAGGACAATGACGGGGACGGAGACACTGATGAGAGCGCCATCGATGCATTGACTTGGTACGCCGACAGCGACTCGGATGGCTACGGCGACTCCAGCGCCACCCAAGACGCCTGCGATGCCCCCACCGGCTACGTCAGCGACGACACGGACTGCGATGACACCGACGCCATCGTGAATCCTGGTGAGATCGAGTACTGCGACTTGGTGGACAACGACTGCAACGGCACCATCGACGGCAGTGACTCTCTGGACTTGATTACCTGGCACTACGACCGCGACGGGGACGGCTACGGCCGCTCAGACACCAGCGTCGATGCCTGTGATGCCCCCTCGGACTACGTGTCCGACGCCACGGACTGCGATGACGACCAAGTCCTCGTTAATCCCGGCGCGACCGAGGTCTGCGATGACCTGGACGTAGACGAGGACTGCAACACGCTCTCGGACGACGACGACAGCGGCGTGACCGGTCTGATCACCTGGTACATCGACGCGGACGCTGACGGCTACGGCACCAGCGATACCACCAGCACGGCCTGCGAGGAGCCCAGCGGCTACGTCGCCGATGCCACGGACTGCGATGACACCCTGCTGGCGGTCAATCCTGGCGCGACCGAGGTCTGCGGCAACGGCATCGATGATGACTGTGATGGTGGCGGCGGGGACTGTGGTTTGGCTGCTGCCACTCTGGCGTCCACAGATGCAACGGCGGTCATCACAGGCATCACCAACAGCGGCAGCTTCTCCTACGCCGGAGAGCACGTTGTGTTCTTGGACGACGGGGACGGCGACGGCTTTGACGAGCTGGTCGTCATCTCGGAATACAACGGCGGCTACTACCGCGGGAGGGCTTACATCTTCGACGGATCTGTCTCAGGCTCCTTGGACGATGAGTACGACGCTGATGTGATTGTGTCTGGGGTGGCTAACCATGCAAGTTTTGGCAGCGATGTTTGGAGTAGCGATGCCAATGGCGACGGTCTGGGGGACTTGCTCATTGGTGCGCCTGGGGACAGCTCCAGTACCGGTGCGGCTTACCTGTTCTACGGGCCGGTATCCAACGGCAGTGAGGCCGACGCGGACATCAGTGTCTGGGGGGCCAACTCCTCCGATAACCTCGGCGAGGGCGTGTCCATGGGGGACGTGAACGGCGATGGGGACATCGATCTGCTGATCGGTGGTCATGGTGTCAGCAGCTATGGGGGGGCTGCCTACCTGTTCCTGGGTCCGATAACGGCGGACCAGACCGTTGGAGTGGACGAAGACAGCACATGGGATGGGGCTGCAGCAGGCGACTATGCAGGCTCAGATGTGGCTGTGGTTCCAGACACCAATGGTGACGGCTACGACGATCTGTTGATGGGTGCCAGTGCGGATGACGACATGGGGGTCAACTCGGGTACCGCCATGTTGGTCTTGGGCCCAGCGAGCGTCGGTGGAACTTGGGGAGCGAGTACCGCCCAGGCCTATGTGCGCGGTGGCAGCAGCTACGACTACCTGGGGGGCTATGTGGACAGCGCTCAGGACTTTAACGGCGACGGCTACGGCGACTTTATTATCGGGGCGCCCAACACGAGCAGCACCAGCTATGCAGCGGTGTTCTACGGCCCCGTTAGCGGTACCCTTCGGGGCTCGAACGCGGACCTCTACATCTACAGCAGCACCACCGGTGACGCCGTCGGCAAGGACGCGGCTGTTGGCGACATCGACGCCGATGGCACCCTCGACATCGTCGTGGGTGGGATTGGCAAGCACGATGGGATCTTCGGCCACGCGCGCATTTTCTATGGTCCTGTGAGCGGCAGCCAGAGCATCGGCGACGCCGACACCATCATCTCCGGGCCCGGAGCCTCCAGCTCCTACTTCGGTGGCGCCTTGGCGCTCGGGGACAGCGACGGAGATGGGGTCCTAGACTTGGCTGTTGGCGCGCAGCGTGACACCAGCACCAGCGGGTCTGGCGCGACCTATCTCTTCATGGGCTCCGGGATGTAGTCCAGATTTGCTTGTGTCGGGGCTATTCCAGTGGGCGAACGCAGCGAAAGCCCACCCCGTTGCTGGTCGCGTTCTCCGGCTCTTTGTAGCGGGAGAAGGTGCTCGCTGCGGGAGGGCCACTCGGGAAGTTGCCTCCCCTTGTGATGCGCTCACGGCTCTCTATGGGATCGCTGGGTCCTGGAGGGTCGGTGTCCGGCGCCGCGTTGTAGTAGTCCGGGTCGTACCAGTCCGAGACCCACTCAGCGACGTTCCCCGCCATGTCCAGTGCCCCGTAGGGACTTACGCCCAGCGGAAAGCTGCCAACGGGAAGTGTCTTGTCCCAGCACGGTCCACCCTGGATCTCTGGGCGTAGGTTTGCCAACTCGCAGGTTGGGGCGTCATCTCCCCAAGGGTAGGTGCGCCCGTCGGTGCCGCGGGCAGCCTTTTCCCACTGTGCCTCCGTAGGCAGGCTCAGGCCCACCCAGATGCAGTAGGCGTTGGCCGACCCCCAGTAGACCTCGACCACGGGGTGCTGCTCAAGCCCTTCCACCAAGACAGGGGCGTCCTGCTCCCATTCGATGCCCTCGCGCACGTCATCGTCGTCGTCCTCAAAGTCGTAGAGCATGGCCCCATCGGCGCTTCGGTTTGGACGGCCAGCAGCCACGCTCTCCTCCAACACGCCAATGAATTGGGTGTTGGTGCGCTCCAGACGGTCCACACAAAAGGCGCCCAGCTCAACGGTCTTTACCGGGGTGGTGTCGGGCAGGCCCGCTTCGCTCCCCCGCACAAAGTCACCCGCCGGCACTAGGCGCTCCGTCTGCGGGGTGACCGTCGGGTCCTGGTCGTCACAGTCCGCTTGGGCTGGGTCTTCGGCCAGATCCCAGCGCACAAAGCCATCCCCGTCGGCGTCAGCCACGACAGGCGGATCGAGGTTCTGTGCGATGGGGTAGCAACTGCCATCGGCACTCAGGAGGGTGTCGTCTGGGCAGGGGAAACAAGCGGTGAGCCAAAGCAGCAGCATGGGAGAGAGTCTACCTGTCGGTTAGGCGTTGAGCCATGTTTGCTCAGTTGCTCACAGACCCCGAGCCCAGTTGGCCCTTTTCGGAGAAGGAGCCGGACTGGTCCGTCGACAGCGTCGCCCCACGAGCTGGCACGCCCTATGGTCGACGCATCCTTCATACCTCTTCCGCGGGCGAGGTTTTGCTGCTGCAGTGGGCCGCGGGCATCGCAACGGCCCCCCATGATCACGGGGGCGCGAGGGGTTGGGTGCGGGTGCTCCAGGGACGCATCGAGGAGCAGCGCTACTCACAGCGTGGCCAGGGTCTGCATCCACATGGTTGGCGGCTCTTGGCTGCCGGCGATGTCTCTGTTGAGCTTGGAGCCGGCTGTGGTGCCTGGTGGCCCGAGTGCTGAGTCTTTCCCTACTGAGCCTGGGCCAGCTGCTGGCCTGTGGTGCTGTGCCGCCGCCGGTGCAGGCGCCGCCCGAAGTGGCCTTGGAGACGCAGACCGTCGTACTCGTCATCGCATGCACCTTCCGCGCGGACCGCACCAGCGTGTACGGAAATACTCGCAACACCACCCCCTACCTGCGGGCGCTGGCGGAGCAAGGTGTGGTAATGGAGGACATGATCAGCAACGCGCCTTGGACACGTCCTGCGGTGGCCAGCCTGATCAGCGGGCAGTATCCAGCGCGCTTGGGCGTGGACGATGAGCTCTCGGAGATCAACTCCAACCGTGGCTTGCATCCCGCCGTGGTCACAGTGGCTGAGCGCTTCCAAGAAGCGGGCTGGAACACCGTGGGTGCAACGGCAAACCCGAATGCAAACGCCGTCTTTGGAATGAGCCAGGGCTTCGATGCCTACCACCAGGCCAGCGGTCTGTGGCGGGAGGGCTACCTCAAGGTGGAGGGGGAGCAACTCCTGGACGGCTGGGAGGCCGAGGCGGAGAAAGTCCAGGGCAAGCTCTTCACTCAGCTTGTGGTGGTGGACACCCACAAGCCATTGGCCCAGGAGGCCAGAAGACCGCGCGGCTTTGGCTTTTGGGTCTTTGTAAATCCAGGCTTGGCCGATCGCTATGATGCGGCGCTACGGGTCCTGGACCGTACGCTTGCAGATCTGGATCGCCGCCTAACCGAGATGGGGCGCTCCGATCGCCTGCTGGTGGTCATCGGGGACCATGGCGAGGGTCTAAATGAGCCAGAGTGGGCCGGGCACGCCCACGGCCGCTTTCTCTATGACGGGACTCTGAGAGTTCCCTGGGTGATGCATGGCCCAGGGGTGCCTCAAGGAGTGCGTGTGGCCGGTCTGGCCTCGTCTGTGGATCTTCATCCCACCCTGTTGGAGTTGGCTGGGTTGCCCATGGGGGTGGAGATGGATGGTCAGAGCGTGGTGCCCTTCTTCACCCGGGAGCCTGCCGCCACGGACAAGGAGTGGGTGTTCTCGGAGACCTACTTTGCAGCGGACCATCGGCAGCGGGTGAGCACCTTGGAATGGAGCCTCTTTCTCACCCACGAGGGCTTGATTCCCAGGGGAAGTGTCGGGCTCTATGAGTGGGGCGATCTGGAGCAGAGTGACAGCATGCATCTGGAGAATCCAAAGGTCGTAGAAGAACTCTCGGCCAAGGCTGTTGCTCTCAGCGAGCTGTTGCGTGCCGAGCGCCAAATCCTGGACTTGGAGCCCCTTGAACCTGGCCTGATCCTGTCTCTAGAGGCCTTGGGCTATGTAGACAAAAGGCCAGCTCCAAAGTCTCCTTAGGCCGCCTGCTCGATGGGTTGGGCGCGTGGTAGCGTGATGCTCGCCCGGGTACCGCCTCCAGGGGCCTCGCTCAGCGCGAACTGTCCACCGCAAACCTTGGCCAGGCGCGGGACCAGGGTCAGGCCAAGGCCCAATCCGTCCTGGGTACGGGTGCTTGCCTCGTCCCCGACCTCAAACAGGCCGAGCTTTGGGATGCTCGAGGGGCCCTCGCCTTGGTCGTCGATCTCGATCATGGAGCCCAGGAGCCCAGCATGGGCCCGCAGGGAGACGCGGCCCTCGCCGTGCTTAAAGGCGTTGTCCAGGAGAGAGCGCAGCATCTGGACCAAGCGCTTTGGGTCTACTTCGCAGACCAGCTCTTCGGGAAGATCCAGTTGGAGCTCTCGGCCCTCTCGTTGTGCGCGTGCATAGAAGCCCTGAGCCACGCCGCGTAGAAGCTGGGGCAGGACCACACGCTCTGGGTTCAGGGCCATCGCCTCCCCATCCAGGTGGGACAGGTCGAGTAGGCCTTCCAGAGTGCTGAGCAGCTCCCATCCAGCCGCCCGTCCGCTCTGCAGCAGGGCGTTGCGCTCCAGGGTATCGGACTCAGTCTGCGCCAACTCCATGATGGTCACGCACTGGTGAATGGGGGTGCGCAGCTCGTGGCTGAGTCGCCGCAGAAAGGCTTTGCGCACGCGCAGTGCGTCCTCGGCTGCCGCGCGGGCATCCAGTGCTTCCCCTCGGGCCCGCTTGGCGTCGGCCAGCTGGCTCTCCATCAGGGCGTTCTGCTGGCCGAGCTCTTCAATGGCGGCCCGGTGCCCCCGCAGCCCCCGCATCCAGCCGCGAAAGCGGGCCAAGAGGGTGAGCTCGGGCTGGTGGATGTCCATGCAAGCCGTGCGCTCGTCTAGGATTTTATAGCGCGTCTCTACTTCGTCACCGAGCAGCGCAAATGTGGCCAGGGTCCCCGCCTTGCTCACTTTAAGGAATCCCAGGCAGGGAGTCAGGGGCTCTGGGATGTGGAGCCAGAGGCGTGTGTGGTGCTCGCTGATCTGTTCTACATGGGAGGCCACCGCAGGAAAGATCCGTACTCCGGAGAGCTTGGAGAGGGTCGTTATGGCGCCCACGGGGTCGGGTGACATGTTGACCAGGCGCATGGCGATGCCAGAGGAACCTGCTTGGTAGCCGGCTTTTAGGTCCGAGATCAGATCCTGGAGGCGGTTCGGAGTGATGCGTGGCTCGATCAGCGCCATCACCCGGGCAAAGTCATCCCAAGCCATCTCTTCGGGCAGGTTGTCGGCATCAAGCCCCACCTCTTCCGGTGTCAGTCCCAAAGTGGGCAGGAAGCCTATGGTCAGGTCCAGAGCCGCTCGGCGCACGATGGGACGAAAGCTCCCGTGGAGGGGGAGTTCTGGTCGTTGATGGATGTGCATTTTCTCCTCCGCTTGGTCTGAGATTGGACTCGTGTTGCTCACCCCTACGGAACGATGGCCTCAGGCGAGGAGGGGGTCGAGGAGATACGGGGCGCGGAAATTGTCTGGAGATCTCCTTATGGTTCTGCTCATCACTGGCTGCCGTTCCGGCTTTGGTCTACTCGCTGCAGTCGAGGCCGCTCGGAGGGGACATAGGGTCTACGCAGGCTTTCGTGACCTCTCAACCAAAGGTGATTTAGTCCAGGCCGCTGGTGATCTACCCGTATTTCCCATTCAGCTCGACGTGACCGAGCCTGATCAGCGGGCCAGCGCTGTGCAGGAGATCGTACAGGCCGAAGGACGGATCGACGCCTTGGTGAACAACGCCGGCGTGGCCCTTGGTGGCTACCTGGAGCAGATCGAAGAAGATGAGTTCCGCCGCGTGCTAGAGGTCAACCTCATCGCTCTGTGGGCACTGACCAACCAGGTACTTCCCATCATGCGAGGCCAAGGTTCCGGAACCATCGTCAACGTCAGCTCCATCTCGGGGCGATTGGCGCTGCCTGGCCTGGGTGCCTACGCCGCCTCCAAGTTTGCCTTGGAGGGTATGAGCGAGGCGCTTCGGCATGAGGTGAAGCCATTTGGCTTGCGGGTCTGCTTGATCGAGCCCGGCCCCTACAAGACCGACATCTTGGGGCGCAACCGCACCCTCTGTCGCCGGGCTTTGGAGGAGGGCCCCTACCGGCCCTATACCGAGAAGGCCGAGCAGCTCTTCGACAACATCGCCAAGACCGCCGGGGACCCAATGGATG
>JBLHMA010000088.1:0-15399 GCA_047621545.1 Cognaticolwellia sp. | reverse complement strand
ATGGCCTCGGGGGCCTCGGAACGGGGGTTGTCTGTCGTGGCGATGACCCAATCACTGCCGCGTGCGGCGGCTTGGGCCATCAAGGGCCGCTTGGAGCGATCCCGGTCTCCACCGCAGCCGACCACACAGATCAGACGCTTGGGCTTGAGTTCACGCAGAGCGGCCAGCACGCTGTCCAGGGCATCGGGTGTGTGTGCATAGTCGACCAGAACGCCGAATCCTTGCGCGTTGGGCACCGCTTCCAGACGCCCAGGAACAGCTGGGAGGGCCGCCAGTCCTGCACCCACTTGGGCCGGAGAAGCCCCCAGGGCCAAAGCTGCCCCAGCTGCACCCAGCGCGTTGAGTACATTGAAGCGCCCGACAATGTTGAGATCTAGCTCGAAGCTCCCCTTCGGCGTGTGGACTCGGCCTCGACTTCCGAGGTAATCCATCTGCAGGTCCAGGCAGCGCAAATCCCCAGTCTGGATTCCGTAGAGCCACCGCTGTCCACTGAACTCCACCCGCGAGGCCACACTGTCCTCGCCGCAGAGCACAGCGACTCCATGGGCGTCCAGAAGCTCTGAAAACAAGCGCGCCTTGGCGTCTTGGTAGGCAGACATGCTTCCATGAAAATCCAGGTGGTCCTGACTCAAGTTCGTGTAGACCCCGACGGAGAAGAGCGTCTGGTCCACGCGATGTGCTGCCAAGCCGATCGAGCTCACCTCGGCAGCGACCCAGTCACAACCTGCATCGCGCATCTGCGCCAACAAACCTTGCCATTCAGGGGCAAGCGGCGTGGTGAATCCAGCAGGGATAGCCTGACCATCGATTCGGTTTCCTGTGGTTCCAATTACGCCGATAGGCTGCTGCGCCGCCTGAGCGATTGCCTCCAGCATCCAGGTAATGGTGGTCTTGCCATTGGTCCCCGTGATTCCGACCAGAGACAGGTCCTGGGAAGGGTGGCCGTGAAAGGCCGCAGCCAGCTGGGCCAAAGCCTTCTGGGTGTCGGGCACCTGAATCTGCGTGACGCCGGCCCGCACCCGGACGGGATGCTGGACCACGACGGCCTGGGCCTGGACCAGACTCGCGTAGTCGTGGCCATCCGAGCGCTGCCCCTTCAACGCAACAAAGACCACCCCAGGACCGCCCTTTCGGGAGTCTTGGGTCAGTGCCGTGACGGTGCGGTCGACAGGGCCTGAGAGGACCGTGTGTTCGACGCGCTCGAGCAGCTCGGCGAGGGTCATGGAGGGCGCGGAGATGAGGAGGGATGGACGGGGAGAAGGCAAGGTCTATGCAGGGTAAGTGGCCAACCTCGAGTCATAATAAACTCAGGGAGTCACGCGGGATTGGAAGGTGCGAACTACGCTGCCCGAGGAAGGCCACCGACCCTTGCATGAGCGCTCTACTACGGCTCGGGGGACCGGCCGAACTCCGCCACCGCAGCCTAGGTACACCGGGGTTGCAGCAGGAACAACCAGCAAGGTGGGTCGGAAACAGAAGGAGGAACGAACTGGCGCCGCGCGACCTTGATTCGGGCTGGAGCGGCGACGCGAACGCGCTGCGCGAGACTCCAAGGGGGATGAGACCCAAGCAAGGTAGGGGCGCTCCAGTTCGTGCCCCCGGCGCACCGAGGCGGGGCGGGAGAAAACAGCCAGGCAGTCCGTGAGCGAGAGCAGGAAGCAGACGCAACAGGATTCAGCAGGACGGTCAACAGCGTTCAGATTCAGCAAAACCCTTTTAGCAAGGGGTGTGAGTACCGGGGAGGCACCCACCAGCGGGCAACAGCAGCGACCTATGCAAACTCAGAGACAATAAAGGGGGGACCTTCGGCGGCCCTGAGGACTCCGGTTCGCGGGGAGCGAAGCGGAGTGCACAGGAAGGCGCCGGCGGCCCGCCCCCGCGTCACGGGGCCAGGCAGTAGAGCATTCTTAAGACGTCAAAGAACAGGGAAAATCAGTCGAAGACCAGCTCGATACGCTGGCCGGAGTGCAGGGCGCTGCCTGCACTGGGGATCTGGTCCACCAAGAGCCCGCTGCCTTGCACCGAGAGCTCCAAACCGGAGCCCTGAAGGGTGACCAAGGCATCGCGCATGGAAAAACCAGTGAGGTCGGGCACCCGAAGGGCACCCTCTGGGGTCCAACTCAGCTCAGCAACAACGGGGGCCTGAACGTCGGGCTCCGTCTTGCGCTGTGGGCTGGAGGCTGGCTCCTCTTCCACCGGCGCGTCCTGGGGCACACCCAGGTAGCGCAGGGCGCGCTGGCCGATGAGGGAGAAAGCGGGGCCGGCGACGGTACCCCCATAGCGGCTGCCCTCGCTGGGGGTGTCAACCATGACCACAATCACGATTCGTGGGTCATTGGCCGGAGCGACGCCGGCAAATGAGGCCACCCGAGCGGTTGGGCTGTAGCGGCCGTCCACGACCTTCTGACCCGTACCGGTTTTGGCAGCAGCGGTGTAGCCAGGAATACGCCCGCGAGTTCCTGTTCCGCCCTCTTCAAGAACGGTCGCCATCATTGCAATGGTCGCGTTCGCAGCCTCCTTGGACACTGGCCGGCCGACGCCTTCCGCTTGGTTGCGCACCTTGACCTGTCCGTAGCGGTCGCGGACCTCGGACACAATGAATGGCTGCAGCAACACACCGTCGTTCGCGAGGGCTTGAAAAGCAGCGGCCACCTGAATGGCGGAGGCCTGCATGCCCTGGCCGAAAGCCGTGGTTGCAAGTTCAATGGGCTTGATGGTCTCTGGGCTACGCACCACACCCCGGGTCTCACCGGGCAGGCCCACGTTGGTCCGCCTGTTGAAACCAAAGGCTTCCAATCCTCGGACGGTATGCTCTGCCCCGAGGGCAAATGCGATCTTGGCCGTCCCGATGTTGGAGCTGTACTTGAGGACCTCAGAGACGGTCACCACGTCGTGTGGATGGTCGTCCCGAATGGGCCTGCGGCTGCGGCCGAAGCGGTGGGAACCGCCCTCACAATCCACTAGGGTGGTTGGAGTGTACAGACCGGAATCCAAGGCGAGGGCCAAGATGAAGGGCTTGATGATGGAGCCCGGTTCGGGCGCGTCGGCCACCGCGTGGTTGTTCAAGCTCGCGATGACCCGGTTCCGCCGGTCATTGGGGTTGGTGCTGGGCCGATTGGCCATCGCCAACACCTCGCCGGTCCTCACATCCAAGACGATGGCCGTCGCCGAAAGCGGCTTGGAGCGCTCAACGACTTGGTCCAGCGCTTCTTCCGCCGTGCGCTGAATGTAGGGGTCCAGGGTCAGCGTGACCTGGCCACCGGACTTGGCGCGAGACCGCGCTTCGAACTCCGTGTCGATGACACGGCCGTCAGCGTCACGCTCCTCGACATAGCGGAAAGTCGACCCGCGCAGGTGCCGGTCCAGCTCGCGCTCGATGCCTTCGACTCCGCGGCCTTGATGACCCACGACACCCAAGACCTGAACCGCCCCTTCCCTGGAAGGGTAGTAGCGGGTGGGTCGATTCCGAGTGAACAGCACGCGGCCGGGGTCCAGTGCCTCAATGGCCTCTAGGAGATCCGGGGCGACCTCGCTTGCGAGAAGCACGTCCCTTCGCTCATGGTTGGAGAGACGCCGGACCAGAGCGTCCGCATCCTTGTCCAGCAGGGGAGCCAGTCCTCTTGCCAAAGCCTCCACCTCAGAGGGGTCCAAGTACTTCGGGTCCGCATGAACGCTCGGCATCATCACGGTGGTAGCCAGCACGCTGCCATCACGGGCAAGGATGTCACCACGGGGAGCCTCGACCTCGACCGAGCGCTGGAACTGCAAGGCAGCTTGCGCCTCTAGCCGGCTGTCCTCCATCACCATCAGAGGAGTCGCTCGCACAGCAAGTACCAAGTATCCAAGCGCAACCATGGCCACGACCAACGTCGACCGGTAGCGGGCTCGGTCCACGACCAGCCCCAGACTCTCGGCCTGGGGTGGGGTCACAGGTGGCTTGGTCGGTGCGTGACTCACTTGGCCGGGACCTCAACAAGCTCAACGTCCTGGACCAGACCCAAGGCAGCGCTGCTGCGCTCCAATGTTGCCAAATCGCTTCTAGTAGCCAACTCCAAGCGAAGCTGATCCTGCTCAGTCAGGGTGGCTTGGTAGGTTCGCTGAGACCACTCCAGGTCCGCGGCCGCCGTACGCACGTCCACACGGGACCAAACGAAGAACATCAACGCGGAAACCAAGAGTCCGGCGTAGATCAGGTACCCAAGCACTCCGCCAAGCTCCACGCCCACAAATGGACGTGTGGGATAGGCGGCCCAAGCGCCACGAGCGGGACGGGTAGAATCCATCAGCGATGTCCTTTCGGCGGGTAGATGAGAGGGGAGTCAGCGAGGAGAGGGCTGGGAGCCAGCATCAAAAACAACGGGGAAGCTGCAGAGGGGTGCACTCAGATTCGTTCGATTGCTCGAAGCCGGGCTGAGCGCGCCCGAGGGTTGTCCTTTGCTGCAACAGTCGAGGCCACGGTGGCCTTTCGTGTGATCAGACGGACGGTGGGAGCCCGCGTTGGGTTCCCATATGGATCCTTGGGGGAATCCACAGACGCCAAGTGCCGGAAGCGACGCTTGACAGGTCGGTCTTCCAAAGAGTGGAAGGAGATAATGGCGGCCCGCCCACCCACCTTGAGGACCTGGGGAAGTGCCTGCAAGAGACTCTCAAGTTCACCGAGTTCGTCGTTAACGGCAATGCGCAGAGCTTGAAAGGTGCGGGTCGCGGGATGAATTCGGCTAGGCTTGCCCTTTGGCATCGCGGCCTCGACAACGCCGGCGAGTTCAGTGGTGGTAGAAAGTGGGAGAGCGGACAGAATGGCACGGGCAACACGCCGGCTGTGACGCTCCTCTCCGTACTCAAAGAGCACCCGAATCAGCTCGCCTTCGTCGACGCGCTCCAAGTACTCAGCGCAAGTCTCACCCACATCGCCCATGCGCATGTCCAATGGACCTTCACGCATGAAAGAGAAGCCGCGGTCCGCATGGTCCAGTTGGGGGGAGCTGACGCCAAGGTCGGCCAGGACCCCGTCAATCTCGAGAATGCCCAACTCGTGCAGGGCCTCGCGGAGCTGAGAGAATGGACGCTTTACAGGGATGAAGGAGTCGCCAAAGCGGGACAGGCGTTCGCCGGCCGAGGCATGTGCTCGGGGATCACGGTCCATGCCAATGACGGTACAGCCAGCCTCAAGCAAGGCCTCGCTGTGACCACCGCCACCAAGTGTGCAGTCCACGACCACTCGGCCCGGGGCCGGCGCTAACAGAGCAACAGCTTCATCCAGCAGGACGGTGCGGTGAAGAAATTCCCCCACTTCAACCTTCCTTTGCGACTGGCCGTTGGCTTCGGTTCTTGCGGTAGTCCTGACGAGACTGGGCCTGAACCGCAGCGAAGTTGCTGGGGTTCCAGATCTCCAGCCAACGCAGGATCGAGAGCACCCGGACTTCCTTGACCAAGCCAGCCTGCTCTCGCAGCCGGGTAGGAATGCGAATCCGTCCCTGGCCATCGACCTTGCAGGTCTCGGCGTCGGCAAGCACTGCGTAGAAGTAGGCTTGCGCCTCGGGGTCGAAGGGGTCGGCGTCAGCGTAGGGGCCTTCAATGCGCGTAGCGAAGTCCTCGGGCGTGAAAGCCCGGACTCCGCCGTCGACACATGTAAGGACCAGCTCATCAACGCTTGCCTCGACCATTTGAGTTCGCAGCCGTGCTGGAAGCGCAAGTCGGCCCTTGGAGTCGATCGAGGAAGTGAGCTGGAAGCGTTCACCAAGCATCGTTCGTTTCTAAGGTCCTTTTACGTTCTCCCACCTTGTACCACTGAGCCCCACCTTAAACCACTCACTCCCACATGCAAGCGAAAGTGGGCAAGTCGTGTACTGAACTCAGTATAGGGATCCAAGTATTTGACTTTACTCAGGTTCTCGCCATCCCATCCTGGGCGAGACTCTGACATTCCAATAGACTGGCCCCAGGGGGATCGTCCTCATGAGATCAGGCCAATCTCCCCCCCCGCCTTGCCTCACACCCCAGCAGTGCTAAAGCTCCGCCTATGTCGAAGAAAAAGGCCAAGAAGGAAGACCCCAACCGCCGCTACGTGGCGCGGAACAAACGGGCCAGCCATGATTACGAGATCCTCGAGACCTTCGAGGCTGGGCTGGAGCTTCGTGGATCCGAGGTAAAGACCCTGCGTGGCGGCAAAGGCACAATTGCCGAAGGATATGTACGCCTCAAAGACGGACAGGCTTTCCTGACCGGCGCCACATTTCCAGAGTACCAGCAGGCCAGCTACAACAATCACGAGCCCCAGCGCGCTCGCCGCCTGCTACTCAACAAGAACCAGCTCAAACGCCTGCATCGCGCCACCACCGAGAAAGGTCTGAGTATCGTTCCAGTGGGACTGTACTTCTCAGGATCCTGGGTCAAGCTGGAGATCGCGCTGGGACGCGGCAAAAAGCTGCACGACAAGCGTGAGACGCTCAAGGACAAGCAAAACGTCCGCGAAGAGAAGCGCAGGCGCTACTGATCGCCCGCTACGCACACGCGGTGGGAGAGAGTGGGAAACAATCCCTGACGGGGACCCTGGTGGGAGAGGGTGGGACGCCATGACATTGCCTTAGGGACCGGATAGACCTGGGCTGTGAACCGTCTACCCGCAAAGCTGTTGTTGGCCGCCGCTGTCCTGACCGGGATCGCCGCGGCCGTCGTCTCAAGTTCCGAACCCGGGACCGCCCTAATCATCGGCATTTTTGCGATGTGGCTGGCCTCCGCTGGGGCCACAGCATGGGAGCCCATGGCAGGTGGGGTGCTCGGTGGCCTCTTCGGCGCCGGCGTGTCAGCCTACTTGGTCACCCAGCACGAGGCTGCGATGGCCGGGGGATCCGGCTCGGTCTGCAATATTGACGAGACCTTCAACTGCGACCTGGTCAACACCAGTGCCTTCTCAGAGGTAGGCGGAGTGCCCATCGCGGTCTTCGGCGCAGCATTCTACGCTGCAGTCGCGTTGATCTCCCTGCTGAACTGGCAGAAGGTAGACCGCTTCACGGGAGCGCCTAAGCTCATCGCAATTACCGGCGGCATTGCCGTGCTCGGCGCGTTGTACTTGGCCTGGGCAAGCAGCACGCTCGGTGCTTGGTGTCTGCTCTGCATCAGCACCTACGGCATCAGCCTCATCCTCCTCATCGCAGGTGTCTTAGGCACGCGAAAAGCAGCTGCTCCTGAAGGAGTGAATCAGAAGGAAGAGGGATCAGACCGATCCCTCATGGTGGCCGTGGTCAGCGGACTCTTGGTCTTAGGCATGGGCGTCGTCAGCACCACCGGTCAAACCCAAGTACCTGGCTCCGAGGGGAGCGAAGAAGGAGATATCTCTCAGCTCTTCAGCAAGGTGGACGGGGTCGTCACCCTCTCGGGTACCGAGCCATGCTGGGGCAGTCCCACCGCCCCCTACCTTCTCGTTGAGTACGCCGACTTTGAGTGCCCTCACTGCGGGATGAGCTTCCCGGAGCTCAAGCCTCTGGTCGCGGCCAACCCTGACTTGCGCGTCTGCTTCAAGAACTACCCGCTCTCCAGCGACTGCAACCCCAACGTTGGCGGCCCCATGCACGCCAACGCTTGCATGGCTGCGGCCGCCGCGACCTGCGCTCAAGAGCAGGGTCGCTTCTGGGAACTCTCCGGCCAGATGTTCGCGAACCAGAACACTCTCGCCCCTGGGGACATTTTCTTTATGGCCAAGCAGCTCGGCATCGACGAAACCGCCTTGCGCGAGTGCATGCTGAGCGAGGAAACCCAAGCCAAGATCGTGGCTGAGGGTGTTGCCGGTGGAAAGGCAGGCTTGTGGGCGACTCCCACCCTCTTCCTGAAGGGTGTCCACCCTACCGATGAGTGGATCCAGATGGAGTACGGCACAGAGGGCGCCTCCGTGCTCTTGGCCGCAGCTCGGAGCGGCGAGGCTCTTCCTGCAGCCCGCCCTGCCGAGCGTCCTTGATGTCCTCATGGACCGAACTGCGGGTAGTCGTGCCCCGTACTCATGTGGATAAGCTGACCGCCATCGCCTTGGCTCATGGCGCATCCGGAACCCAGGAAGCTCCAGGTCCTGGCACGCCTATGACCTTCAAGCAGCCCTGGGACACCAAAGCGCCTCCGCTCCCCATGTTCTGTACTTTCAAGGCGTGGTTCTCCCCAAAGGACGCTCAGGCCGCCGGCAAAGCCCTACAAGCCGAGACAGGCCAAGAAATCGAGTCCATCATCGTGGACGAAGAGGACTGGGCTGAGTCTTGGAAACGCCACCATCACCGCATCGCCATCAGCGAGCGGCTGCGTGTTGCCCCTCCATGGGAAGCTGTACCCGGCGACTTGGTGATTCCTCCGGGTAACGCCTTCGGGACGGGCGACCACGCCACCACACAAGCTTGTTTGGCCGCCATCGATGCCCTTGCAGAAGAGTGCGCTACCTGTCTGGATGTAGGCTGCGGCTCCGGCGTATTGGCCCTTGCAGCAACCCAGCTCGGCGTGCGCAGCGAGGGCATCGATATCGAAGCCGACTCGGTGCGGGCGAGCAGGGAGAATGCCGAACTCAACGGCCTAAAGGCACGCTTCTCCGCCGCCAGTCTGGAGGACCTACAGGGGCCGTATGACTTGGTCGTTTCCAACCTCTTCGCGGAGGTCCTGATCGGCATGGCGCCAGAGCTGATTCGACTCACCGGCAAGCACTTGGTCCTGGCCGGCATTTTGGCCGACCGGGCTGACAGGGTCGTCGAGGCGCTCTCCCCTCCCCTTGCGGTAAGTGAGCGTATCCAGAAGGGCGACTGGGTCAGCCTGCGCCTGGTCGTGCTCTGAGTGCGGCGCTTTCCAGCTGAGGCATTGCCCGAGCCCGGCCAAGAGCTCCACCTGGACCCGCAAACCAGCCATCATGTCTTGAGGGTGACCCTTCTTCCCCGGGGCAGTCACCTTGAGCTCTTCGATGGCAATGGGTTGAGCTGCCAGGTCAAGCTCATCGGAGCCGAGGGCAGCTTGGCAAAGGTGCGCGGCCTAACCCAGCCCTCGGCCACAGCTCCGACCCCTGAGATCCACGTAGTACTGGGCCTACCTCGCAAGCCGGCCGTAGAGCGCGTACTGCGCATGGCGACCGAGCTAGGCATGGGCCACTTCTGGCCCTTCGTTGCCCAGCGTTCCATAGCGAAGGGTTCCCATCCGGAGCGCTGGGGCAAGCTCACTGAGCAAGCGGCTCGACAGAGTGGTCGCTCAGAGCTCCCGCAAGTGCACAGTCTGGCCTCGCTGGAGGAGCAGCTGCAGCGACTGCCGCCCCACCTATCTCGGGTCGTGCTTACGCCCGGAGCCGCCAAGGGAACGGATCCCACCGCCCCAATCGCCCTCTTGATCGGGCCAGAAGGCGGCCTGACTCCAGCTGAGCTTGAGCTAGCTGAGCGACATGCCTTTCAGGCTCGTCCCTTGGGGACAACGGTACTGCGCAGCGACACGGCCGTCATCGCAGCCATCGCGCGCTTTGCTCTCTGAGTTCAGGGAACCTGAATCACCAGGTTCACTTCAAGAGTCTGCGACCCAATGATGTCGTCCTTTGTCTGATCCTGGGCACTGGCCCTAAAAACAGCACTCCCCGGCGTAGCTTTTTTGTAGGTCCCTGCAGCCACATCAAAGGGGATTTCAGCATCGTTAAAGCTGGTATATGCAGCACGCCCTGGATCCAAGTAGGTGTCGCCGTGAAGCAAGACTTCACGCGCCCGAATGTTGGCGTTCTGTGCACCCCAGGTCACCTGCCAGAGGTGGACCATAGACATGAGTACGACCATCAACCCGAAGACCATAAGCATGGTCTCCACTGCGGATTGACCGCGACGGCGGACTCGCTCAGTGTCGGAGCTTGGCAGCAGCAGATGCATGGGGGGAGGTGCTCGCAGCGTAGGCGTCACGGGGGTTGAGGGCAGCTGCGCGTCCAGCAGGGACGGAGCTGGAGGACCACTCACCGAAGCCGGCCAGTCGGGCGCGGTACTCCGGGATCATGGAGTCGACAGCCGTCTGAGACGAAGTCCCATCGAAATAGGGCCCATTCGGAATGTTTCCAAACGCATCATCGCGAGAAAGAGAACTGGGACCGACACTTCCCCCGTAGGGCTTGGCCACCGCCACAGCGACCATCTCATCGGTGCTACTGCTATAGCTAGACGCCCCAAAATATCCACCGTCGGTCCCGGAGGAGCTAAACGCAATGTCCAGGTAGGTGTTCACAGGAGTGCCTCGCGCTTCAGCAAGAATCCAGACATCGGGCTCTTGAGAGGGCCGGTACTGACTCGGACTACTCAAATCTTGGCCCTTGTAGTACCAGGTCTGCAGAGTGTAGGTCTCCTCCGAGGGCACTACACCAGAGGGCACACAGCCCACTGCCGTACGGCAGTAAAGCAACACCGGGTAGTTAAAGCTGGAGGCGGCGCGGCGATAATTCGCGATGGCTGCCGGGGTGTTTCCTACACCCTGAACCCGGTAAGCGCCGTTTCGACTGGCGCTGTCGGTCCCAGTATGAATCTGGCCGCCAGCGGCCAGGGTACCGGACATGTTGGCGTTCAGCGTAACGTTGCCAGCAGCCACAGCTGGTGCGACGCTAGCGCTCCATTGGGCTAGGCCAACGAACTCCTGGGCCTTGTCATCGATCGAAGATTGGCAGTTCTGCAGGTAGAGCTCAGCCGCATCGCTCCTGGCCTCGCAGTCGCAGTCGTCGTTGTCCCATGGACGAGAAGTAATGCTGTCCCGACATGAATCAACCAGGTCCACGATCTCACGGTTCTTCGCTACCAGCGCGTTGAGTTGCTGAGCCTCTTTGTAGGCGCCTGCGTAGGCACCCAGATCGGCTGCATTCTGCATCCGAATCTTGTCGTTGACCAGGACGCCCATGTTCGTAGCCAGAGCCAAGAATACGATGAGCGAAAACAACACCAGGGCGATGAGGACAGCCGCTTGGCCTGAGCGCTGACGCCTTGGAAGAAGGACGCTCACTGACAAAGCATCCGGTTGTCCGAGCGTGTGACCGCCGTGTTTCCTACCGCCGCGACCATGCCCAGCCGACCGGTGCCCTCGTGGTTGCACTCCCGCTCCCCCAAGGTCACGGTCATGGAGGCGTCCATTTCGCCCATCAGCTGCTCAAAGCCCGGCGAGGTCGCCTCCCAGATCAGGGTGCTTGTAACGGAACCAGTGGTCGGATCGCTCACGATGCTTACATCTCCGGTCGCATAGTCGACCATCCGACCGGTGAGCAGGCCCTGGACCACAGCCTCGGGGTCATCGGAGACCTGAAGACCCCGCGCAGCGGAGAAGGTGGCGTAGTTCACATAGTTCAAGGCGCCTAAGTAGTAGGCATACTCGATGACCGCAAAGAGCAGCCCAAAGATGATGGGTAGCATCAAGGCAAACTCAGCTGTGCTTTGTCCCTGGCGCCGGCGGCTCACTCTTCCTCCTGTGCTACCACTTTAGCAGAGCCAAGCGGGCCGAAGTACCAAAGTACTTCGGCCCGCTTGGGTCGTCCCCTAAGGAATCCGACTCAGCGCTCTTCCTTGCGGCGGAAAAGAAGCCCAAATGCGGCCACCAAGCCGAGCATGCCCAGGGCCTTGCTGCCACCACCAGTGGTGCTGCAGCCCTCCTTGGGGATGGTCACAACTTCGGTCTTCTTCTGATCGAAGTAGCCAGCCTCATAGACGACTACGTCCGCAAAGGCCCAATCCTGGTTGAGGTCCTCGTCCGAGGCCACAACGTAGAAGCGGTAGATGTCACCGACATCGTCGATGAGTTCCTCTGGTGCGGTCCAGGTGACTGTCTGGCCAGTGATGTTGTCGAGAACACCACCGTCAGCGGACCAAGCGTAGCTGATGGCCTGTCCGTCCTCATCGAAGACCTCGACGTGGAGCTGAACAGACTGGCCAACTTCCACCGCCGTCTGAGACGCGTCTACGCCACCGAAGACGTAGGGCTCAGAGTCCAGGTCGATGCACGAATCATCGACCAAGCCATTGCAATCGTTGTCAACATTATCGCAGATCTCAACGGCGCCGGGCTTGATGTCGTCCCTCAGGTCGTTGCAGTCCAGGTTGACTTCGGCGTAGCCGTCACCGTCGTCATCGTAGAGCTCGGTCTGCTCATCAACAGTGCCATTGCAGTTGTTGTCTGCACGGTCAGGTGCCTCGGGAGCGCCTGGGTAGGTGTCTGCGTTTGCATCATCGCAGTCGCCGTCCAACTCCGAGAAAGAGTCTCCGTCGTCGTCGGCACCTTCAGTGCCCTCGTCGACCAAACCGTCGCAGTCATTGTCATCGGCATCGTTGACCTCAGCAGCCTTGGGGTAGGTGCTGATGTTGGCATCGTTACAGTCATAGAGCAGACCGGTGTCCAAATCTCCATAGCCATCACCGTCATCATCCGACTCTGTCACCGAGGCCAAAATGGTCAACGGCAGTGAGGTGTAGGAAGCCACTGCGGAGCCGTCACGAACCTCAATGAGGAAGGTGTCGGAGCCGGCGGTCAGGAACTCCATAGGAACGTCGACAAAAACGTGGCCAGAGTCGTCGGTGGGCGTGCAATCAGCGATAGTCGCGCTGAGCTGAACCGCGCTCTTAACGCGGCACTGAACAGTGCTGGCAGCCTGGTTCTTGTCGAAGACATTCAGCTCAAGCGGAATGGGATCCGGCGAGGTGTGGATGTAGCCGGGAGCCGGAGAGCGCAGCACAACGGTCGGAGCAACGTTCGTGGGGTCGGAGCCCTGGTTGCCCTGGAGGTTGATGTCGATCTCATCGTTCTCCGAGTCGTCGGAGGGGATGGTCACGGTGCAAGTCGCAGCGCGGTCGTCCGCTGGAGTAAAGGTCACCTCAACCAAGGTCTGAGCGCCGCCTTCCAGGAGCTTCGTGGTGGCATCGCCACCAAGGTAGCTCCAGGTGATGTCATAGGCCTCGTCGCAGTTCTCACTGAGCTGAGGCGCCAGCAGGGTCAGATCACCGTCTCCGGCATTGATGACCTCGATCCAACGGACGGTCTCGTCGCCCTCAAAGATGTGGCCAAAGTCCACGGTGCGAGGCTTGACGACCAAGCGACCCTCGCCCTTCACACCTGCGCCCTCGAGATAGACAATGGAGCTGGTCTTCTTAAGGTCCGCAAAATATGTCGCGTCGTTGATGTCCTCAACGTCCTCGTTGGTCGTGGTGACGATCAGCGAGCCATAGAGCTGTCCGATATCCACCGGGTCAAAAGTTACGTCGACAATGGCCTGGCAATCCTTGGCCAGGGTGAACAACACGTTCTCGTCAACGGGCCCGCCAGTGTCGCCAGTGTCGCCACTGTCGCCAGTGTCACCAGTGTCACCAGTGTCACCAGAGTCATTGGCACTCATGGGCAGCTCAAACACAGCTGGAGTCGCGTTGGAGACGATGATCATGCTGGCGACAGCAGGAGCGTTATCGATCGGGTCAAACTTCACCACGATCGATGCTGAGTCTCCCGCAGCAACCGTCGTTCCGTCATAGGCACCGACCAAGGAGAACAGGGCACCCTGAGCACCAACGATCTGCAGCGAGATGAGACTCAGATCCTCGTCCCCGGTGTTCGTCAAGACAGCAGTGCTAAAAGCAGGACTCCCGACGGTAACGGTACCGAAGTCCATTGCAGCCACGTCGAGGCTAAAGCCTGCAGCTGGCGGGCCTACAGCCTTAGCCGCGGCTTCCTCTTCCTCAGCCTCGCCTTCCTCAGCTGACTCAGGGCAAGTGATGTTTGCCGCGCTCCAAGACACTGAGAAGTTGTCAGCCTTGCCCTCGCCGGGCTCGATGCTCGCCACGCCCAGCGGAAGATCTCCCGTGTTCTGGATGCTGAAGCTGCGGACCTGAGGATCCCCGTGATCGACCTCGCCAAAGTCCAACCAAGTGGAGGAGTACGTGGCCGTCGGGTACTCGTAGGTAATCAGCTCTTGCTGTTCCTTGCTGCAAGCAAGGATGCTCAAGACGCCGATGTTCAGTGCGAAGAAGCTGGGCATGTCGGGGACTCCCTTTCCGGTTGCTGGCTTAGTGCGTTGAGCCCGTCAAAAGGATCACAAAAAAGTGACCCCGGGCACACCAGCTGGCGCCGCACCATACCGCAATCCACGGAAATGAAGAAGTTCACACCCCTCCACTCAGACGCAAGCCCTCTCTATAGGAGGTGCCCGCTCTTCTTCTTCTTCGTCTCCAAGTAGAAGGCGTTGTGCTTGTTCGGCGGCGTTCGGACTGGAAGCGTTCCAACCACTGGAACTCCTCCGCGACGCAGGCCTTCAATCTTCTTGGGGTTGTTGGTCATGAGCACGACGGACTCGATCCCCAGGGCTTTCACAGCCTCCGCCGCCTCGTCGTAGCGACGGAGGTCATCGTCAAATCCAAGGGCTTGGTTGGCTTGAACAGTGTCCAGGCCCTCGTCCTGAAGCGCGTATGCGCGTACCTTGTTGACCAGACCAATCCCGCGACCCTCCTGCCGGAGGTACACAACGACTCCCCGCTCTGACCGACCGAGGAAGTTGAGTGCGGCCTCGAGTTGGTCGCGGCAATCACACTTCAAGCTGCCCATCACGTCGCCGGTGAAGCACTCGGAGTGCAATCGCACGGGAACTCCTGCCATGCCGTCCACATCCCCCTTGACCACAGCGGCGAACTCAGCGCCTTCTGCCGTCGTAAAACCCACTACGTCGAAATTTCCAAATCGGCTTGGGAGCCTTGCGCGAGCACTTGCAGTCACGCTCAGCACAAGACGAGCTTTTTCTGTCGCTGCCATTTTCTACCTCCTGGGCGACTGCCAGGGGCAGTCGCGTGGGCAATGCCCTTTACGGTGTCAACCGACGGCCACGCGTGTGCCGGTCTGCCTTTGTTCGACTTGGGGCCCAGATTGTTGCGATCAACATCGCTCAGCCAACCCAGGCCCCATTTCGAAGACAAGCACTCAACTCAGGCGTTCAGAGCCTGCTTCAGACGCTTTCCAGCGCGGAACACGGGAATCCGGCGCTTAGGAACAGTGATGGGCTCACGGTTCTTCGGGTTGTGCCCCTTAAAGGACTTCCGCTCGGAAACCTGGAAGGTTCCAAAGTCGGAGATGGTGACCTTGTCACCACTGCTGAGGGCTTCCTGAATGGTTTCAGTCAGGATGTTGATGTAGCTCGCAGCGCGAACCTTCGGAATGTCAGCCTTGGCGGCGAGCGCCTCGGTCAGGTCGGCCTTGTTCATGACAACTCTCCTCGGGCGTTGAGCCCAAAATAGAAAAAATCTAAGGTACTCGAACATCGTTTAGATGTTGCCTCGGCACCGAGACAACGACTTAGTGATGCTGAAACGAGTTCTACCCTACTCTTTGGGCGCCCGCACGGTCGTGCGTTACAAAAAGTTGGAGGGGCCCGCGAAATGTCACAACTTGTGGATACTTACAATAGTT
>JBLHMA010000087.1:0-15429 GCA_047621545.1 Cognaticolwellia sp. | reverse complement strand
CGACGACGATCTGGACGGGTTTTACGCCGACGAGGACTGCGACGACTCCGACCAGACCGTCTTTCCAGGCGCAGACGAGATCTGCGATGGGCTGGACAACGACTGCGACGGGGACATCGACGAGGACGGCCTGACCCGCTTCTATCCAGATGCGGACGGTGACGGCTACGGTGATGCAGGCTCCGATGGAGAAGATGACTGTGGGGTTGAGCCAAATCGCGCCACAAACAACGAAGACTGCAACGACACCAACAGCTTGGTGAATCCCCTCGCGGACGAGGTCTGCGATGGCGTGGACAACAACTGCGATGGCACCGTTGATGAACCCGAGGCCATCGATGCCCAGACATGGTTCCCCGACCAGGACGCCGATGGCTTTGGCGATCCCCTCGAGGGACTGCGCACCTGTGACCCAGAGTCCAGTTGGGTACTCGACGACCAGGACTGCGATGACCTGGACCCGGCGGTCAACCCCGCTGCGCAGGAGATCTGCAACGGGCTCGACGATGACTGCGATGGCAGCATCGATATGGACGCTGTGGACGCCCTGAGTTGGTACGCCGATTCGGACTCCGACAGCTACGGCGACCCCGGCGACTTGCTGCTCTCGTGCACCCAGCCCGGCGGCTACGTCGCCGACAGCACCGACTGCGATGACGCTCAAGGCAACACCAATCCAGGCGCATCCGAGGGTGTGGCCGACGGCGTTGACAGCGACTGTGACGGCGAGGAGATCTGCTACGTCGACAGGGATGCGGACACTTGGGGCAAGGACACCGTGGCCTCGAGCGACTTGAGCTGCTCAGGGGCAAACCTGGCCAACCGGGACGGGGACTGCAAAGACGGGGACTCGGACACCTTCCCTGGCTCCTCCCCCAACGACTCCAGCACCAGCTGCATGACCGACGTGGACGGGGACGACTACGGCGATGCGAATCCCAAATCGGGCGTCACGGCGGGCAGTGACTGCGACGATGACGATGCAAGCATCAACACGAGCGCCGCAGAAATCACCGGGGACAGCGTCGACCAGGACTGCGATGGCGGCGAGATCTGCTACGTCGACAGCGACGGGGACAACCAAGGCTCCACCAGCACCACCGTCTCAACGGACAGCGACTGCAACGACAACGGCGAGGCCGACAACGCCAATGACTGCAACGACGGTGACAGCAGCGTGTACCTGGGCGCCAGCGAGACGGTCGGCGACGAGGTGGACAGCGACTGCGACGGCGGCGAGATCTGCTACATGGACGCAGACAGCGACGACTACGGCAGCACGACCACCGTGACCAGCAGCGACACGGACTGCGCAGACAGCGGCGAGGCCACCAACGACGAGGACTGCGACGATGGCGAGGTTCTGGCGAATCCTGGAGAGACCGAGGTCTGCGACGATGGGATCGACAATGACTGCAGTGGGGAGTTTGACGCTTGCGGGCCCTATGGCAGCTTCAGCATCGAGGACGGGGATGTCATCCTTAGCGGAGATGTAGACAACGCCGAGGCTGGTCAAAGCTTAGCCACCGGCGACTTTGACGGAGACGGACAGGCGGATCTCTGGGTCGGCGCCTACGACGCAGATGACCCCAGCACAGACGCCGGCCAAGCCCACTTGCACCTGGGCCCCATCACCGCCAACGCTGACATTAAGGGGGACGCCAGCGCCACCCTGAGCGCCAGCACGAGCTACGCCTACCTCTCTTATCGAATGGCCGTGGGAGACCTGGACGGTGACTCCAAGGACGACATCGTGCTCTCCTCCGTCAACTCCCCGGAGCGCAGCAACGACTACGAGGACGGCAGTGTCTACCTGCTCAACGGCAACATCACCTCAGACGCTACCTCAGACACCTCCAGCAACTACAGCTGGTGGGCATACGGGGGCTATGACGACTACTTTGGCTGGTCTCTCGCCGTGGGTGACTTGGACAATGATGGTCAAGACGACCTGCTGGTGGGCTCTCCAACCGACGAGGCCAACGGATACCTGAGTGGCAGTACCTTCCTCTTCCTCGGGCCCCTCAGCGGGGGTGCCGACTACGGCAGTTCCCTGGATGACGCCACTTGGACCGGGGACTACGAAGACCGAGCTGGTACCGCCGATGCCGTCGGTGACCTCAACGGCGATGGCGTGGACGACTGGATCACCGGAGCCCCGAGGGACAGCAGCAGCGACGGCGTGGTCTATGTCGTCTTTGGACCGCTCACGACGAGCGGCACCCTGTCCTCTGGCGCCGATGTGACCTTGGATGGAGCCAGCTCTGAGCGGGCTGGCAGCGCCCTGTTCACCGCGGACTGGGACGGCGACGGCACCGACGACCTTGCAGTTGGGGCTCCGCGATACAGCAGCAACACTGGCCGCGTCTACGTTCTCAACGGCCCCGTAACCACCAGCGGCAATCTGTCTAGCCTATCCAGCTCCACCTTCAGCGGCGCTGCCAGCGGCGAGTACACCGGCTCGGCACTCCACGGCGGCTGTGATGTAGACGGAGATGGCATGGACGAGCTGCTCATCGGCGCTCCAGACAACAACTCCGGCGGGACCGCTTACATGATGCTGGGCGGCTTTGCGACTGGCAGCATCGCTCTGTCCACGGATGCGGACACCACGATCAGCGGGGACGGAGACGACGAAGCCGGGTCCTCGGTACTCTGCCTGCCAGACCAAAATGGCGACGGAATCGACGAACTCGCCGTAGGCAGCCCCTACGATGGCACCGACGCTGGCAAGGTGAGCATATTCTTTGGCGGCGGCGAGTAGCCCCAATTGGTAGAGTGAGCCATGTCCCTACTCATCGTGCTCGCCTGCCTCTCTCCCCTCCCGGTTCAAGACCTCACCGACTTGGACGGTGACGGTTTCTACGCCGAGGAGGGACCTGAACAGGACTGCAACGACGGGGACCCGAACATCTTCCCCGGCGCGGAGGACGTCTGCGATTACGTAGACAACAACTGCGATGGGGCCGTGGACGAGCTTGGGCTGACCCTCTGGTTCCCAGATGTGGACCGGGACACGTACGGCGTCGAAGCAGGAGGCAGAGAGGACTGTGACCCCGGGGACGGCTGGTCTTCCATCCATGGGGACTGTCAGGACTCAGACCCTGCCATCAACCCTGCCGCGGACGAGGTCTGTGATGGCATAGACAACGACTGCGACGGCAGCATCGATATAGACGCTCTCAATGCCCTGACCTGGTACGAAGACGTGGACGAGGACGGCTTTGGCGCCTCTGAGACCGAGTCCCTGGCCTGTGATCCGCCCACAGAAAACAGTGTGCCCGAGAGCGGCGACTGCGACGACACGGAAGCGGCGGTCTTTCCGGGTGCCGAAGAGATCTGTGACAGCCTGGACAACGACTGCGACGGCGAGGCCGACATAGGCGCAAGCGACGCCACCGCCTACTTCAGCGACGGGGACGGGGACGGCTACGGCGCCGGCGACCCTTGGATGCTCTGTGAACAACCATCCGGCACCGTCCTGGACGGCACAGACTGCGACGACACCAGCACGCAGACCTATCCTGGAGTCGCCACCTACGAAGATAGCAAAGAGTGCATGCGCGACGCGGATGGGGACGGCTTCGGCGACCTAACCCCACCGGAGAAGGTGGCCCCAGGCACGGACTGCGACGATGCAGAGGCCAGCGTAAATCCCGCTGCCATTGAGAGCAGTGTGGATGGCATCGACGGTAACTGCGACGGACTGGAGCTCTGCTACGAGGATCTGGACGGCGACAGCTACGGCACCACAAACCTGGTGGACAGCAGCGATCTGAGCTGCTCCAGCGGCGGCTCAAGCAACCTGGACACCGACTGCGACGATGCCCGGTCAGACACCTACCCAGGCGCTATCGAGATCACCGCGGATGGTTCGGACAACGACTGCGACGGTGTAGAGCTCTGCTACGGGGACCGCGACGGCGACTCCTACGGCAGCACCAACACCACCGCCTCCAGCGACGAAGACTGCACGGACTCCGGCGAGGCCGACAACGCGGACGACTGCGATGATTTGGACGCTGACATCAGCCCCGACGCCACCGAAGTGACCGCCGACGGCGTGGACAGTGACTGCGATTCCACCGAGCTCTGCTATGTGGATAGCGACGGCGACACCTATGGCACCAGTACGACTGTCAGTAGCAGCGACCTGATCTGCACAGGCAGCGGCGAGGCGGACAACGACGACGACTGCGATGACACCAGCGCCATTGTAAATCCCGCCGGAAGCGAGACCACCGCCGACGGCATCGACAGCGACTGCGACGACCAGGAGTCCTGCTACGTCGACAGCGACGGCGACGCTTACGGCAGTACAAGCACCACCACCTCTACCGACCTGGACTGCACAGACTCCGGAGAAGCTGACAACAGCGACGACTGCAACGATGGTGATGCAGGCATCAGCCCCGACGCCACCGAGCTGACCGCGGACGGTGTAGACAGCGACTGCGATTCCACCGAGCTCTGCTATGTGGATAGCGACGGCGACACCTACGGCAGCACAAGCACCGTGAGCAGCACGGACTTGGACTGCAATGGCAGCGGAGAGTCAGGGCTGGACACCGACTGCGAGGACACGGTCGCCACCGCCTACCCTGGCGCGACAGAGATCTGCGATGACGGCGTGGACAACGACTGCGATGGCCAGACCACAAGCTGCGGCCCCTACGGCGACTTTGGCGAGAGTGACGGGGACTACATCCTTACCGGCGCCAACAACAACTACGGGGTGGGCAGCGCTTTAGCCACGGGTGACTTTGACGGCGACGGCAACCCGGACCTGTGGATTGGGGCGCGCTACGCAGACCACAACAAGGCGGACGCGGGCGCCGCTTACTTGATGCTTGGGCCCATCTCCTCCAGCCGCTCCGTGCAGGGCACTGACGATGCCGCACTGAAGGGCAACTACACCAGCGGTAACTTCTCCCGGCGCCTGCTTGTCGGCGACCTGAACGGAGATGGAAACGATGACCTGGTCGTCCATGGCTACAACGCCAGCGTGGACAAGGACCGCAGCAACGCTGGATTGGTCTTCGTCTACTACGGGCCCATCACATCGGACATCAACAAGGCCGACGACAAGAACAAGGCCGATGCCTGGGCACGCGGCGACGACGATGGGGACTACTTCGGATACGGAATGACCATCGGCGACATCGACAACGACGGCAGCGAAGACCTGCTCGTCGGTGCCCCCGACCACTATGAAGACTCAAGCTACGAGGGCGAGGCCTACATCTTTCTGGGCGGCGTGAGCGGCAATGACCTGAGCCCGGACTACACCTGGGACGATGGCGCGAGCGGCAGCTACACCGGTATCGCCATGACCAGCGCGGACTTTGACGGCGACGGAATCGACGACTGGGTTGTTGGCGGCGAAGGAGCCAGCTCCGAGGCCGGCGTGGTCTATGTGATCTACGGCGGAATTTCCGCAGACGGCGACTTCGACTCCGATTCCGACGTGACCCTGACTGGAAGCAGCTCGGAGCGCGCCGGGCACACCTTTACTTCCGCCGACTTTGACGGAGACGGCAGCACTGACCTCGTTGTCGGGGCGCCCTACAAGAGCACCTACACCGGCGCCGCGTACGTGCTGACGGGGACTTTGAGCAGCGGAACGATCAGCTCCTTGGCATCCACCACCTTCACAGGGGCCAACACATACGACTACGCCGGCTGGTCCATGGACGCGGGCTGTGATGTGAACGCAGATGGCGTGGATGACCTGCTGCTCGGCTCCCCTCAAGACACCGACAGTGGCTATGGCTACCTGATCTTGGGGGGCTGGACCACGGGAAGCCTGAGCCTCAGCACGGACTACGACGCAGCGATCACCGGCAACGGCGACGACGAACTGGGTCTCGAGATGCTCTGTGTTCCCGACATGGACGGCAACGGCGCCGACGAGTTCGCCGTGAGCGCGCCATGGGACGGCAACGACAAGGGGAAGGTGCTGCTGTTCATGGGCGGAGGAGACTGAGCGCTCAGAAGAGCTCGGGCATGCGCTCGCTGCTCTGGAGTACCCGACGGGCCTCCTCACGATCCTGAGGGGCCACGTAGATGCGTGCAATGCGACGAGCATCCCGGTAGCGGGCGAAAATAGCGGTGGCCTCGTGCAGGGGGGTCTCGCGACCGCCGGGCTGCAGGCTGTCCTCGATGACGTAGATGTTCGCAGCGCCTGACTTTTTCTGACCGTAGACGGTGTAGCGACTCAGGCGACCCACACTGGATGCCGTCAGGGTACGAATTCCCTCTTCCTCCAGCAGGCCCAGTGCCCAGCTGGTGTCCACATCCCCTGCGCTACCATGCAGCTCCAAGACCCTTTTCCAAGCGCGCTTCTCACTGACCGCCCTGGCCCAAGGATCGCGGCTCTGACGCAGGTGCATCTCCAGCTCCGCATCGTCCACATTCAGGTAGGTCTCCATCGACGCCGGCAAGGCATACGGGCAGCCCGGGGTCTCGAAGTAGCGACGCAGCATCTCTTCGAAGACCACGGACTTGTGATGGAAATAGACCATCACGAACATGTGGTACCGGGCCAGGATGAAGTGGTCGAAGGCGTACAGCGCCTTGCGGTCCAGGGCTAAACAGACTTGGTCGCGGCTGTCCCGGTGCACGCACAGGTTGCTCAGAATCCAGTCTACGTCCACTTGGCCGTAGCGAGCGCCACTAAAGAAGCTGTCCCGCACCAGGTAGTCCAGGCGGTCCACATCCAGCTCGGAGCTGATGATCTGAGAGAGCACCGTGCGCAGGTCCAATCCGCCGTCCACAAAGAAGTCCCCCGTCAGCTCGATTTCAGGGGAGATGAGGGCGGCAACATGGATCGCACCGCAGGCAAAGTCACGGTCCAGGATCTGGGTGAGATCCGTCAGAGTCAGGATGCCGACCGTGTAGTCCTCGTGCGAGGCCTGCTTGGCACCTCTGGACTCGAGCACGGAGTCCGGGTACGCCGCGATGCCAAGTTCGACCAAGGGCGGCATAGCAAACTCGGTGCAGTGGGAGAAGGGAGCGTGGCCCACGTCGTGCAGCAGAGCCGCCAAACGCACACACTGACGCAGCTCGGCTTTGCGCTTGCTGCTGCTGAACACCCACCGGCGAAAGACAGCATCGAAGGCCGCCCCCGCCAGGTGCATCACTCCGACGCTGTGCAGGTAGCGGCTGTGCGTGGCCCCAGGGAAGGCCAGCTCGGTGAATCCCACCTGCTTGATGTTGCGCAGGCGCTGAAAGTAAGGAGAGTCCAATACCGCGCGCTCGCGGTCGCTGACGTGAACCGCTCCGTGAATGGGATCCCGGACCTCCATGTGCTTGCCTCCCAGGCGATGTTCTCGACGGGGGGTTAACACTTCGCCCCTATGCGCCCTATTACTGGTCAACTCCCTGTCTCGATTGCAGACGTCGTCTACAACCCCGCCTTGGGCTTTGCAGCGGTGACCAGCCGGGACGCCGAAGGCATGACGCTATCCTGGCACCAAGTCGGCGAGCGCCTTCCGCGGCGGGTCTCTCACGCAGCAGCAGAGAAGGGCTACCAGATCTGCGACAACGGCGGCTTCTTCGCCCTGGCCGTCCTGGATAATGAGGGGCTGCAGGAGCTGCAGACACGGGATCCAGCAGCCTTGCTCCTCCTCTTGCTCGAGGAGCTTCACGGGCCACAAGAGCTGCTTGCTTTGGGCCAGTGGCTCACCCGCGTGGGTCAAGTGTCCAGCGCCGACCTGGATGCCTTTCTGCAACGGGCCGACGTGGATGGGGATTCGCGCTTTGCATGCCACGGCGGCCGGATTTCGCGGAATGCCGACTACGAAGACACCGAACCGAGCCTGGGCGACATCACCGCGCCTCTGCCCTCCTCCGAGGACGAGCTCCGGCCCTGGGCACACCTCCCCCGCTTGGAGGGCCTGGAGCTATTGCACACAGGCATGGAGCTGCTCGGTCTGCTCGCCCATCATCATGCACGCGGCAAGGGTGTGGGCGTTGACGAGGCCTCGGTCTGGGCGGATCCAGAAGGCAACCTCGAGCTCTCTTTAAACTCTGGGCCCATCGCCAACGATGTGCATGCGGCAGGCAGGCTTCTGCTCCAGCGCTGCATCGGAAGGGACCTGCCCCGAGGCGTACCCCCTCACCGCCTCATGCCCTTTCTACCGGGCCTGTGCGCCGGCCTACCTGTCTCGGCTATCCCTCTCCTGGAGTCCCTGTTGGCTCCGAGCCAGACGCAGCGCCCCCGTTCAGCGGTGGATGCCTACGCAGCCTGGTCCGCTGCAGCCGCCCTGGAAGAGGTGCGCTCCCACGCTCTGCTCCCTTCGCGTGTTCGCCTGGAGGTAGGCGCCGACACCCACGTGGGGCGCTACAAGATGCGCGACCACCAGACCAACCAAGACGCCTTCATGTGGGAAGAGGAGCATGGGGAGTCCCTGTTGGTGGTCTGCGACGGCATCAGTACTTCGGACGCGGGCAGCGGGGACCTGGCAAGTCGTATTGCTGTCGAGGTCTTTGAGGCCGGCTGGGAGCGCCGCCCCCCCTCTGATTCGACCGAAAGGGAGGTGGGCGCTTGGCTCTGCGAGCTGCTCTCTTTAGCCAACACGCGGATCTGCGAGCGCGCTCTGGACGCGGCCGACGGCGATCTGAGCGGCCGAATCCCGATGGGCACGACCATTGTGGTCGCACGCACTTCTGGGGCAAGCGTTGACCTGGCCAGCTTGGGAGACAGCCGCATCTACCTGATCAGCAACCAAGGAGCTGCTCAGCTCACCCCTGACCAGAACGTCGAGTTGGAGTGGATGCAGGGCGTGCGAGACCGTCACCAGGACGGCGAGCTCTTGGGCCAGGCCCTGATTGGCTACCTGGGACACTTTGATGAAGGCGGCGCGCCCTCGCTGCTCAAGCCCTGGCAACGACGGGTTCGCATGCTCTCGGGAGAGACGCTGGTGCTGATGAGCGATGGCATCGTGGACTATGCGACCCCCTCTCACCTGGACCTGCTCCAGTTGATGACCAAGCTGGTGAACGAAAAAACACCAGAAGAAGCTGCAATGGGTCTGGTCGCCGCGGCCAACCGCGGCGGCGGCGGCGACAACGCCACCGCGCTGATCGCCCGCCTCACTCTGCGATAGGAGACCCGTGACTCTGACCTCGGCCATGGCACAACGCGTCCTGCTCTTGGATGGTGCCCTGGGCACCGAGTTCTACCGGCGCGGCGTGTTCATCAACCGCTGCTACGACGAGCTTGTGCTCTCCCAGCCCGAGCTGGTTCGAGCAGTGCATCAAGACTATGTCGACGCCGGAGCGGACCTGATCACCACCAACACCTTTGGTGCGAACCGGGTGCGCTTGCAGGCATTCGGTCTAGAGGACCGCATAGAGGAGATCGTGCTCGGAGCATGCTCCCTGGCGAAGTCCGCCGCCAAAGACCGGGCCTTTGTGTTGGGCTCGGTAGGGCCAACAGGCGCCAACTTGGCGCCTTCGGGCCGCTTGTCTCCAGGGATGGCCTACCAAGCCTTTCGCGAGCAGATCCAACTCCTGGCCCAGGGCGGCGTGGACGGTCTGCTCTTGGAGACCTTCACTACCTTGTCCGAGCTCTGGCACGCCGTGCGTGCGGCCAAAGACGCCGCTCCAGAGTTGCCGATCTTCGCCTGCTTGAGCTTCAAGTCCAACCAGAGTGGGGAGACCCTACTTGGGGAGGATCCCGAAGAGGCGGCGCGCACCATGGACACCTGGGGCGTTGCAGCTTTAGGCGTGAACTGCAGCACTGGCCCCGCCGTGGTGCTGGACGTCATCGAGCGCATGGAGAGGGTCACCGAGCTGCCACTGATCGCCTACCCCAATGCCGGCATTCCTCAGATGGTGGACGGCCGCCGTTTGTACTTGGCCAGCCCAGAATACATGGCCGAGTTCGCTCGGCGCTTCGTGACCAAGGGCGCACAGATCGTCGGTGGATGCTGCGGTACCACCCCGGCGATGGTGCGCGAGATGCGCTCCTTCGTGCGCAGTGTTTCTCCAGCGCGTTCTGTGCTCAAGGCCCCCCTTCCCGCGAAAAAGGACCAAGTTCCTACCCCAGAACCAGTGCCCATCGCGGAGCGCAGCACCTTCGCCGAGAAGCTCCAGGCCGGCAAGTTCTGCATCAGCGTGGAGCTGGATCCACCGCGGGGTCTGGACCCAAGCCGCTCCTTGGACGGCGCCGCCTTTCTCCAAAAGGCCGGCATTGACGTAATCAACATCGCCGACGGTCCTCGGGCCACTGCACGCATGGGTCCAGCGGCCATGGCCCAACTCGCGCGCGAGCGTTGTGGCGTGGAATCGGTGGTCCATGTCTGCTGCCGGGACCGCAACCTGCTGGGCCTGCAGATGGATTTGCTCAGCTACAACGCGCTCGGCATTCGCAACATCCTCGCAGTCACCGGGGACCCGCCCAAGATGGGCAACTACCCTGATGCCACGGCGGTCTTCGACATTGACTCCATCGGGCTTATCCACTTCATTCAGAACCTGAACCGCGGCATGGACCTCTCCGGTCGCCCCATCGGTGGACAGACGCGCTTTCACGTCGGCGCTGGCTGCAACCCAGCCCATCCGGAGCTGCAGCGAGAGGTGGACCGCTTCGGCCAGAAGATCGAAGCGGGAGCCGAATACTTCTTCTCCCAGCCGCTCTACGACCCCGAAGTCTTGGAGCGTTTCCTGGAGATGACGGCAGCCTTCCCTACAGTGCCCTTCCTCGTTGGCATCCTGCCCTTGGCCAGCTCCAAGAACGCCGAATTTCTGCACAACGAGGTCCCTGGAATGCAGGTTCCGGAGAGCATCCGACGTCGCCTTCGAGAAGCCCCCACACGGGCGGAGCAGCGCGAGATTGGTATCCAAGTCGCACGTCAGACCCTGGCTCTCGCCCATCGTCACCCCCGGGTCAATGGGGCGTACATCTACCCGCCCTTCGGTAGCTATCAGGCAGTTTTGGACGTGATGGACGTGCTGCCGCCCAATGAGAGCGCGGTAGACTGAGTGGGCATGCCCCCTCCCAACCAACTAGATCTCTCCATTGGCCAGAAGGTCGTCGAGCACGAGCTGCTCAAGGTGCTCGGCCGGGGCGCCAGCGCGACAGTCTTCCGGGCCCGAGCGCCCTCTGGGCGGGAAGTAGCGCTCAAGCTTCGGCGCTCGGGAGACCCCGGCATGGACCGGCGTTTTCTACGGGAGTTCGAGTCCATTCGACGCCTGCGCTTGGACAGCGTGGTGCATGTCCTGGACGCCGGCCTGACCCCAGACTGGATCTGGTACTCGATGGAGGTGGTCGACGGCGTGACCTTGCGCCAGTACATCGCTGAGGCACCCAGCGTGGCCGAGCGCACCCTTCGCGCCTGCGAGGCTGGTGCTCGACTGGCCGATGCCTTGGCGGCCTTGCATCAAGCCAGCTTCGTTCACCGCGATCTAAAGCCCTCCAACGTGCTGGTGACCCGCAAGGGCCAGGTGCGCATCCTGGACTTTGGCGTTGTCCAATGGTGGGCGGTCTCCGAGACGCTCACAGGCTCCGGCGGCCTTGTTGGTACACCCTCCTTCATGTCTCCCGAAGCCATAGGCGGCGTCCCGGTCACAGGCGCCAGCGATGTCTTTGCAGTGGGTTTGATGCTCTACGAAGGCATGATTGGAAGGCGTCCACGGCCTCCTCAGCCCACGGGCTGGTTGGCCAGACAAGTGCTCACCCGCAACCCTCCGATGGTCTGCGTAGACCCGCAGGTCTCCCGGGAGCTCAGCTGGGTGGTCGAGCGCTGCTTGAGCTTCCACCCGGCTCACCGACCCACTGCCAGCGAGCTTGCTCCATTGCTGCGCGGCTGCCTGGATGGCACCACCCCGGCGGACTGGCCCGCGGCCCACCAATTCGTCGGCCGACGAGTGGAGCTGCAAGCCATGGACAGCCATACCAAGGGCAAGGGTCCGCGGGTCGCCGTGCTCTTGGGCCCGGCAGGCAGCGGACGGCATCGCCTCCAGGAACAGATCTCCAGGCGGGCCTTGTTGCGGGGAACGCGCACTCTTCTAGGCAGCTGCCGACCGGACTCCCCCGGCCACCCCGTCGGCCAGTGGCTGCGTACTCTGCTCTCGGCACCCGACAAGCTTGCATGGCGCGAGGAAGTGGTCGGTCTCGACGCCGGCCCCCTGCTACAGATTTGGCCCAACCTTCCACTGCACATGCTCAGCGAACGTCCAGCCGGCGAGGCCACCCAGCGCGATGTAATCCAGGCGGTGGTCGACTCCCTGGAGCGGGCTGCCAAGCGCCAAGCGCTGGTCTTGGTTCTGGATCGCGCCGAGGCCTTGGACGCCCTGACCTCGCGTGTGCTCAAGAGTATAGAGCGTATCGGAGACCCACGAATCAGCGTCATCGCCTTGATGGATCAACGGCGGGTCAGCGAGCGAGCCCAGAGACTGCTGGATCGGATCAGTGCGAGAAAGGGTACCCAAGTCCTTAAGCTCGTCGACCTCCCAGCAACCCAAGCCCAAGAGCTGGCCCGGGCGCTTCTACCCGAGGGAAAGGAGCCCCCTCAACTGGACCGATGCTCACCGCTACAAGCGACCAGGGCCGGCCTGGAGCGACTGGCGAATCTGCGTAGGGAGCCCCTCTACCCTCTGAGCGAGCAGGCCCCGAAGCTGGCCGTGATGGCCGAACCCCTGCCAATGGATGTCGCCCGCGGCTGGTTAGGCAGCACCGCCAAACTCCTGGCCCGAGGCGAGCTGGTTCAGACAAGGGACCACAGGCTGCGCCACGCCGGCCCAAGCTTCTTGACCCTGGCGGACGCCGCACTGGATGACCAACCAGCTGCTCATAGAGAGCTCGCCGAGGCCTGGGCTCGGGAAGGAAAGCACCGCTCCAGGTGGATCCCTACAGCCACACACCGGCTGGCCGGCGGGAGCGAGGACGCTTGGGAGGCCTGCGTACGCGCTGCCGACGCCGCCCACCGCTGCGGCCGCTACACCCAGGCACGCGACTTCCTGATGGTATTGGACACTCTCAAGCAAGACCGACGCTCGGGCACCTACCGACGCTTCCGCTTTGACCTAGCCTTTGCCAGAGCGCGGGTCGCAGCCCGCACCGACGCAGAGCGCCCCCGACAGGACCTGGTAAACGGAACCCGCTCCAGGGCAATCAACGCAGAAGAGCTGCACCTGGCCACCCTGCTGCAAGCCGAGCTGGAGCTGCGCAGCGGGCGCCCAGACGAAGCCCTGACGCTGGCCTACGACACGGCCCGAAGCGCACAGGAGACGGCTCCCGCAGCCGCTGCGGCCCTCTGGATGGTCTGCGCGGAGGCCTGGATGGAGCAAGCCTCCTTCGAGCGCGCACGCGACTGCGCCGTTGCTGCAAAGGAGCAAGCCAGAAGCGCAAACGAAGACCTCCTACTCTGCGAGGCCAGTGCTGCAGAGATCGAAGCCCGGCTGGCGGCCGGCGAGCTCCAAGGCATGAGCGCCTACTCCCTGGCAGGCATGCGCTGGGCCGAAGAGCTGGGCCATGACGGCGCCCTGGCTTGGCACCGCCGCAACTTGGGCGTGGCCTGGACCCGGGTCGGCGAGAGACGGCGGGCCGAGGACACCTTGGCCCGTGCCCGCACCCTCTATGTGCGCAACTCCGATATAGCTGGGGCAGCCACGACCAGCCTGCAGCTGGCCGCCTTGGCAGTTGGCCGGGGAGAGCCAGCGGTGGCCTCGCGCTGGCTCAGAGATGGTCTGGCGACTGCCCGGAAACTAGCCCTCAAACGATTGGAACCCTTGGCTGCGACCGTCCAACTGGACCTCGCCGCCCAGACCGGTGACCCAGTGCTCGCCCGCCAAGCCAGAGATTCTGCCGACGCCTACCGGGAGAGCTGGAACTGGAAGCTCTCGGAGCTTCGCTGGCTCCGCCTGCAGGGCATGCGCGATGAAGCGGAAGCACTGGTACGCACCGTTCCTCCTCACGGCTACAGCGGGGCCTTGGCACAGCTGGAGCTGGCCCGGTTGCGATTGGAGGAAGAGGAGCCCGAACACGCAATCAACCCGCTGCGTCTGGGGCTGGAAACGGCTCGGAAAGCCCGACTCAAGGAGCTGGTGACCTACGGCGAACTGCTGGAGGGAGTGCTCACACCCGGGGGAGTTCACGACTGGGAGGCCCGCTGCCAGCGGGCCCGTGCATCCACCTGGGTTGAGCTCTTCTTGGGCTGCCTGGAGCTCGACGCCCGCTACCTACGCATTCATGGACGGGAAGAGGAGGCACTTCGGCGCCTTCGCACCTTGCACAGCCGAGCCGTCGACATGGGCAACAGGCCTTACGCGCGGGTCGCCCTGGAGCTTCTCAGAGGATGAGCGGGCCTTAGTTGTGCGGCTTGTAGGCCCGCTTGGCCTTGACCTGCATCACTCTGTCCTGGTCGGCGAGGTAAGCGCTAAGCTGCCCCCCGTACACACAGCCCGTGTCCAGGCCGATCGCGATGGGCCGTCCCTTCCTCTCCCTCCGAACCAGACCCCGCACCGCGTCGTGTCCGAAGACCACGCACTCCGGGCCCTTCCAGCCGGCGTCGTACCAGAAGGGATTGCTGGTGCTCTCGTTCGGAAAGCGGCGCATCAAGGTGGCAACTGCCTGCTGTGTGCCGTTTGGGCCCAACTTGGGATGCACCGCGGCGTGCACCGCTACAAAGCCCCGCTTCTTGCGCATCAGCGGCAAGGCCTGCAAATAGGCCAGGATCTCTGGGGTCAGCCAAGAATGCTTCTCCGGGGCGCGCATCACGGCCACGTCATGGTTCCCCAAGACCGAGACCAATCGATGTTCCTGGATAAGCGACCAGACCCCCAAAGGATCCGGGCCCTTGGTGAACAGGTCGCCTAGGAGCACGACTTTGTGACCGTCCAGCTCCTTGAGCAGCTTGGCGAGCTCGTCTGCACAGCCGTGCACATCGCCGACATAGGCACGAGGGGTACTCAGACGATTTCCTGCAGCTTGATGACCCGCAGTTCACCAGCCTTGAGAGAGCGAATGGCCGCGACGACGGCCTTGGCAGCCTCCATCGTGGTGATGGTGGGCACTCCGTGACGCAAGCCGGCCAGCCGCATGGCCTGCTCGTCTAGGACCGACTTCTTGCCAAGCGGGGTATTGATGATGAGCTGGATCTTGCCGTTCTTGATCTGGTCGACCACGTCGGGCCGCCCCTCGCGCACCTTGAAGACCAGCTCCACCGGTACGCCGTTTTCGGTCAGGTAAGCGTGCGTTCCGGCTGTAGCGTAGAGCTTGAATCCCAAGTGCCGCAACGAGCCCGCGATGGCCGGCAGGAGTGGTTTGTCGCGGTCGATGACGCTCAGAAACACCCCCCCTTCGATGGGCAGGGTCATGCCCGCAGCGATGAGTGCCTTGGCGTAGGCCTCGCCAAAGGACCAGCCGATTCCCATGACCTCGCCGGTGGAGCGCATCTCAGGACCCAGGACCACGTCGGAGCC
>JBLHMA010000086.1:0-15610 GCA_047621545.1 Cognaticolwellia sp. | reverse complement strand
CGCAGCACGGAGCAGCTGGTGCAAGCCGCCATTGCCGGCATGACCGACGCTCTGGACGAGCAGTCCGCCTACTTTGACCCTGAAACATATGCGCGCCTCAAGCAGCACACCGAAGGCACCGGCTCCGGCATCGGGGTGACAGTCCAGCCAAGCGACGGGGGCTTGCTCATCACCGAAATGGTCCAAGGCGGCCCCGCCGACCTGGCCGGCGTGGTCGAAGGCGACCTGCTTCTGGCAATCGACGACCAGGCGATCTTGGGCTGGCCCTTGGAGAAGGTCGCCAAGCGCATCCAAGGCCCCCGCGGCTCCGAGGTCTTGCTCAGCGTACAGCGCAAGGGCGACACGGTCCGCATTCCAGTCATCCGCGACCAGGTCCACACCTCCGCCGTTCAGGGCCGCTTGGTGCAGGCCGGTCTGGGCTACATCCGCTTGGACCACTTCCAGCGGCGCAGTGGCCAGGAACTCTTGGACGAGAAGGCACGCTTGGAGAGCCTCTCTGGCGGCCAGCTTCAGGGCTTGGTCATCGATCTACGCTCCAACCCAGGCGGACTGCTGGAGGAAGCGGTGATCGTGTCGAATCACTTCCTGGACGCTGGCACCATCGTGCAGACCCAAGGTCGCCTGGGACAGGCCACAAACGAGGTCCATACGGCAACAGCTGAGAACACCGACACCGAGACCCGGGTCATCATCCTTATCAACAGCATGTCAGCCTCGGCCTCGGAGATCGTCGCAGGTTCCCTTCAAGAGGCCGGACGGGCCCAACTTGTGGGCCAGGTCTCCTACGGGAAGGGCTCGGTTCAGTCCTATTACGAGTACCCGGACAACAGCGCGCTAAAGCTGACCATCGCCCGGTACCTCTTGGGCTCAGGTCGGCACCTGGAGCGAGGCCGCGGCATCGAGCCAGACCATCTGGTGGCCCTCGAGAGTGCAGTGGCTCCCCACCAGGCCCTCTTAGACGCCCTGTCCGATACCGAGATGGACGACGCCAAGCGTGCCGAACTGGTCGCGCTGGCCCAAGCCCTGCCGACCCCGAAGCGTGCACCGCTTTCACCGTCCTTTGAAGGGCCGGTCAGCGAGCGCGCAGAAAACGATGCACAGCTCGCTTTAGCGCTGGATCTGGCTACTCCCTGATGGGCTCTATTCCTTGAGTTTGGGCTCCTGAAGATTGGGTCCCTGGAGATGGCTGTTTCAGAGCGTGCAGCTCAGAGTAGAGTCGGGAGAGCTCCACAAAGGCCTTGATCACAACCTTGGGATTGGCCCCGCTCTGCGTGCCAGCCTTGCGTGGATAATGGCGCACCGGGACCTGTTTGAGGCGGAAGCCCTCCGCTCGCGCACGCACCAGGATTTCCGAGTTGATAAACGCCCCCACCGACTGAATCGGGACGGCCTCGAGCACGCGGCGATTGAAGACCTTGAAGGCGCAGTCCACGTCCCGCACCTTTAAATCGAAGAGCAGGTCGATGAGCTTGCCCCAAGCCCATGCGTTCACCAAGCGTGGAAAGGGATCCGATCGCGGGCTGCGGTAACCAGCGATGATGTCGTAGTCGTCGGCATAGGCCAGCAGCTTGGATATCTCCCGCAAGTCGAACTGCAGGTCCGCGTCGGTGAAAAACACCAAGTCCAAGCGCGCAGCCAGCAGGCCGGTGCGCAAAGCTGCCCCGTAGCCCCTGTTGGCCGGGTGGTGAATGCAGCGCACACGGGCATCCGCTTCGCCTAGAGCATCCACCTTGGCCCGGGTGGCATCCGAGCTGCCGTCATCAACGACGATGACTTCGAACTCACGCTGGAGTTCCTGCATTGTGCGTACCGCCCCCTGCACCGACGCTTCGATGTTCTCCGCCTCGTTGAAGGCTGGGAAGACGATGGAGACCGACGCATCCACCTCAGTATTCGCTCAGATCCATCTCGCCGACGAGGTCGTGGTCTGCGGCTTGGACGATACGGCACGGCAACACGTCGCCAGCCTTAGCTCCGGGCGGAATGGAGGTCACGAAGACCTGTCCATCAACCTCTGGCGCCTGGCTCATCAGGCGGCCGCTGAGCAGTAGATCAGACTCACCGGAGACGCCGTCCAACATGACGAGCACCGTCTGGCCAACAAGAGCCTCGTTTACTTCTCGGCTGATCTCCGCCTGTACCTGCATCAGGCGTGCCTGCCGCAGCTCCCGGATCTCCACGGGCACTTGGTTGGGCAGCTCCGCCGCTGGGGTCCCCTCTTCCTGGAAGTATGTGAACACGCCCACCCGGGAGAACTTCTGCTCGCGCACAAAGTCCTCGAGTACAGCGAAGTCGTCCTCGGTCTCGCCAGGGAATCCCACAATGAAGGTCGTGCGGATCGCGATGTCGGGAATGGCGGCCCGTACCCGGGTCAAGATGCGCTCCTGCCCTGCACGGGTCACCCCGCGCTTCATGGCCTTGAGCATGGGCCCTGAGGCATGCTGCAGCGGCATGTCTAGGTAGGGCAGGACCTTGGGCTCATCAGCAATGGTCTGGAGCAGGTCGTCAGGCAAACCAATCGGGTAAGCGTAGTGGATGCGGAGCCACTCAATGCCCTCGACCTTGGCCAAGGCGCGCAGGAGCTCAGCCAGCTTGGGCTTGCCGTAAATGTCCCGCCCGTAGGCTGTGCTGTCCTGGGAGATCAGGTTCAGCTCACGCACACCACCCGCTGAGAGCTTGGCCGCCTCGACCACCAAAGACTCGATCGTACGAGAACGCAGCTTTCCCCTCAACTGTGGAATAATACAGAAGGTACAACGGTGGTTGCAACCCTCGGAGATCTTTAGGTACGCGCTGTGCCCAGCCCAAGAGTTGACCCGAGGAGACATCTCGTCGTGGATGTACATAGGCACATCTATGTGGCTCTTGGGAGCCATCGCGTCCCGGGACTTGAGCACATCAGCGATCCGATGGTACTCGCCCGTGCCCAAGAAGTGGTCGACTTCGGGCATCTCCCCTTCCAGGGACTTGCCGAAGCGCTGGACCATGCAGCCGGTGACCACAAGTTTGGAGCAGCTACCCTCTTCCTTGAAGCGGGCCATCTCCAGAACGGTCTCAATGGACTCTTCCGTGGCCGGCTGAATGAAACTGCAGGTGTTGACGACGATAACGTCGGCCAACTCCGGCTCGTCTACAAGCTCGAAGGGACCCTCCTGAAGCTTTCCAACCATGACCTCTGAATCGACCCGGTTCTTGGGACAACCCAAACTCACTAGATGAACGCGCTGCAAGACGACTCCCAATCAAATCTTTGTGGGGTCTATCACCTCTACGCCCTTGGGCACCACGAACGTGAAGGTGTCCTTCTTAAGCTCGGGGTTCAGCTTCAGGTTGGAGAAGCTGTAGATAGTCAGCCCACCGAACAGATCGGTCAGGATCACCTTTTGGAGCTTGTAGTCGCTCTTGGCCACGACAAGCTCAACCTGAAGGTAGCTGCTCTCCAGACCCGGCTTGGGTTTGAGAACTACAGCGTAGGACTCCGCATCCGCCTCGCCCATGCTCGTCTCGAACTTCTCATCCAGGCTTCCCAAGTCGCCTAGAATATCCATGGCCATCGTTCCCGAGGCGGAAGTGCTCAGGTCTTGGTACACATGCACTTGCTTATCGTTCGGAAGGTACATCCAGAGCTTCTCGCCGTCCGACACCACCAGACTGCCGGAGGGATCCGAGGTGGTGTCCCAGCGCATCTGACGTGGCTTGGCCAGGCTGACCGAGCCCTTCATCGTCAGCTCAAAAGCTGAGCTCTTAGAGGTCTGCTCAAAGTCCGCACTCAACGCCTCCACATTGGAGTAGGTAGCCTCTACAGCCTTGACGAGCTCCACGACGTTCTGGGGGGCGACCGCAGCCGCAAGGACAGGAGCCTCCGCAAGAACAGGGGAAGCAGCAGCCAAGCTGAGAAGGGCAGCGGCGAACAGGGGTCGGAGGTACTTCAAGGTGACTTCCTGGCTGGAATCGTTGGGGTAGCCTGCGGATGCTTTAGCCGCAATGGCCCGAAGGTCTGCAAGCCAAGACGCCGATGGGCGCCGGATCATTCAGGCAAAGACAAAAGGCGACAGACGAGAGTTGGACCCCGCAGACCAATCTAAGCATCAATTGGGTCGACAAGAACCTTGCGTGGACGTGCTCCATCGGCTGGACCAACCACCCCGTCGCGCTCCATCATGTCCATGATCCGTGCAGCACGGTTGTAGCCGATCTTCAAGCGACGCTGAATCATCGAGGTACTAGCCTTCCCAGCCTCGGAGACGATCTGAACGGCCAAGTCATAGCAGTCATCGTAGTCATCGTCGCCAATGGCTCCAGGTCCCTCATCCTCGGCGACTCGGATCTGGGCGTCGTAAGAGGGCTCAGCCTGGGCCTTCCAGAAGTCCGTCACGCGCCCAGCCTCTTCATCGGAGACGAAGGGGGCGTGGAGACGCTGAAGTGCAGACACTCCAGGTGGAAGCAGAAGCATGTCGCCTTTGCCCAACAGGGTCTCGGCGCCGTTCTGGTCCAGAATGGTCCGTCCGTCGGTCTTGGAGCGCACTTGGAAAGCAATTCGAGTGGGCATGTTGGCCTTGATCAGCCCTGTGATGACATCGACTGACGGTCGCTGCGTCGCCACAATGAGGTGGATGCCACAGGCGCGGGCTTTCTGAGCCAAACGCACGATGGATTCCTCCACCTCCTTGGAGGCGATCATCATCAAGTCCGCGAGCTCATCAATGACGATGACAATGTAGGGAAGCTTCTTTGGCTCCGGCGGCGTCTCGTCCTTGGGCAAGCCACGCGGCGCATAGCGGCGGGCCTTCTTGGGGGTCCAGTCCTGGGTCTCCCGCTCCACCTTGTTGTTGTAGTTCTCAATGTTTCGGGTGCCCCAGCGCGCCAGGACCCGGTAGCGCTCATCCATCTCCGTACAGGCCCACTTCAGCGCCGCATTGGCCAGCTTCGGCTCGGTCACCACGGGGTGCAGAAGGTGCGGAATGTCGTTGTAGAGTTCGAACTCCAGCATCTTGGGATCGATCAAGATCATGCGCAGGGTTTCAGGCGTTCGGTGGTAGAGCATCGTGACGAGCATCGCGTTGACGCCCACGCTCTTTCCTGAGCCCGTGGTTCCACCAACCAGTAGGTGAGGCATCTTGGCCAAGTCCCCAAAGTAAGGCTTGCCGGCCGGGGTCTTGCCAAGCGCCATCGGCAACAGCCAGTCTTTGTCGCGGAACTCCTTGCTCGCGAGCATGTCCCGATACCAAACCGTCTGGCGACTCTTGTTCGGGATCTCGATGCCCACCACTCCTTTACCAGGGATGGGGGCCACGATGCGCACACGCAGAGCCCGCATGGCCATCGCGATGTCATCGCTCAAACCAGCGATACGGGAGACCTTGATGCCGGGGGCCGGCAGGTACTCAAAGATTGTGATGACCGGACCTGGACGAATGGCCACGACCTCGCCCTTGATGTTGAAGTCAGCGAGCTTCTCGGTCAGAGCGCGGGCCTGTTCCTTCAGCGCCTCCTCATCCAAGACTCCGACACTGCGGTCGTGCTGATCCAAGATGCTCAGCGGGGGCAACTCATAGATGATCTCTGTCTCATCAGCGTGCTGAATCACCACTCCACCGTCGTCGTCGCCGCCAGACATCAGGTTACCGACTTCGATCTTCGGCCCCAACTCAGGCGCACCGGTCGCTGGGCGGCCGGCTGCAGTCTCCTTGGTTCGGGGAGTACGGCGCTGCGCGGCTCGCTTGGGCTCCGCTGCGGCCTCGGGCAGCTCTTCGACTGAGGGGGGTTCCGGAAGAATGACCTCTTCATAGTCCTCCTCAAGCACCTCCACGATTGGCGGCGCTGCGGGCTCCGGGGTCAGGAAACGCGGCTCCGGAAGGTCCTGGGCAGCCGAGGGCGCTGGCCTGTCTACAGGCTCCTTGTAGACGCTTCCGTCCCCCATTGCGCGTTCGCCGACGTAGGGCGCTGGTGTGGGCCTGGGAGTAGAGACCCTGCCGGGTGTGGATACACTGCGGGGTGCGGCGTCTGCCCGGGGAATGTCATAGATGCTCGGTGCGATCCCCTGCTCTCGTGCCTGGGTCCGTGGACCGCGGACACGTTTAGGCACAGCCGACGGGCGAGCGGCCTCAAAGTCATCCTCCAAGTCCGCGATACGGGCAGGTGTCAGCGGCGTATTCCCGATCCCTGTGGGCTCGTACTCGACCTCGACCACCTCACGAGAGGCCACCTGAGTGGGTACAGCAGCGTCCATGGGGGCGTTTGCGTCAAAGCGTACACCAGTCAGGCCACCCTCCACGGTGACTACAGGCTCTGGCCGGCCAGGAGGTCCAAGCCGCCCACCAATTGGAATCTGAAGGGGCTCCAACCCAGGTGGCCGGGCGCCAACCACGCTGGCCGGTGCGCCCTCGTGCACAGAACGCTCGCCCCTCTCCTCGCTACTGCGAGGCATCCTCATCTTGGGAGGCTCGGGGCCCTCTTCCCAACGCTCAACCGAGGGCTCTGGACGCGCAAAGGCTGCGGCAACCCACTCTCGCGCGCGCACCAAACCATCGCTGGCCAGCTGAGCAGCCCCCGCAGCCCCTTGGCGCACCACCGGCGCTTGGCCCTCAACGGCCTTCACGCCCTTACCGGCGATGGCCTCCCAGTTGATCCCAAAGGCCAAGGTCGCCGCAGCCAGAAGCAGTGCTAAGACCAGCACATAGCTTCCCACCGTGCCTACATGGTCCAACAGCCAACCAGCGGTCACTTCCCCAAGCCAGCCCCCCTTCGGGAACCATCCAGCGTCCTCGCCTACAGTCAACAAACCCAAAAAGCTGGAGAACCACCACACACCGAGAGCGCCCACACCCAGCTTGCCGTAGGTAGCGCTTGGCTTCCTTAGGAAGCGCATCAAGAGCCAGACTTGGGCCAAGGCAATGGACCAAGCACTCAGACCGATGCCTTGGTAGAGCAGGTCGGCGAGCATGGCGCCCCACCGCCCACACCAATTCGCGACCTCGGAGGTGCTTGATCGGTGGAAGAAGCTGGGGTCCGTCACCGTATATGAGGCCAATGCGAGCAAGCCAAAGCCCGAAAGCGCCGCGCTGATCAGGTAGCGCACACCACGCCGAGCCACCGGAGAGATTGTGGGCAACGCACGTGGCGCGGCCTTTGTGGGAGCCCTGGCACGCGTGCGAGGGCTGCGCTTGGCTGGGGTCTTCTTGGGGCTTGCGCTAGTCTTGGTCTTGGCCACGTGTTGTCCCACTGCTCCGTAGAGCGAAGGTTAGCGCAAAAGCCTTGACACGTCATCTGAAACCCTCCTGTCATACCTGAGCGTCTGGACGACAGGCTTCCTGTCACTTGACAGGCGACACCAACAGTGCCAACTTGTCTTGTGAAGACCCCTATACTAGTCATCGGCGGAGCCGGGTACATCGGCTCCCACGCGGCCTTCCTGCTTAAGCAGGCCGGCTACCCCGTCGTGATATACGACAACCTGAGCACCGGTCACATCCAGGCCGTACAGGCCGTGGACCTACACTTAGAGCGCGGCGATATTCGCGACGGCGTACGCTTGGGCGCAGTTCTCGATGAGCACAAGATCGGGGCAGTGATGCATTTTGCTGCGCTGGCCCTGGTCAGCGAGTCCACTCGCTTTCCAGCTAAGTACTTCGATGTCAACGTAGGGGGAACAGCTACCCTGGCTCGCGAGATGTGTGCCCGTGGCATCGGGCCGTTGGTGTTCTCGTCCACCTGTGCGGTGTACGGCACCCCTGAGACACTCCCAGTCACCGAGGCCAATGCAAAGGCCCCTGAGAGCCCCTATGGCCACTCCAAGTGGATGGCGGAGCAAGTATTGGAATCCTGCTCCTCCCAGGGCCTGCGTGCAGCCCGCCTGCGCTACTTCAACGCAGCAGGCGCCCACCCCCAAGGCCTGCTCGGGGAGAGCCACAGTCCTGAAACCCATCTCATCCCTCTAATCCTGCAAGCCGTTCTGGGTCAGCGTCCGCCCCTACAGGTCTACGGACGGGACTACCCAACCCCAGATGGCACCTGCGTGCGGGACTACATCCACGTGATGGACTTGGCCCGCGCCCACTTGGCCGCTCTGGAGTACCTGCTGGACGGCGGTGAGGGAGGGGCTTGGAACCTTGGAACCGGCCAAGGAACCTCGGTGCTAGAGATAATTCGAGCCGTCGAAGCCGTCACTGGGCGTACGGTCCCTTGTGATGATGCACCACGGCGTGACGGAGATCCCGCTCGGATCTGGGCGCATCCAGGCGCTGCCCAGGCCGCCTTGGGGTGGACACCACAATGGAGCGACCTCCAAGATATTGTGCAAACGGCTTGGCAGTGGGCCCAGTCACCTAAATACTGAACGCTGAGCTGGAACCTCCCAACAGCGTCAGTACCCACCAGCCGGTCCCCACTAAGATCTATGCCCAGATCAACAACGCCCTCCCGTAAAAACAGGAAGGCGTTGAATGCGAATGAGGCACCGACTCAGTAAGTCAGCTTCATTCCAATCTGGAACCCAACATCATCGTATTCGATGCTGGCAAGCGCGGGAGAATCTGCCGACACTCGGCGTCGCCAAGTGCTGCCCCCATTGAGGGTCAACCAGTCGGTTGCGTCGTAAGACAGGCCGGCGGTGGTCGAGAGCACATGGTCCTTTCGGACGACCTCTCCGTTGTAGTCCTCGAGGCGGTAGTTCCCTTCCAGGCGCAAATCCCACCGGCGCGCCAAGGCACCGTTATAGCGCGCGAAACCGCTGTTGTAGGTCACGTAGTTGGTGAACCAACTGTCTTGGAAGTCTCGCTTATAGCCAGCCGAAAAGGACTGTCCGGTGACCGGAGTCCAAGTCACTGAACCATAGGCAAGTAACCCTGCAATGCCCTTGAGATCCTTGTCCCAACCTTCGCTGGGGTCCAACTCGTCTCCCCATACGTTGTTGTTCAGGGACGCTGCGTAGTCGAGAACAGACTGCTCATCGTAGGTAGTTTGACCGTAGCCAACAAGCGCATTGACCACGACCTTATTGGTCACGCGACCCTTGATTCCGGCACTTGCACGCCAACCCCAACCGTCTGGCATGGCCAAGCCATTCCCAGTGTTCTCGTTCGCCTGGTCGTCCCCGGCCGTGGTAACCACGTTCCGTTCCCAGTCGAACTTCTCAACCTGCCCGTCCAGCACCAAAGCCGTCCGGGGGAAAAACTCCCACTTTGAGCGCAGCGCGCCTCCGTATCCCAGCTTGTTGTTCACACGGCTACCGCTGACGAGCTCAGAGCTGCCCTCGTTACCGTCGTACTGGTCGTAGAGGAAGAAACCGCCAACGTCGAAAGACAGAGCGTTCCCCGGGGAGAGCACGATGTACCCCCCCGTGTCGTTCCGCGTGCGGGTGATCAGAGCATCATCGGCGAACTGGGACTCGATCGGCCGGTTGGAGACAGCAAAGCTCTCTTCCAGACGTACGCCAACCAACCCATTCGGAAGAATATGAAGGTTCCCGAACACGTCGAAGTTGTTGAACTGGTCCAAGTTCGCAACGTTGTAGCTGCTGTTCTGGCTCTTAGAACTCGCGAAGAACTTGCGCACGCCGTAGCTTGCGCCGAGTTCTAAGCCGACCTCGTTTGTGAGCAAACTGAGGGTCAAGCCGGGGGTCACGACGAACGCAGACCCTCGGATTGTTCCTTGTTCGCCGGCGGCCGGGAACAAAGCGTTTTCCTCTAGATAGAGGTTGGACCGCCATTCGTAACCGAGCCTTAAACTCGGTACGACTTCGGCCGAACCAACCTTCACGTGGTCACCAGCTTCCGCAAATGCGGCGCCCGGGGACAAGCCGACGCTGATCAGGGACACAAAAAGTGCACCCTTCATTGTCCGGCTGTAGCCGACTGCTCCCATCGATCTGCCTCTGCGTGGATTGACTGCGCGGTTGTGTGCTCAGTGCAGCGGGCACTGTCACACCTTCGAGGACATCGCGCAACCCCACGCGCTGTCACTCGCCTACATCTGCTCTACTCGAAAGGACTCGTACTCGGTGGTTCATCACCAATACCGAAGTTTCCATCATCGATCGATTCTGTGTCGCCAGTGCTGTCAGCGAGTGCCTCATTCGAGACATCCACACTGACATCGCCTGGAGCTGTGCCATCATCACGGGTGCAAGCCTCGGCCTCGGCGCGGAACTGACGAACCTTGCCTTGAGCGACTGCCAACTTACGGAACTCTTGCTCCGCCCTCTCATTCTCGCCTGCTGCTAAAGCATCTTGCATGCTTGCCTTGGCCGACTCAGAAACCTGAGCCAGTGCAGCGATAGCGGAGAGCTTCTTGTTCAGGCACTGGACCTGATACACGTCACTCTCTTTCTCTGCATTGGCAAGCATCTTCTGAACGTCCTGGCGCGCATCACCCATCTCGGAGACCGCATCGTTGGCAAACGACACCATCTCACTGGGAGACGTGCTGGTGGACTGCTCAAGATTGCCTGCAGCGCCGACATCCTGAGCCATCGCAACGGACGACGACGACAGGATGCCCACAAGGGAAAAGACGAATGCGAATTTGCTGATTCGAGTCATGGAAGACCCTCCACTGGGAAACTAACTCAGTCTGCATCGTAGAGGCTGAACTTTGGACTGTCAACCTATAGGGGACAGTTCCACAAAGAGATCATCGGCACTGAGAAGCCGCGGCTTAAGGCCATCAGAGCGAAAAGAGGCGGCCAAATGGCCGCCTCTTACACTCCCACTGTCACCCAACCTTAGTTGGAGGGACTCAGAACGAATGGGTAGACAATGTCCCCTTGGATCTCCTCGGGGAACTTCCACTTCCGAACCTTGCCGACAATACATTTGGCAAGCGGATCGGAGCCAGTACTGTTTCCGAAGACCGAGGCGCTTGCAACGCGCCCCTTGTTCACGGTGAACTGAACCTCGACACGTCCGCTCAGGCTCGGATCATTCTTGAGCTGAGCCTCGTAGCAGTACTTGACCTGACCGCTGTACTTGCGAACGATCTTAGTGACCGAAGAGGTATCGCCCTCTTCCAGCATGGCGTCGGCTTGTCCGAGCTGAACCCCACCCTTGACGGCGGTAGCAGGACCAGTACCTACACCAGCCTCCCCAGTGGAGCCGCCCTTCAGAGCGCCGATACCTGCAGTGGTACGAGGACCGCCACCGGCACCCTCCTTCGCCTTCAGACCAGCCTCGGTAGCAACATCGACACCAGTGACCGATGCCAGAGCGGCATCCAGGTCCTGACCAGCGAAGTCAGCACTACCAAAGAGATCTTGAACCTTGCCTTCGCTACCAGACTCGCCGCGGGTACCAATAATGGCTGCCAGCAACGGGTTGTTAGCGACCTCGGCCTTGGCCTTGGCACGTCTGGCCTCAGCTGCGGCTTCCTTCTCGGCTTGGGTGGGCGGCGTCTTGTCAGCAGCAGCAGGCTCGGCCTCGTCGGCAGCCGCAGCGTCTTCACGCTCAATCTTCTCCCCTTCTGCGTCAGGATCGACCTCTGGCTCAATCACCTCCGGAGGCTCATCGTCAGAAGGCTCCAGAATGATCTCGGTGAAGCGATCCGGGATCTCTTCGATCGCGACCCGTTCAACGGGCTCCGCGTTGTAGACGTAGATCATCAAGACGGTCGCCAAAGCGGTGAACAGACCCAAGAATCCGAAGAAGACGGGATCATCTTCTTCGATCAGCTTGGGGCGGAAGTCCATCTTCGCGCCAGCGCGCATCGGCTCTGGGGGCGGCGGAACGAACTGGAAGAGGATGGTCACCCCGTCCACGCTCACTTTGCCGCGGTTGCCCTCCGAGAGAGGAAGGACAAAGTCCGTCCCCTTCCGAACTGCGTCGCCACGTTGCTTGAGTTGCTCCAAAGGCACGATCGCGTTTTTATACGAGATCTTGCCTTCCATGCCGTCCGTAAAGTGGAGGATGTACCCACCACCCTTCTTGGGCTGAAAGAGCTGAAAGCGCTTGGGCAGCGAGGTCGGGGGAAACACGAAGAGGTTCTTGGTGGACTCGCCAACCGTTACCTCTTCGTTCGCCTTGATCAGACGTTCCTGGACGATCTTGCCGTCCTGAACAACGCCGATCCTAAGGACCTTCTGCTGCGGGGTCTGTCGCTTCGCCTTGGCCATTTCCTAGAGTCCCCGTTGAGTGCTGCACAAGAGCCGGACAAGCTCAGTTCCGCCAGACCGCGTGTTCCCGAGTGGGTTCACAAAAAGCTCCTTAGGTTGCAGCCACGTCAGTGTAGCAGGTGGAAAGTGGGATGGCAGAACGGGAAGAGTATCCCGTAAGTGCCATGTAGTTCTGATCGGCTCAAACTCAGCGCGCTTGACTCAAAATGCTTGATCCGAAAAGGCGGCGTTGGCGAAAAAGCCAACCCCGCCCTTCAGACCCCGGAGGGGCGTGCAAACAGAACCTATTCGGTCTTGTAGACCACGAACTTGAACTCGCTGAACTGTGCCTGACCAGCCGTGTACATCACCTCACGAATGACGGTGAAAGGCAGGGTTTGGTCACACTGCAACAAGATGCGGCCCTTAAAGGCATGCTGCTCGCTACCGGATGCTTCTCCCAAGGCCTTAGCTTGTTCAGCCTTGTCCAAGAGACGATCGTACAGGTCAGTAATCATCTGACCCTTCTTCTCATCCTCTGGAACCGCGATCATCGACTGACCAGGGTTCTCCTCGTCCTGCACCGTAGTGAGATTGAGGACAGGAACACCGTCCACCAAAATCTCGGTCTTGGAGACCATCAGTTGGACAGCCAACTGAGGGGCCTTCTTCGCCGAAGAAGTTGGCAACTGCATGTCGCCCGAAGGGGTGACCGTTACCTCGGTAGAGGCGTAGCTCTTGAGCAGGAACACCAGAATAATGGTCATCATGTCCATCATCGAGGTGATGGCCAGCTCTTCACGCTTTTGAACGCGCTTCTTTTTCTTGAGTGCCATGTTGGGCTCCTACTGCGCGCCGCCGGCGATGACCACGAAGGGAAAGAGTTCACGAGAAGAGTCATCCTCTCCCTTTTGGCTCTTGTCTTCGCGGCTCGAATCCATGGTGCGAACGATGACTTCGTACTGAATACGGCCTTCGGGCACCAGGATGACGTTTTGGTCATCAGGATACTCATCCTTAATCAGGCTGAGCATGCGAGTGAGTTCCTCGTAGTCATAAGACTCCGCAGAGGTACAGGGCCGCTCGGCACAGGGAATGGTGGGCTCAGGATCGCCCTCCGCTTCCTCGCCTTCGGCGCCTTCTTCTGCTTCGCCCGTGACCACACCATTGTCGCCCAGGACAGTGAAGCCCTGATCGGTCACAGCGACCGACAACATCAACGGCGGCTCATCTGGCTCCTCCTGAACCTCCTGTGGCGGGCCAATGGCCGGCAACGTGGAGTCAATGACTGCGAGTGTTACGAACTGCGCAGACATCAATAGGAATGGAATCAGAATGGTGACCAGGTTCATGATCGGGACCAAGTCCAGAGGTGTTTCCTCTGAGGTCCGACGCCCCTTTCCAGCCATCTGGGAGTCTCCAGCTTAGGTGACCTCGGCCGAGGCCGAGGAAGCTGGGCTCATCTCAATACGAGACGAACCCATCGAAGTTGAGCGAATCAGCTCAGGCGCCTGCGGCGTCTTTCTGATCCAAGGTGCCGCGACGGCGAGCTGCAAGCAGGTTCACGGTCTTCAGGGCGTACTGGTCCACGTCATCCATGATCTTGGTCGTCCGGTCAACAATGACGGAACTGAAGAGCAAGGTAGGAATCGCGACGATCAGACCAGACATGGTCGTGAACATTGCGGTGGAAATACCAGCAGCCAAAAGGGTGCCCTTGGTCTCGGCGGATGCGTGAGCAACTGCCTCGAAAGCCAAGATGAGGCCCTGAATGGTACCAAGCAGGCCGGTCAAGGTGGCGACGTTCGCCAACATGGCCAGGTAGCCGGTGCGCTTGCTGAGCTGCGGGAAGACCTCTAGAACGGCCTCCTCCACTGCGTTCTGAATCTCAGTGTCGCTTCGGTTGGCGCGAGTCAGACCGCTCTTCAGCACGCGCGGCAGAGCTGCATTTGGCTCCGCGTTGCAAAGCTTGATTGCACGGTCAATGTTGTTCGCCATGATCAACTTTTGGATCTGGGCGAAGAACGCGGTTCCATTGATGTTCGCGCGGAACAAAATGTAGTAGAAGCGCTCGGCAGAGATGGCGAGAGCAAAAACAGCGATTCCGAGAAGCGGCCACATGAAGGGGCCGCCCTTCTGCATGGCGTCGACGAGCCAGTTCATGAGGAATCAATCTCCGAGAGGGGGTGTGTTTCGAGGGAGCCCAGAGTGGGCACGTGTCCTGACTTGCCGAATGGCTCCCTCAAAAGGGAGAGGTGTTTCAGGACCCCGGCAATCTACAACAGCGGGTCGACTCTTTCACGTTGGGATTGTGAAGAGTCGGTCAGCCGATCGCTGACGGGGTCCGAATCCGGCCTTTCCAGGGCACCTGAACCACTTGACAGCGCGGTTTACGGGCGGTTTGTCTAGAGACTGCAAGGCTCTTACTTTCCCCGTGGACGGCGTTTTTTTTGGAAGCTCAGCTGAGCGCAGGATCCATACGGCGCACTCAGAGACAGAAGACCCGGTCACAAGGACCGGGTCTTCGTTGTCGCGAGGTGCAGGAGCCCTAAAAAGGACGCTTCTCCACCGACTCGATGATCTTCGGTACGAAGCTCTCTTCGAGCTCCAGGTCGTAGTCGCTGTTCAAGTTCTGGCGGGTCACAAAGATCTGAACCGAGGGCAACTGCACCTCACCAACAATCTCCTCAGCCTCGAACATGGTCACTCGGGTTTGAGCCACAGCTGCACTGGCAGCCAGACCCGAGAAGAGCAGTACAGTGACAGCGGCGGCCAAGGTCTTCTTCAGCGCTTTCTTGTGCATCACTGGTTGCCTCCCCATGGGTTGGACGATTCTTCTTCCGAACCCTCCGGCTCAGCCGGAGCTTCCGGCGCGGGCTCAGGGGTAGGCTCTACAGCAGGAGTTGGCTCAGCCTCAGGAGGCGGCTCCACAACCTGGGCCGGCTCAGCCTCGGGTGTTGGTGCTGCAACGGGCTCAGGAGCTGGCTGTGAGGCGGCTTCCTTTGCGGCTTTGGCTTCCTGATCCTTTTTGCGCTCATCCATCTTCTTGCGGCGCTCTTCCAGCCGCCGGACCTTCTCCTGCTCCTTGAGAGTCGCCTCGATGTAGCCATCGGCCAGAGCGGCATCCCCGCCCATGGACTTGTACATCTCGTACTCTTCCACGGCCAAGTCGTAGCTCTTGAGGTAGTCCCCGTAGAGGATTCCCAAGTTCAGGTGCGGCTCAGGACCAGCCTCCAGCGCCAAAGCCTTCTGATAGGCCTTGGCCGAGTCCTCGTAGCGACCCACTCCCCGGTACGCGATGCCGAGGTTGTAGTAGATGGCGGGGTCCTTGTCGTTGACCTCCAGCGCCTTCTCCAAGAGCGGCACGGTGTCACCAAAGTTCCGATTGTCCAGATAGTAGTCGGACAACCAGATTCGAGCGGCGACCAGATTTGGATCCAGTTCCAGGGCCTTGAGATAGTTGTCTCGGGCCGAAGCCGGCTTGCCCTGCATCTGGTAGATGCGCCCCAGGACCAGGTAGAGCTTGGA
>JBLHMA010000085.1:0-15722 GCA_047621545.1 Cognaticolwellia sp. | reverse complement strand
CCGTGCCCCATCCCCTATTCTTGGGGCTCTCTTCCTCGGCAGACTCCTCGGCTTCTTCCTTCTCGCAGGCGGCCGGGTCGGTGGTGACCACAAAGACCGTGGGGTCTCCCTCCTCGTAAAACACAGCGCGGCGCGGCAAAACCAGCACATCGTCGTGGCGGTTCACCTCGATTCGCACGCTGACGAACTGACCCGGACGCAGCGTCTGCTCAGGATCATCCAAGGCAACGGTGACGCGCACCGTGCCCGTCTGAGCATCGACCGTGGGGCTAATTCGGGTCACGTGCCCCGGAACACGGGTCTCGTCGTCGTAGAGGCTAACCAGAGACGCTTCTTGTCCAACCTTGAGCCGCGCCAGATCACGCTCAGGCAGCTTGATGACCACCCGCAGGCGGCTCAGGTCCACCACCTGGAAGGCTCGCTGACCGCCAGCCACCTCGCCATACTCAAGCTCGCGAATCGAGACCGTGCCTTGGATCGGGCTGACAATGCGGGTGTGTCCCTGGATCCCCCGAGCCTCCTTCAAAGCCACCTCGGCGCTGCGCTCCGCGTACTTGGCTTCCTGCAGCTCTCGGTCGGAGACGGCGCCCTTGCCGTGCAGACCGTTGACCCGCTCCAGCTCAGCTTGAGCCCGCGCCAATTCGGCATCGGCTCTAGCCAATCCCGCGTCCAAGCTCGCATTCTCAAGGATCGCCAAGACCTGACCCTTTCGAACTTCGTCTCCCTCCTCCGCTTTGATCGCCACAACGGTCCCCGTTGCCTCGGGGACCAAGTCCGCCTGGGCCTCGGACTCAACAACACCGTTGGAGATCAGCAGATCCGACACCGTCCCCCGCGAAACGCTCTCTACCTCGACCAGGGGCCTAGGATCAGTAACTGGGCCGCTCGACCCTGACTTATCTGGACCGTCGCCGGGACCCCCAGAACAAGCCAAGAGAGCGGATAGCAAGGACAAGGGCAACAAGTTCATCGGCGCATCCGGGAGGGACGGTGGGTACGGCGTAACCTGCACACCCATTGCAACCGGGACCGCAAAAACGCGGCAAATCGAGGTCTGAGGGTAAACCCCCCCTTGCGCGGAACCGTTGAGACGGTTGATGTTAGCTCTACTCAGATTCGCGCCCGCCCCTCCCCAAACGTGGTACGCAATGCCCGTGGCACACCGAACCATGCTCGCCCTGCTCAAGGGAGACAAATCTGTACATGTCGTCCCTGTAGGGGATCGGCCGGTGCATATTGGGCGTGCTCCAGAGAACGACCTGGCCGTCGTGGACCGCACCGTCTCCCGTCACCACGCGACTGTGTGGAACCAGGGTGGCAAGACCTACGTCCGTGACCACGGCACCACCAACGGCAGCTTCCTCAATGAGATGCGGGTGGATGGCGCAGTGGAGATTCCAGGCGGGGCTAAAGTGCGTCTGGGGCTGAACACCTGGCTGCAACTTCAGCAAGTGGCCATCAGTGAGCCGATCCTGCACACGGATCTACTTCTCTTGGACCTGACCGCGGGAATCCAGCACCAGCTGCTCCCCGGCGACAACCCCTTGCCCGAAGGACCTGGCAGCCTGTCCATTCGCCCAGACGAGGTGGTCCTACTGACCCCTCTTGGCGAGGAAGCCGTTGGCCTGGGTCAGCCCTTTGAGCACGCCGGTAGGCGCTACGAGTTGGTGCGCCCAGTGCCAGAGCCTGCCCCCACCGGTGAGATGCCAGAGCTGACCAGCAACGCGTTTGCGTACAAAGTCAGCGTGCGCCTAAGCGGCCCCTCCGGCCCCGAGGCAACCTTCACCCGCATGTCCAGCGGCGAGCACCACCGGGTCACCGCACCCAATCGTGTCGTGCTGATCTGCGTGCTGGCCCGCCAACTCAAGAAAGACCTGGAAACCGGTGTTGAACCCAGCCGCTCCGGCTGGGCCCGAGACCACGACATCCGCCGAGGTATCTGGGGCAGACAAGCCGACACCCAGGACGCCAACACTCTGCACGTGGTGCTTCACCGCTTGCGCAGGGAACTCAAGAAGGGCGGCTTTGACCCGGCCTGCATTGAGAAGGGACGGGGAAGCTCGCGTTTGCTGGTGTTTGAGATCGACACGGACTAACGGCGCCGGGCTCAGCTCTCCTGCAGGTACAGCTCCAGGGGCACCACACAAAAGCCCCAACGCGCCGCATCCCGCCAGGGAACTTGGTACACCGGAAGGCCACCCTGGCCGGTAAGCTTGTCATTGCTCAAACCGCAGCTCTGGCCGATTGGTGCCTCGCCACAAGAGCGCACACCTTGCACGATCTCGCCCTCTTCTATGTCTGAGCGCGGGCGGCAGAGCTCCTCGCTGGGCACCTCGAACAGGGTCACTTTGTAGTAGCGGCGCGCACGCCACCCGCCGCGCTTCCCAGCGTAGCCCATGGCCTGCAGGACCCGGGTCTGATCCGCCTTGTTGGCATGAGACCAAGCGATCAAGTCGGTGACGAGCACCACCTCGATGTCCTGGTTGTTTCGGGCGCCACGCCGCACGGGGCTGATCCACGCGACCTGGGCGCTGGAGCCGGGCGCAGGCAGAGCCACGCACTGGGTAGGGGCAGGCGCATCGGCCGCGGCCATCGCCAGACTGGTAAGCAGCCAGTTCACTCTGCACCTCGATCCTGGATCATCGCCAACAGTTCCCGGTGCTCACGGGAGTTGAGGACCTCCATCCCAGGGACCGACTTGGCTTCCAAGAAGAAGCGCTCTCGCGTGGCTTGGAGGCGGGCCATAGAGTCGATGGCCAGCTGATCGTGGGACCTCTCGTCCTCTTGCAGGCGCACCAGCTCCTCGAAGGTCTCCAGCTGCAGGGCCGGCTCCTTGCAGACCAAGAACAGGTCCACGCTGGCGCGGCAGGCCTGATCCAGCTGCTCGCGCAGAGGATAGCGCCCCCGCACGGCCTTCATCTCCAGGTCATCGGAGACGATCAGCCCTTCAAAGCCCATCTCCGTGCGCAAGATGTCCGAGAGGATGCGCTTGGACATGGTCGCCGGCCGGTGCTCGTCCCACTCGGGGAAGACCACGTGGGCGGTCATCATGGTGGCCACCTTGGCTTGGACCGCGGAGACGAAGGGCCGAAGCTCCACCTCGTTGAGCTCCGGGATGTCCTTCTCCACCATCGGCAGCGTCAGGTGGCTGTCGGTGGCGGTGTCCCCGTGCCCAGGGAAGTGCTTGGCACAGGCCATCACGCCCAGCTCTTGGGTCGCTCGGATGTACTCCGCGACGTGCTTGGCCACCGCGTAGGGATCCCGAGAGAAGCTGCGGTCTCCAATGATCGGGTTGTCCGGATTGGAGTCCACATCGGCGATGGGCGCCCAGTTCAGGTTGAAGCCCATCGCACGGACCTCGTTGGCGAGAAGGCGGGCGTAGGCCGCCGTGATCTCCAGTTTGTCCACGTTCCCCAAGTGTCGCAGCGGCGGGAGACGACTGGCCCCGTCCTTGATCCGCTGAACCCGACCGCCCTCCTGATCTACCGAGAGAATCGCGGGGTGACGGGTGTTGACCAGACTGGCCAGCTCGCGGTTGAGCTCTCGGACCTGTTCGGGCTCCTCCACGTTGCGGGAGAAGAGGATGAAGCCGGCGGGCTGGAGCTGCTTGATTAGAGCCTTGGTCTCCAAAGCAACACTGCCGCCGGAGATGCCTATGAGAAGGCGCTGACCCGCCCTGGACTTGCGCTCCGCAAGCGAGGTCACGCTGCCCACCACCCGGCTCACGACTGACTCCCATCGGCCACAGGATGCTGGGCCAGCTCAATGAGCACACCGCCGGTGCTCTTGGGGTGGATGAACACGACCTGGGTGCCGTGGGCGCCGGGCTTGGGCGCGTCACTCAGGAAGCGGTAGCCCTTGGCCTGGAGCATGGCCATGTCCCCCACCACGTCGTCGGTTGAAAAGCAGAGGTGGTGCATTCCAGGTCCACGCTTGGCCAAGCTGGAGGCCACCGGACCCTTGCCATCCATGGGGTGGATGAGCTCGATGCGGGTGCCCGAGAGCGGAAAAAAGGCTGTGGAGGTCTGCTCTGTTGGCACATCCTCCCGACCGCTCAGGGCAATGCCAAAGTCCTCGGCAAAGCGCGCAATGGCTTGCTCCAGATCGGTGACAGCGATGGCGACGTGGTCCAGTCCGGTGATCACAGAATTCTCCTCCCACTTTTCTTATCCGATGGGGATCCAGGCGCGAAGTCTTTGTTGACCTGTAAAGACCCAGTGCGCGTCATCGTGACGAAGGCCCCATGCCAGCGTAGCAGCCGCGCTCACAACACCGGAAATGAATAGTAGTTCTTCTTCCTTGTCTTTTAGGCCGCCGTATCCTTCCAGAAGGGATGCACGGTCCGGAACACGCACCCAATCCAGGGCACCCAAGTCGGGGGCCGCGTGTTCGAAATCGAAGACCACAAGGCGCGCGCCATCCCACGCCCAGTTGCGCGGGTGCAGGTCCCGGTGGCACCAAACCCGGTCAACGCCGGCCAGCGTAGACAGATCCAAGCCCTGCAGTGGTGACCGCCACAGGTCTGGAAGCTGTGGTACCAGAGCGGCGATGCGCTTGCCAATGGCCTGCTGGAGGGTCATCGCGTCGTGTGGCACCCGATCCAAGCTGTGCAGAGCCCGCAGCCAACGCCCCGCAGCCTGGTGTGCGGCTGGACTGGCGTCCGATTCTCCGGCGTGCCAGGTGCGCAGCAAGTACGCCCCCTCCACTTCCAGTAGCTTCGGTGTGTGTGCGCCCTGGGCCCACAACCTGGGCGCAACGTCTCGATAAAAGCGAAGAGCCTGCCGGTGCTTTCTGAGGCTGGGCAGGTGCGTCACCACCCTCTCGCCGTCCGTGAGCGTGTTGGGTCCGAGACGCCGTGGCTCGCAGGAGAGCCACTGCTCAGGGAAGCAGCGGGATGTAGACCGCTCGGGAAAGGGCATTGATCCAAGCGCTAACGGATCCGAGAGGCCAGTGGCTCCCCGCCGCTCTACCCAGGACGGCGTGGGGTGAAGGCCGGACCAAGGAGCACCCTGCTTCGAGGAGGCCAAGGCCGCGCGCCCGATGTGCTTGCGGCCCGACCCCCTCGTTGCAGGAGTTCCAATGACCGCAACCTGAGCGAAGTTCTGGATCCAAGCAGGATCCTCGCCGCTACGGCCACCCGGACCGCCCCGCTCTAACCTCGCTGGAGGAAGGAGTTGGAGGGGTCTAGGGTGCAGGTCAGCGGCGTGGGCCAACGCGTGGACCAGGGAGCGCTCGCTTCACCCCTGGAGACCTCGTCTTGAACACGAGGCCAAACATGCCGTGATCTTCGGCGCACTGGACACCCGTCTTCAGCACGGGCTGGGCCGGACTATGCGTTCCCTAAACAAGGGGATCCGCAAGGTCGGCTCTGGCCTGCGCGTGAGCCGAGCGGCCGACGATGCAGCGGGCCTGGCAGTAGCCGAAGGCTTGGATGCCGTTGTGCGCTCCAAGCGGATGGCTGCCAGAAACATCCAGGACGGGCTCTCTGCCCTGGACGTGGCCGACTCTGGTCTAGGCATCATCACCAGCAACCTGCACCGCTTGCGGGAGCTGGCCGTTCAAGGGGCTGGTGAGACCCTCTCCGACAGCGCGCGACTGGGCCTGCAGCTGGAAGCGGAGGGCATCGTAAGCCAGGTGACCCGAACCGCCATGTCTGCGGAATGGGGGGGCAAACCCTTGCTGGCAGAGCGCGCGATCGATGTGGGTCTTCTGATCGACCTGAGCGGCTCCATGGGCGGAGAGCTGGCCCAAGTCAAGACCCAGATTGCCAGCTTTAAGCAGGCCTTTAGAACCGCCGGCATGAACGTCAGCCTGGGTCTTGGTGTGATGGGCCAGGACCGCCTGGATGGTGTCACCAAGCTCGTGGACCTGGGCGATGCGTCTTTCAACCGGCGCCTGGACGAGCTGGCCACCATCGGGGGGACGGCCATGGACCCGTGGTCGGCGTTGCTCAACAGCAGCGGCGCCCAGCCCGAGGTCGGAGAGGACGGAAACGACGCCTTTGGGTGGCACAAAATCGCTGCGTCCAAGGTGCTCATCGTGCTCACCGACACGGGAAGAGAGACGTCCTACGTGAGCACCAGTCAGTCCGACGTGGCCGCGCAGCTCTCCGCCATCGACGTAGAAGTGCACGCCATCACACGCTCCGCATCCGCATCCGCATTCTCGACTATCACCGGTGGAACGGGCGGCGCGACCCACAACATCGGGTCGAACGGGGCCTTGATCGGCGCGGCCTTGTCGTCCATCGCGGCGTCCCTTGCAGTGCTTCCGGCAGAGGAGCCCATGAGCGTTCAGGTCTCTCACGGTTCATCGGACGCGCACCGCATTGATCTGGCGACCCCGGCCAACGTGACCTCATTGGCACTAGGGATCGACGACGTGGACATGAGCACAGCGCTTGGCGCACAGGAAGCGATCGAGGCGGTGGACGAGGCGCTCAAGACCGTCAACTCGGCCCGCTCGAAGGTTGGCGCCAGTGAGAACCGCTTGTGGTCGGCTCTGCGCTCCTCAGAGGGGCAGACCGAGGCCCTCCAGGCCGCCAAGAGTCGAATACAGGACGCCGACTTGGCCCAGGAGACCGCACAGCTGGCCCGAGACCAGATCATCGCCCAGGCGGCACTGTCGGTGGCGATTCAGCTTCGGCGGGCAGAGCGGGAGACGATGCAGGCGCTGCTGGCTTAGCTGCTGGAACCGCACAGGGCTCAGCGTTGCGCAGCAGCCGTGGGGGGAAAGCCGAACTCAAAGACGAGAGTGCCGTAGGTCAAAAGGCCACACATTGTGGACCTTGTTGGGCTTGCGGAACGTGGTCCCCCTCTGCCGCAGCATCACAGGCCATGTACGACCTAGGTCACCACGGCTACAAAGTACAGGGCGAAGAGGACCGTCATCAGGCCCCACTCAGAGGGACTTTGGAGACATTGCTCCTCGGCTAGCCCGTTCCAGATCAGGCACAATGGCGACATGCTCAAGACCCTGACCAAGCTTGCTGAATCCTACGGCCTCAGCCCTGAGTACCCCCAGGCGGTGTTGGACGAGGTGGCCGCCTTGATCGCTGACCCCGGTATCGACGACGCCGGCTTGCTGGACCTGCGCCACTTGGCCTTCTGCACCATCGACGAGGTGCAATCCAAAGACCTGGATCAAGCTCTTTTCGTAGAGAAGACCGGTGATGGATTCTGCATCTGGTACGCCATCGCAGACGCCGCCCACTTTGCACCCGTCGGCTCGGCCACCTTCACCGAGGCCCTGCGCCGGGGGGCTACCTACTACCTCCCCGGACTGGTCATCCCCATGTTGCCCAAGGCTGTGAGCGAGGACTTGTGCAGCTTGAACCCCGATGTTGACCGTCGAGCTCTGGTCTGGCGCATGGAGGTGCACGCGGATGGCGCTCAGGGGGCCACCGAGCTGCTCCACGCCCGGGTTCGATCTCGGGCGAAGCTGGACTACGACGGGGTAGACGAGATGCTGCACACCGGCGTATGGCCACCGCTTCCCGAAGGGGTTCAGACCAGCCTGGAGACACTGCGCGGGGTGGGCTTGGCCCGCATGCAGGACGCCGAGATGCGCGACGTGGTGCGCTACCGCCGCCGGGCCATCGCCTTCGGGCTCAAGCCGGGCCAAGGCATCAGCGTTTGGACCGACCTGCGCAATGACGTGGAGCGCTACAACGAGCAGCTCTCGCTGCTCTGCAACTCGGTGGGCGCGCACATGGTCCAGGACAAGGCTGGAAGAGCACCGATTTTCCGGGTTCACCCGGAGCCCCCGAGCGCCAGACTGGCCTCGCTGAGGGAGACCATCGCAGAGATCTGCGCAAAGCAGAGTCTAGAGGACGCTTATCAGTGGGCTGATAGGGATCTCTCCGACTACCTGCACGCGCTGCCCCAAGGGCCCATCTCTCAGGCCATCCACCGCCAAGCGATGGTCTCCAACCAGGCCAGCACCTTTGCCGCTGAGCCCGCCCCTCACCATGGCGTGGGCGCGGCCCTGTACGGACGCTTCTCGGCTCCGATGCGCGAGGTCGTGGGCGTGTATTTGCACTCGGAGATGCTGGGGGCAAGCCAGGTAGATGTCGCGCTGCGCGACCAAGTCATCGACGCCAGCAACCTGGCCCGCAAGCTGCAGAAGCAGCTGGACAAAGCGGTCAACCTGATGGCGATCGACGCCCTGTTTGAGAGCGAGTACCGCACCGGCGCAGCAGCCCGTGTAGGCACCGTGGTCGGCTTGACACGCAGCCGCGTTCACGTGCAGCTGGACGAGCCGGCCGTGGACCTAAAAGTCTACGCCCAGGACCTGGACTACACCCCACATCCAAGCCCAGGGCTCTCGGCGGTCTACGACGGGGCTGGCACGTTGCGCGTCAGCCTGGGCGACCGCGTCGGCGTTCAGGCCACGGGACGAGATGGACGCCGATGGAAGCTGACGCTCACCCCCGCGTAGCTGCTCCGTACAAACTCCTGATGGACCCGGCCCTAAAAGGTCAGCCAGTCCTTGAGCCAGCGCCTCGTGCCCATGTCCCAGAGCTGAAGGCCGACTACGGCAACCAGCGAGCCCAGCGAGCCCACCCGCAGCCACATGGGCACACGTGGGGTCATGGGGGTCCACTCAAGGGATAGGGCCTGACCGGCGAGGGCGACGCCGACCACGCAAGCCAAGCCGAAGAGCAGCGCGCCCACGGTACGTAGCCAGCCAACCTCGGCCGCCGCCTGCTTCCAAAACCCGGGTGCAACGACCAAGGGACCTGCCACCAGCATAGCGACTGCCAGAGAAGGTCGAAGTGCCCCCTCCCCCACAGCCGATGCCACGGGCGCAAAGGCTAGACCCTGGGCCGAGACCGGCAGCATAGCCAGGGCTCCCAAGATCCCGAGATCGCCACTGGCTTGGCTGCTATGAAGCAAGCCGGCGAGTAGCGCACCGCAGATCAGCCATGGGAGAAACCAGAGGGGCCCTCGGTTCGGTCCAAGCTCTCCCTTGGGCCCGCCGAGAAGCAGGCTGCCACCAATGCCAAGGACCATGAGCCCGACCAGCCCCAACAAGGTGGGCGCCCAGCCCCACAAGCCAATCCCCACAAAGGCCAGCGCCGGACTGAGGGACAGTCCACCGGCCCGCAACCAAAAGCGTGCACCCGTCTTTCCCGAGGACACCCGAGTATAGAGCTCCCCACGCAGGAATCCAGGCGGCCCACCGCGTATCAAGGCGTTGCCCACCAGCGCGATGACCACGCCCGCCAGCGACCATGGCGCGATGGCCAACAGGACATCCAGGGTGGGCACCCAGAGGCCCGGCTCCTCGTAGGTGCCGTGGCCGTGGCCAAACTCGTGCAGGAGCACCATGGGGAGCGCGGCCCCAGCAATGGCTGCGGCCAAGTCCATGGCTCTCTCCGGCGAGCTCTTGGGCAGATCGGCGAGCAGGTCGTGGCCGAGGAGATTCACCAGCATGCCTGCAAGCAAGGCCTGAAGGTAGGGCTCAAAGCCGCCCAGAGCACCGATCAGACCGGAGCCAGCACCCGCTCCGATGCAGGAGACCGCCAAGAGTAGCCCGACCCGCCGCAAGGCCACTTTCCGGCCATCATGGGCGACGTAGCCCAGAACCACCGCAGCAATGAGCGGGGCTGTGTGGGCGGTCAGCGCCAAGACAACCGGCAGGCCTTGCCCCTCGAGGGTAGAGGCAGCGCCGATCTGCCCCCCTTCGAGGAGCTGGTGGCCGAGCAGACCGACAAAGCCGAGCTCAACGCCGGCTCCGTGGTGCTTGCTGTGACCCACCAGCTTGCCGAGCAGGAAGGGCGTCGCCAGCCCCAAGGCCAAGAGCCCAAAGGCAGGCAAGCCCAGCGACTCGAGCGCCTCTGGGAGCAGCGCCCCCAGAACCACCACCAGAGCGGAAACCACTGCGAACGTACGCACCGGACCCAGAATGCGCCGCGGCACCCCCATTGGGAGGACGCCCAGCAGGGATCCCAGCAGGACCGGAACTCCGGCCATGAGCAGCGCCATAAACATCGCTGCTCCCTAACCCCCCCTGCAGGCTTAGGCGGAGCCAAGGGCCCGAACCCATGCAACATAGGCCGAGCTGGAGGCCGACTCATCCAAAGAGAGGGCCAAAATCTCCGGCACGTCGTAGGGGTGGAGCTCATGAATCCTTGCCTGAAGCCGATCGGCGAGGCGACGTGGGGCCTTGATCAGCAGGGGAACCTCCTGTTCAGTACAAGTCTCTCCCTTCCAGCGATAGATGCTAGTGACGGGGGATAGGACGTTTACGCACGCCGCGAGTTGCTCCTCAACAAGCGCTTTTGCAGCGGCGTTCGCGGCCTTTGGTGGAAAGTTACAGAGCATTACAATCATGCAGTCCTCCAAGCTTTTGGCAGAGTGTGACTATAAGATGCGGAAGCAATCGAGAACCATTCGTCATGTCGACCTTTAAGCCACGTCTGATCAAAAATACTCCGGAGTCCAGCTCCGGGCAGGAGAAGCAGGACGCTGGAAGCAGCAAGTCCTCTCCTGTCCGAATCCGACTTCGCGCCGCTGGCGAACAGATCCCGCCACGCCAAGAAGGACAGGTCTACAACGGCCGCTTCCGTCTCCAGACCTGTTTGGAGCGCCGCGGAGGCGTAGAGAAGTGGCTCGCTCTACAAGAGCCCATGGTTCGTCGCGTCCTGCTCGAGGTGCTCACCGAGAGCGGCGAGCGCTCGGATGCTTTCCTGATGGATGCCAGCGCCCTGGCGGCGACGCGCCACGAGAGCTTGGCGGCGGTCTACGACCTGGGCCGTGCCGAGGACGGAAGCGCTTGGCGTAGCAGCGAGGTCATGCACGGCTTTGTGCTGCGCGAGGTCCTGAACCAGGGCCCCTTGGCCCGAAGCCGTCTGCGGGCGATGGTTCGAGACGTGGCCGACGGCGTTGCCGAGCTGCACAACAGCGGCGTGATGCACGGCAACCTCAGCGCTGAGGCGGTCCTGCTGGAACAGGACGTGGACGACGACGAGCTGGCTCGCGTCACCGCCTACGGCACCCACGGCGCACAGAACCCGTCTCTGCGGACCCCTGAGAACGAAGTCGGCACCATGGCGGCGGATGTCTATGCAATGGGCCTGCTCTTTCACCAAGCCGCTACTGGCAAACGCCCGGTGGGCGGCAAGGTGCACCCAAGCGTCCCCGAGTTCCTGTTGCCGGTCATTCGCAAGTGCTTGGCCGATGTGGACGAGCGCTACCCGGACGCTCTGGCTGTTCGGGCTGCGCTGCCCTTCCGCAGCGTCGTCGCCCCCAACAATGCACCGCCACCACCCATGATCATGCCCACCACTACGCTGGGCCCGGCCACGTCGGAGATCAAGGTGCCCGCGCTGTCTATGCCTGCACCGTCCGTGCCTGCGCCCCCCGCGGCGGCTGCTAAAGCACCGGCGAGCCAAGTGAACGAGCCCCGCAGCGACGGAGACTTTGACCACCCCTGGGTCATCGCTATCCTCTCCGGCATGGTCGCTGGCTTGGTGTCAGCCCTGCTCGTCCAGGCCCTCACTGGGTGACCTGATCTGACACTAATCCTGTCCGGCCTGAGCGAAAGACAGTGTGGCGCAACGCCAAGCAGTCTAAAATCTCCTCATCAAGATGAGGTCTGACAATGCTTGCCCTGCTCGCCACTCTGTCCATTGCCCACGCCGCAGAAGGCGAGATCAAGTACGTCATCGGCGTCACAGGTCCCAAAGAGCTCACCCAGGACAACGGCAACTGGTCCCGGCTCTTCGCCGCCGAAGACGGGAACTGGAACTACTTCCGTGCAAGCGGCGGGGACTACCTGCACTGGACGATGGACGCTGATCTCAATCTGATCTCCTCTTCCAAGAAGCTCTCCGGCCGCACCGACTTGGTCGATCATGCCATCGACCTGTGTCCGGATGGCACTTGGTTGCACGTCGCGAGCACCAACAGCTTCGAGGGGGCCAACGATGGCGCCCGAATCTTCCGCTACGACGCGGACCTGGAGAAGGCCCGAAACTACAAGCTGGCCGAGGGTGACACCGAGTACACCTACAACGACGCACCCGCGATGTGCTCGGAGAAGGTGGACGCAGCAGGCTTTCAGGCTGTCACCGGAGAGCTTGGCCGGTTGATCATCTTGGAGAAGGACAAGCCCACCGTCGCCCGAGAGGGCACCCTTAAGCTGGACCCCGGGATCGGCGGCAGCTCCATGATCTACGATCCGGACAATGACGAGGTCCTACACATCCACGCCTGGCCGATCGGCCCCATCCTGGTCATCGATCACTACGACGGCACCGACGTGGAGTGGGTGAAGCGAACCGAGGTTCGCGTTGGCCCTGGCGACAACGACAACATGTATTGGCCCCAGTCCGTCAACCGCATCGAGGACCACTATTTTGTGGCCCACATGCTGCGGGACGAAGGGGTGCAGTGGAACCAGGACACGGGCGATGTCTACGTCTCTGTGTTCGACCTGGAGTGGAACCTGCTCCGCAGCATCCCCATCATCACCTTCCCAGAGGGTGGCCAAGGGGCGATGCAGCCATGGCTGGCCCGCAATGGGGATGAACTGGTCATCCTCTTTGATCTGAGCGTTAAACCAAACTATTCCAGGGCAGTCCTGTCTTTTGACGACGATCCAGACCCCATCGACACCGGCGACACGGGCGACACGGGCGACACGGGCGACACGGGCGACACCTCCGAGCCCCAGGACACCGCCCCCGAAGCGAACGCGGCTCCCATCGCCGACGCCGGCCAGGACATCACCGTCTCCGACATTGGCTACCTGCTGACCCTGGACGGCTCGGGATCCTCCGATCCGGAAGGTGAGGAGCTCAGCTTCTCTTGGAGCCTGACCGGCTTGCCCCCAGGATCTCTCATGGAGCTGGAGGACGCTGCTTTGCCTCAGACCATCCTGACCCCAGACGTTCCTGGGGTCTACACGGTCACCTTGAGCGTCAGCGATGGCGCGAACGAGTCCCGAGACAGCATGCAAGTCATCGTTGGAAGTCCAGCAGGCTGCGGCGGGTGTAGCACACCCAATTCAGGCGACCCGGGCAGCTTGGCTTGGCTGGCTCTTGGGGGCCTGGGATTGCTCTTCCGCCGGCGCCAATAGCGCTGGTCTAAGCGGCTTGGCCCATGGCCTTGGTTCTTGCGACCAAGGCCATGGCCAGCTTTTCTGCAGCCCCTGAACCATGTCGGAAGAAGAGACTAGGCTCCACAAGCTCCAGCTCCGTCAGCAGCAGCTTGTCCTTGTCGTCGTGTAGCAGGTCCACCCGTGCGTAAAGCAAGGGCTCCTCCAGACACAAGACCCGCGCAGCTGCGTCCATGACCGCTTGGCAAACCTCCAACTGCTTAGCCTCCAAGGTGTGGGGATAGTCGGATGCGCCGTGGTCGTCCTGGACGCGGTAGTCCCCTGCAACCGGCACTTTTCGAACGGCATGAGAGAACACGCCGTCGATATAGATGGCAGAGAGCTCCCCTCTGGTCTCCACCTGACTCAGGTAGGGCTGCAGCATCATGTCGTCCCGTCGCAGCGCGTCCCGTAGGACGCTCTCCACAGCGCCCAACTCCGAGGCGTCGAAGCGCAGGGTTCCGCTGGAGTTGGCTCCCACTTGCGGCTTGATGAACCCGCGCTCCCAGCCTGGCCAGATAAACTCCAGGTGCAGGTCCTGGTACCGATCCAACCAGATGGTGGGAATGATCGATACCTTCTCTTTGGCTAGAGCACGCAGGTAGGACTTGTGAGTGTTCCAAACCACAACCCGGGGAGGGTTCAACAGGCGGTCTCCAACCTTGCGGGCCCAGGCGACGAAGGCTTCCCTATTCTCAGCATAGTCCCAGGTGGTGCGGATGAGCACGGCGTCAAAACGGGTCCAGTCCACCTCCGCATCGTCCCAGACCGGCTGATGAATCACGACACCCAAGGCGCGGAGCGCAGTGTGGAGTGGGAGGTCGTCCTTTTCCCACTCGGGTAGTGCACTGCATGTTGCCAATGCGATGTCCATCTCTCTCTCCCCGTCTGGGGTCCGTAGTATCACGTACAAGTCGTGTTAGCTACCGAACAGCTCAGCTACCGGAGAACTGAACGCCCTCAAAGGCCAGAGTTGGAACGCGGTAGCTCGCGAAGAGCCATGGGTCATTCGACGCTTCGATGAAGCTGGCCATGAGCTCGAGCAGATTGCCGCTCACATTCATCTCACTCAGGTTCTGAACAACCTCACCATTCTCGATGAGCTGTCCCCGAATTCCAAGGGAGAAGGCACCGCTGGCCGGGTTGCTGTTGCCGCCCAGGAAGCTGGTCACACGAATGGCCCGACCATGCTCCTTGGCAATTTCCTGCCAAGAGCGGCTACCTGGCTGCATGATGATGTTGCTGGTACCACCCGTCGTAGGATCCATCTTGAGCTTGCGGGCGTGGTACAGGTCCAGCAAGTAGGTGTCCAGGCGGCCTTCTGTGAACAAGGGACGCACACGGGCTTTGCGACCGTCGCCGTCAAAGGGCTTTGAGCCCATGCCGCGAGGGATGGTGGGGTCGTCAACCAAGGTGAAGGCCTTGGACCCCAGAGTCTTACCCAGCTTGTCCAGGTACATGGAGCGGCCGGTGTGCAGGTTCCCGCCCGACATAGGGGAGATCATGGCACCCAGAATGCGACTGACCACGCGACGATCCAGGATCATCGTGTACTTTCCAGAGGGGCATTGGCTGGTATTGCGTACCTCGTCGGCCTTGGTCCACAGGTCTGTGGCGACCTGGGCCACGGTGGGCACGTCCTCGAAGTGGGAGGCGTTGAAGAAGCTGTAGGACTCGGGAAGCTTTCCGCTGGGCTCTTTGAGGGTGACCATTCCGCCTTGCCCGTAGTGGGTGCGGGCTTGGGTGGCCTGAAAGCCGTTGGAGAACACCGCCGCGGACTGACTGCGCACTTCCCAGAGGTAGGAGGTCGCCGAGACCAGGTCATCTCCAGAGCCGGCCAAAATGGCGTCTTCGAGTTCCTTGATGGCCGTCTGGCGCTCCTCGGGCCCACGCTTGGTGATGCTCGCGGCGTCGTCATTGTCCAGAGAGTCCGGGTCAAGAGAGCCCATCTCTTCGAATGGGAGCATGGTCCGGTCCAGGTCCTGCTCCAGGTAGCGCGTCCCATCCACTGCCCGCTGGAGGAAGGCCTTGAGGGCTTCTGGACGCAGATCCGAGGTCCCGTGGGAGGAGTATTTTCCATCGACCATCAGGCTGACGCTCAGTCCGAGAGTCGAGGACTCGTGGACCCGCTCCAGCTTGCCTTGGCGCTGCTGCAGCTCGACCTCGACGCCTGTAGAAATCCAAGCCTTGACCTGCTCGGCGCCCATGCCACGCGCGAGTTCGACCGCTGCACCAGCGGAGTTCAACAAGGACATCACTCACCTCCAACGGTGAGAGACTTGACCCGAACGGTGGGTTGCCCCTGACTGACGGGTACGCCCTGTCCGTCCTTTCCGCAGGTCCAGCCGCCCTCGTCGATCATCAAGTCGGTACCCACCATGTCCACTTGCTCCAAGGCCTTGGGGCCGTTGCCGATGATGTTTACGTCCTTGATTGGACGGGTCAGCTTGCCGTCTTCGATCAGGAAACCGGTCTTCATGTAGAAGGTGAAATCGCCCGCGCCGATCTGAACCGCTCCGTTGGAGAAGGAGGTCGCGTAGATGCCGCGCTTTGTGTTCGCGATGATCTCGGCGGGGTCGTGGGGCCCCGGATCCATGTAAGTGGCCCGCATGCGAGGC
>JBLHMA010000084.1:0-15733 GCA_047621545.1 Cognaticolwellia sp. | reverse complement strand
CTGGTCAGCCAGGTCTCCCTGCGTATTCTGCCGGGCCAGATCACCGTGCTGGTCGGTGCCAGCGGTTCTGGGAAGACCCTGACGGCGCGTGCCTTGTTGGGCTTGGTGCGCAGCATCGAGCCAGGCATCGTCAAGGCAGATCTGGAGATTCAGGACGGGGAAGTCATCCACCGGCCCTACGCAGCCAAGGACAGAGAACGGGCATTCGTTCCTGTTCGGGGCCCCCTGATCGCTTGGCTGCCCCAGAACCCGCGCGCGGCGCTGGACCCTCTGCGGGGCGTGGGGGCGCAGATCCAAGACTGTCTGAAGCTGAGCGGGCGGGCCGATGGCTCGGGGCCAGCGCACTGGCTGGAGCGGGTCAGTCTGGCCTCGACAGTGGGTGCCTTGTATCCACACCAGCTCTCGGGGGGAATGGCCCAGCGCGTCGGGATCGCCCTGGCTCTGGCGAGAGGATCTCGCTTTCTCATCGTAGACGAGCCCACGACGGGCCTGGATCCGAGCCTGCGCGCCGGCATTCTCGAAGAACTCAAGCAGGCCAAAGACTCGGGGGTTGGGCTGCTCTTGATCACCCACGATCTGCGCCTGGTCCGACAACTCGGAGACCACCTACTGGTCATGGACCGGGGCTGCATTGTCGAGGACAGACCTGCACAAGACCTCTCCGCCATGCAGTCTCCTCAGGCACAGGCTCTCTGGCAGGCGACCTTCCGTCTAGAGGCCGGCCGATGACCGCACTGGAACTCCAGGACCTGCGGGTTCACTACGGCGGTGGCTGGCTACAGGGCCCCGAGCATCAAGCCGTACGTGGCGTGAGCTTGACCCTGGGCTTCGGCGAGACTGTCGGACTGATTGGAGAGAGCGGCTCCGGAAAGACCTCCCTGGTACTGGCGGCCTTGGGCTTGGTGCCCAGCCATGGCAGGGTGCGCCTGTTGGGCCAAGACCTGCGCGATCAAAGCCGTGCACAACTACGCAGACTTCGGGCCAAGGCGCAGATAGTCTTTCAGGACCCAGCCAGCATGCTGAACCCGGGCTGGAGCATCCGGGAGCACCTCCATGAGAGCGCAACTCTGCACCAGTCCGATCGAGAGGCGGCCCACATCGTCGGAAAGGTGGCTCGGCAGGTTGGATTGGAACTGCGTCTCGAAGCCTTGCCAGGAGAGCTCTCTGGAGGAGAGCAGCGCCGTGCTGGAGTGGCCCGTGTGCTGCTAGCGGATCCCAAGCTGATCATCGCTGACGAGCCCACTGCCGGCTTGGATGCAGCCTTGCGGGCCGACCTCATCGACTTGCTCTTAGCGGCCCAGAGCCCGCAGCGCGCCCTGGTGATCGTCAGCCATGACCTGGCTCTGATACGCTACGCCTGCCAGCGGGTGTGGGTGATGCTGGAGGGCGAGATCGTGGAGTCTGTGGCCGTGAGCGACCTGGGTCGCATAGAACACCATCCCTACACCACACGCCTGCTCGCCAGCGCAGGCTCGCCCCTTCAGGAAACTCCATGAGCTGGATCGCACTGCCCGCTCTTTTACTGTCTGCTCCGGCCCTGGCTGCTCCGATCCTGCCCGCGCTGGTCACCGCCCAGGACCAAGCCCAGACACACCTGGCCCAAGCCCGGCTGTACCTGCGCAAGCAGTGGTTTGACGAGGCCGCCGCCGAGCTGGAGTTGGCCACCCAGACGCCTGCCGGTGCAACAAACCCCGAGGTCTGGTGGCTGCTCGCTCAGGTGCGCTACGAGCTGCTGGATGCCAAGGGGGCGATGGATGCAGCGCGAACGGCGGCAGGGGTGACCGTGGATCCGGGAGAAGCTGCACAGGCTCGGGCCTATGCAGACTGGATCGCCTCCAGCTTTGGGGTGGTGGAGATCGCTGCGCCACAGCCCGGTGTTCAGAGCCGCCTACAGCTGGAGCGAGAGAGCCTGCTCTTGGACCCCGAGCTCAAGCGCTTCGTGGACCGGGTGGCCCTGGACTGGACCCATCCCCAGGCCTTGCCGATGCAGATCATGCTGCCAAGCGGCGACTATAAAATCCAAGGAAAGCTGGTCCGAGCCACGCCCGGCGAGACCACACAGCTTGTCCTGCCGATGGGCTCACTAGGCCAAGCCGGCTTTGCCGCCCTTCAAGTCACCCGTCTGGAGGTGTCCAGCGGGGTAGGCGTGCTGGTAGGTGAGCGTGTGGACCACATGCGCCCGAGCTGGGAGCTTCAGCTCGGTGTGACTCAGCCCGTGGGCCCCTGGTTGGCCGGTTTGGTCGTGGACTACAGTCTGCGCTCCTACCAGGTGCAGGATCGTGGCACCACTCGGCAGCCCCAAGCCCTGACCCTGGGCGTGCGGGTGGGCCGAGAGCTGATGCTGGGTGGCCCATTGGCTCTCCGTCCGGCCATTGGCTACCGCTGGGGCCTGATCCCTGGAATTCCTCTGGCCTGCTCCGGCCAAGACTTGGTCTGCACGGCGCCAGACTTGACCCCAGATCCCGAAATCCTGGTCTACGCCATCGGCAGCGCCCACTTCGTGACCGCAGAGCTCAATGTGGACTGGAGACGAGCAGGACGGACCAACGCCACTGGGGTGGGGGTTCGCATCGCGGTGGACCAGCTCTTCGGACAGGTCCCGGACCAGGGACAAGCCCTGGTGGTCGATGCCGATCGCAGCCTGGACTACAGCAGTGAATCGGCCGCCTGGCGGGCCACCAGCCTGCGAATGATGGCCAACTTCTCCCACGCATTCTAAAGTCGCACCATGACCCTGCTTTTTTCCCTGCTTTTGGCCCAAGGCACACCCGGTGCCCCCCCCAGTGCTGGACGCGGTGCGCAGCCCATCACCCCCGACGTCTCGGCCAACGCCCAGAGCCCGCGGTGGTCACCCGATGGCGCGTCTTTGTCCTATGAGCTGAACTTCCATGAGAAGAAGCTGGTGCAGACCTGGGTCTACCGCCCGGGTCAAGAGCCTATCCAGGTCCAGCCCAGAGCCAGTAGCGGCAGCAGCATGACCGCAGGATTCCAGACCTCGGGCGCAGAACAAGTCGTTCACGAGTTGGACTGGTCTCCGGCTTCACTCGGGGCGGTGGTCTACTCGGCCAGCGGAGCGGATCGGGACTACGAACTCTACTTGGCCCAGGCCGATACCTTGCTTGGGGGCAGCCCTATCGCACCAAGCCCTGGAGCCGACGGCGGTGCCCGCTTCTCCCCCGACGGCAACTGGATTGCCTTCTCCAGCGCCCGCAGCGGCCAAGGCGACATCTACCTGCTCAGTGTGGCCCACCTGGAGCAGCCCCCAAAGCGCATCTCCACGGACACCCAAGCCAGCGAGCTCTACTTGAGCTGGTCCGGAGACGGCAAGCGCCTGGCATGGGTGGGCCACAGTCCCAAGGGGGACAGCATCTATGTGGTCGATGACCTGCTGCGCCCCAAGCCCCGTGTACTGGTGCAACTCGGCCAGACCCAGACCCGCCCCTCCTTCTCCCCGGACGGTCAGTCGATGGCCTTCTACAGCAACCACCAGCAGCCTGAGCGCTTCGACCTACTGGTTCAAGGGCCCAGCGGTGCGCCCAGAGTCCTGGCCGAAGGAGTTGTGCTCAATCACGACGGCCCAAGCTGGTCTCCAGATGGCCAGCACATCGTGTTCGTCGCTGACGACGATGCAGCCTTTGATCCAGTCTTGTCGGTCTCTTCGCTGGGGGGCGAGCCCGTCTTGGTGGACACGCGCACCGTGGGCAACAGCGATCTGGATCTCACCCAAGGCACCGATGGCCAGCTCTACCTGGCTCTGTCCGCCCAGGGACGTCGCAGCGACCCTGTACGGGACTACAAGCGTCTCTATGTGATGGCCCTCGATCTCTGAGACGACCGGGCCATTGCATGGCAACTTTAAGGGCGTTTAATGGTCTTGAGGCCTTCTGCGGCTGGCGAGTCCACCCGCTCGGACGCTATCTTGCCGACGACCAGCAAATTGGGAGATCCATCATGCGCCTTCGCAACCTCTTCGCCTTGTCCCTCGTGGGCTGCTTGGCCCTGACCGCCTGCAGCAAGGACGACCCCGTCACAGACGACAGCAACACCGGGGACGACACCTCCGTCGACGACACCGGAGAAGCACTGAAAGACGCCGACAACGACGGATTCACTGAAGACGAAGACTGCGACGATCTGAACGCTTTTGTGTACCCAGGGGCTGAGGAGACCATCGCCGACGGCACCGACTCGGACTGCGACGGCTTGGAACTCTGCTACGAGGACGCCGATGCGGACGGTTTCGGCGGCGAGGGCACCACGACCTCGGACAGCATGGACTGCAGCGCTGCAGGGGTATCGGCGACTGCCGATGACTGTGACGACACCGATGTGGCCTACAACCCCAATGCCGCCGAGGACGACTGCTCGGACCCCGAAGACTACAACTGCGACGGCTCCACCGGCTACGCGGACGGAGACGCCGACGGCTGGGCAGCCTGTGAGGAGTGCAACGACTCCAACGCGGCCATCAACCCAGACGCTCTGGAGTTGACCGCGGACGACGTGGACCAGAACTGCGATGGCGCAGAGGTCTGCTATGTGGACGCCGACAGCGACGGCTACCGCAACATCGACACCAGCTTGACCGTCGACAGCGTCGATCTGGACTGTGACGACGACGGCGAGGGGAGCAGCTCCGAGAGCGCCGATGACTGTGACGATGACACGGCCACAACCAACCCAGGTGCATCCGAGGTCTGGTACGACGGCGTGGACGCCGACTGTGGAGAGGACAGCGACTACGATGCTGACGGCGACGGCGAAGATAGCAGCGACTACGAGGGCGACGACTGCGACGACACCAGCGCAAGCGTAAACACTTCCGCCACCGACACCGCCCAGAACGGCATTGACGAGGACTGCAACGGCGAGGATGCGCCGTACGCGCTGAGCGACCTGAGCGCCGGCGACCTGATCATCACCGAGCTGATCTATGACCCTTCCGCGGTGACCGACGCCTTTGGAGAGTGGTTCGAGGTCAAGAACGTCTCTGGCGGCACGGTCGACCTTGACGGACTGTACATCTACGACGACGGCAGCGACTCTATGACGGTATCGGGCACCTTGACCGTCGAAGACGAGGGCTACGTGGTCTTCGGCATCAATGACGACTCGACCCTCAACGGCGGCGTCACCGTTGACTACGACTACAGCGGCTTCAGCCTGAGCAACTCGGAAGACGAGCTGTACTTGGCGGACAGCAGCTCCAAGACCACGGTCTTCGACAGCATCGCCTGGGACGAAGACGATGACGACTGGGCCGCAGCCATGGGCGACGGCTCGGCGATCGGCGAGTCTTTGAACCTGGACTCAGACCACATCGACGCCGACGAGAACGATCACGTGGGTCACTGGTGCATCGGCACCACCACGATGAGCGGCGGAGACATCGGCACCCCAGGCGCTGCCAACGACAGCTGTGGCTACACCTACACCTTCGACTCCGACATCAGCAGCATCCTGAACAGCTCCTGCGCTACCTGCCATACCACCAGCAGCTCCGGCAGCCTGACCGCTATCGGGACCTGGTCGAGCACCGTGTCTGTCGCCAGCAGCCAGGCCAGCAGCTACGACCTGGTGGAGCCCTTCAACTCCGAAGACAGCTACATCATCCACAAGATCAATGGCACCCAGAGCACCGTTGGCGGCTCCGGCAACCAGATGCCCAAGACAGGCTCGATCAGCTCCGCAAACGTGACCATCATTGAGACCTGGATTGACGAAGGCGCCCCTAAGTGAACCCTTTGTCAGCCTGCTGACCAAGCCGGACACGCCCCTGAAGTAGACTCTTGGCCGTGTCCGACCCCGCCGCCACAAAGCGTGCTCTTACAGACCTCATCCTCGACCACGGGGACGAGGTCTGCTGGGATCAGCGCAAGGTGGCCCAGCTCTTAGAGCTGCGTTTTCCAGGCAGGCCCATTCATTGCGTAGTCGCCCACGTGGCCGTTCGCGAGGGGGTCGCAGCCGACTTGGCCCAAGACCGAAGCCCAAAGGTGGCGCCAATGGTCTTTGACCGCCTAGTCCATCGATTGGGCGACCAGGCTGGTCTGGAGTTCGCCCTCGCGGTCTGGGCGACCCGAGCGTGGGCCGAAGCACTAGGGCGAGTGGCGCCCTCACAGGTCCCGCGCGCCAGCGTGCAGCCGATTCAGCGGCGGATCTCCTCGAACATTGTGAATCAACCAGGCCGTCGGCACCACACCCTCAAGGGCCACCGAAAGGCGCTGACCGGCGTGCGCTTCTCCCCCTCCGGCGCTCACCTGGCCACGAGTAGCTTGGACCGAAGCGTACGCATCTGGAATGCCAAGTCAGGCGTATGGGTGGACAGCCTCTTAGGCGGACACCGCGATTGGGTGCGCGGGGTGGCTTGGTCGCCAGACGGCACGTCTTTGGCCAGCGTTGGCGACGACGGCGCAATTCGCTTGTGGGCCCCAGAGACCGGCGAGCGCAAGTACCGCCTCGCCGGCCACACCCAAGCGGCCCTGTGCGTGGACTTCTCCAAGGATGGGCAACTCGTGGCAAGCGGCGGCGCCGACGGACGCATCTGCCTCTGGCGGGTAGAAGGCCTGGAGCTCTGTCAGATCCTAGATCTCGACCAGCCGGTGCACAGCCTAAGCTTCGGCCCAGAGGAGCTTGCCATCGGTACTCAGGACCAAGTGCGCACTCTGGATCCGCACACCCTTGCCGAACGCCAACGCCTACAAGCAAAAGGCCCCGCAGTGGTCTCCATGGGCCCCGGCGGCCGCCTCATCATTGGAGATGACTCCGGGGTAGCCGCCTGGGACACCCGCACTGGAGACGAGCGCATTCGCTACAAGGGCCACTCCGGCGCCGTACGCTCCGTGGTGTTGCATCCCAACGCGCGCTGCCTGGCAACAGGAGGGGCAGACAAGACCGTTCGAGTTTGGGCCTTGGACCAGAGCGAGGAGCTCTGGCGCTTCGAGCCTGGACGCCGCGTCACAGATCTCGACATGCACCCCATGGGCCACTTGGCCATGAGCTTCGGAAACGGCCAGTGCGAGGTGCGAGAGATGCAGTTCGTAGCCACCCTACCCCCAGCGGCACCCGAATGAACGCCGAGCTCAGAGGAGTCCTAGTCAAGGTCATGGCCTACGCCGGACCGAAGATCTACGCGGATCCTCGTCGCTTGGAAGCTCTGCTACGAGACCTGGCACCGGAAGAGCTGCGCGAGGTCGCCGTCCTGGTCGAAGCCGCTGAGCGTGGCTGTGTGCACACCCTGGCAAGCTCACACCATGATGGCCGAGCCCTCAATCAGCTCGCTCGTGACCTAAGCGAGCAGTCCGCTGTCGCCATGCGCTGGGCCATTTGGGCCCTGGAGTGCTGGCAATCGGTTCTGGAGCCCCAAGACGGCCTAAGCCCGCAGAGCGCAACCCATTCAAGCCAAATCACAGACCGCCCCGGGACCCTTTTTCAAGTCCTCACGGCATCCACTACCCGAGTAAGCGAGGGCCCGCGCCCATGATTGACGCCTGGATCGCCCTGAACCCCATGCCCGAAGGCATTGGCGCCCTCTGGAATGGCCTGCTCATCTTCGCTTTGCTGCTGGCACTCAGCCAGCACCTGGTGCTGATGCTGCGCTCCGCCAGCCTGCGGGCCAAGGTGCGCAAGCTCCCCCACCCCATCAAGTCGCTGCGCTCGTTGAGAGATAGCCTAGAGCCCATCGGCAAGTCTTTCTTGGCCCTGGAAGGTGCGACGACCCATGTGCGTCGTGGCGCCGAAGTGCAGAATGGAAAGCTGGTCTTGGTGGCCTCGCCGGCGGGAACATTGGCACCCGATCTATTGCGCCAGACCGCTGGTGGGCTTGTGGCACCTCCGCCCTTGCTGGACCGAGTCCCTCTCCTATTCGCTGGGTGGGGCTTGGCTGGGGCAGTCGTCTCAGCAGCCGCCTACCCACAGGACCTCACCCTGGCCGCCTCACCACTGGTCTGGGGCCTGCTCTGCGCACTGATCGCTGGGCTCTTTGGGGCCATGGCTACCGGCTCAGCCCGGAGCGCGATCCACAGCTTGGTGAGCTGGCTGGAGCTGGGCTCAGCGCCCGCTTCCAAGTCCTTCAGTCCCCCCGCTGGCGCCGAAGACTTGATGGCCGAGGAGGACCCCGACCGGGACGCCATGCTGCTGGCGTTAGAGAAGATGGCCACCAACCAACAAACCCTGATGGAGCACCTCGCAGCCCAAGTCCAGGCCCCTACCCCAGTGGCCGTCACTGAAGCCTCCTTCGACCCCGAGCAGCTACAGGAAGCCTTGAGCCGAGCGATACGCAGTGAGCTTCTGCCCGTCATGGCAGCAACCAGGGCGGCCGCAGCAGCTGGAAGCTCGGCCACCATAGAAAGCGTAGCTGCCCCAAACATAATCCTCGACAGCGACGCGATCGCCAGAGCCGTAATCGTAGGCTTGGACGGCTCCATCGGCGACAGCCTCCGTAGCACCGCAGACACCCTGGAGCGTGTGAGCAAGAGCCAGCGTAGCGCCCTAGGAGACTGGCGAGACTCCGTGGTAGGCCTGACGGATCTGGTGCAACAGCTGGAACAGGCCGGAAAAAGCTTGGCCAAGCAGTCCGAAGTCATCTCAGCCGCCAGCGCCCCCAGCCTAAGAGCGGCCGAAACCAGTCTGCAGGCGAGCCAAGAGCTCGCGCGCATCGTGCCCGCTCTGGAGAACGCGCGCACTTCTTGGGAAGCCAGCCAGACAGGCGTGCAGGGCGCGATGGAGGCACTCTCTCAAGGAACGGCTGCCTACCGGAGCGCCGGAGAGCTTGTTCAGCGAACCGTCTCTGAGCTGCAGGAAGCCCAGCGGGGTGTCTCTCAAGAGATGCACAAAGCGGTCACTTCATCCGCCCAGGAGATGCACAAGGCCGCCGCCACCTCGGCCCAGGAGATGCACAAGGCCGCCGCCACCTCGGCCCAACAGCTCCAAGCCGCAAGCGAGCGCTCCACCGCAAGCCTGGAGCAGGCCACCCAGGCCAGCACCGCAGCGCTGACCGGCCAGATCGACCAAGCGCTCGTGGCTTCGATGAAGGAAGCTGGCTCTCAGCTGCGCCGCTTCGCCGAGCGCCAGGAGCAAGGACTCGACAGCTGGCAGCGGGGCACGACCGACTTCGGCAAGACCGTTGAGCGCCTGCAAGGCATCACCAGCGACCTGCGGAACTTCTCCGAGGGACTGGCCGCCGCGACCGAGCCCTCACTCAAGGCGGGTGTCGCCTTGGAGCGCGCCGCGACCAGCTTGGAGAAGACTGTGCCGAGCATCGAGGCAGCCGCCAAGGCCCAGTCCGACGTTCAACGGTCCATGCAGGCCGCGGCAGGCGCCCTCCAGTCTGGAACCGATGGCTACCTGAGCGCCGCAGGGGTGGTCAAAGACCTGGTCAGCGAGCTGCAGGCCACCCACACCCAGGCCATTCAGCGAATCTCCCAAGGCATCGACGAAGCCGTTGGTGACTCCCTCAAGCAGGCCGGAGCCCAGATCAAGGATATCTCCCTCGCCCAAGCCCAGCAGCTGGTCGCATGGCAGGAGAGCCTGGCCCTGTTCACTCCCGCCGTTGACCAGCTCCGCGGCAGCGCGGGGTCCATCGAACAGGTGGTCGAGCGTTTCCACCAAGCAGCGCTCCCTGCCGCGTCCGCCGCGGAGTCCTTCCGTCAGGCTGCCGGGGTCATGTCTGAGCTTGTCCCCAAGATGGACGAGACCACACGAAGCTACGAGGGAATGAACAAGTCCCTGGTGCGCGCAGCCCGACAGCTCTCCGAGTCCAGCCGCTCCTATGCCGAGGCCGGCGGAGAGGTAGCAAGCCTGGTCAACGGCCTCCAGGCCACCCTGCAGCAGCAGGTGGAAGGCAACAAGCACTTCATCCAGACCGTCGGCCAGGCCACTGGATTCATCGAGGCTCTGGGGCCAGCCAGTCAATCCGTCAAGTCCGCGGCACGGGAGCTGGAAGAAGCAAGCACGCACACTGCAGATGTGGTCAACAAGCTCAAGGAGACTGTCATCGTGCAGGGCAAGGCGGTCACACACATGCGCGATTCCTCAACCGGAATGGTGCAGGCCATGGCCGACCAGCGAGCCCAGTGGGAGCGTCTGATGGGCGACATGGACAAGCTCCAGGACACGATGGGCAAGGGTATGGACACCTTCTCAGTCAAGCTTCCAGAAGCGATCGACAGCACCTTGGTGCACTTCGACGCCGCCTTGGGTGAAGGAGTCGAGCGAATGGGCAGCAGCATCGAGCGCCTGCGCGAGGCCATGGATGACCTGCAGGAACGCCTGGAGATCATCACGGCGGACAAGCGGCGCAACAAGTAGTGCTCAAAGCCCGCCCCCAAGCCCTGAAGCGCGCCACGGAGGCCCTGCCTCCCAAAAAGGCCCGCCTGCGCAAGCTCAAGGCTGGCGTGACGGCCTTCCGCGCCCAGCTGCTCTCCAAGCCTGTAGACGCGCTGACCCGAGTGCGCCTACGACCCAAGGCCTTGGAGGCCTTGCCCCTGTTGGCGACAGAGCACCGCAACCCAGAGCTGCGGGAACGGGTCTTGGCCCTAACTCTCCAGTACGCCAAGGAGCTGCGCTGGCCAACCCTCGGCCGCCTACTGCCCTGGGTGATCAACGAGAAGGAGGTGCGCCGAGTGGTACACGAGCGCTGCAGCGAGCGCTGCCCAAAAGTGGCCAGCCCAGGAGGACATGCGCCACCTTGGATACAACGCCACTGGCGCGCAGCTTTGGCCAAGAACCACTACCTGAACCGAACGCTGGACGTGGCCTTGGAGGAGCAGCCCATCTTGGCCCAGCTCTTGAGCGGACTGGGACTGCGAGGGGCCTCCCCATTCGCCACCGCACTTCTCGAGCGCGCGGTTGGCCGTCACAGCCCGGCCCAGCTGCTCGCACAGCCTTGGACCGCGACGCTGCGCTTCATCGAGCAAGACGGCGCCCCTTGGTCAGGCAGAAAAGCCATCCTCCTGGGCATCTTGCAGGGCTTGCCGCCAGCACCCGAGAAGCGCACAGATCAGGCCCCCTGGATGGAGCTCAGTGGCTTGGCCGTTCAGCGGCTTGGCCACCCATCGGCGCGTCCAGGCGCCTGGCGCACACTCCCGGCCGATACTCGGGAGAAAATCGTCCAGATTCACCGAGTTGCGGCTCCCCTGCGTGCATTTCCTCCTGGAGATCCGAGGGCTTGGATGTGGATCCGCCTGGGGGCCCAGAGCGCCGACCGGGTGGGTCCAGTCGTGGTTCTGACACTGGGGGACTGGATCTGTGCGGAGCGAGCCAGTAGCCCTGCAGCAGTTCGGGTCTGGTCCAGCACCAAAGGTGACGCGCTGCGTACTGGCCTTGACCAAGGAAAGAAAGCCACCGAGTTGCCCACCATACACGCCCGGGTAGAGGCAGGGAAAGGCCTGGAGCAGGCTATGACGCAGCTCCTTCTCAGAACTTGAGCGCTGGCCTAAAGGTCGCCTTGGCTTTGCCAAAGTCCAGCTCCAGCCCCGGACGCAGTGGTACCGATCGACCTGGATCTACTTGCTTCTCCTCGCCATCTTTGCCCAAGTAGGTCCACCGACGGCGGGACAGGTTCTTCAGTCCCCAGCGATTGGGGTTGTTCGGATGCCGGGCCAACTCCGCCTCGGGGGCCGAGAAGTCCAAGGCTGAGCCCAGGTGGTGCGGGAAAAGCTCGGTGTACTGGTGCAGGCAGACCTGTTTGTTGCCGCCAAAATCCAGGACCAGTGGCAGGTCGCTGTCCTTTTTGCAGCGGAAGCAGCGGGCCTGCTCCTCGGGGGGGGCCTCGGGGTCCAGGAAGTTCTCTTGCCCGCAGTGGGAGCAGTAGAAGATGCTGTCCCGCAGACGAGAGAAGTCACCCATCCACTCCCCTTCACGAACCCGGAGCTCTGGCCGCTTTAGGCCGACTCCAAACGCACGAGTGAAGCGCTTCTGGAGGAACTTGGGGTAAAGCGCCCAGTTGCGAATAGCGCCGTCGTGAAAGCCTGGCACCGGCCGATTGGACTCGTCTTCGGGGTTGAAGATGAACACGGGCTGCTTACCGTAGAACTTACGCTGGGCGGCCTCGTTGAACACATTGACCGAGAGTTCCTTGCGTCCTTCCAAGGGATGGTGGCGCACGAACATATAGAAGAGCAGCACCGCCAACGAGTGGATGTCGGTGTTGGTCTGACAGGTCCCCTGCCCCAAGATGAGCTCAGGGGCCGCGAAGAACACAAAGATGATGTTCCCGGGCGTCTTGTTCACCCGTACGTTGTCCAAGTCGCAGACCACGACCTCGCCGGTGGCCGGGTTCAACAGGGGGCCACCCAGGTTGATGTCCTTGTAGCAAGCGCCCATGTTGTGGAGCTTTCTAAAGCACTCTGCCAAGCCGATGGCCGCCGTGCTGAGCACCTTGAAGCTGGGTACTGGGCGCATCTTCCCGAGCACCAAGAACTCCAGGCCCTGGTAGCCCGCTGGAATGATCTCCATCAGGTAGCCAAAGGTCACACCACGGGGGTGGTCGACCAGTCCCAGCGGCCAGAGAAAGCGGGTGTCAGGAGGGCTATTCTTGAGCAGGTAGCCCAGCAATGCCTCGCGCTGCTCGCCGGCCCACTGCTTCTGCTGCTCGGTCTGAGGCTGGTGATACCACTTCAAAGCATAGGTTTGACCTTCCACCTTGACACGATAGACCTCGCCTTGCCCGCCTTCGCCCAGCATGGTCTCGACGCGAACGTCCTGACCGCGGTGTGTGCGCAGCATGGTGCCTGCCTTGAGCATTGCCATCTGTAAGAACTCCTTCTGACTGGGCCAAAATCGCCGCTAAAAATCGCCGCTAAAACTTCAGCATCGCGATGCTGGCGTCGTCGCCATTCCCTCGACGAGACAGCTCACTGAGCCACTCTGGGAGCGTCTCCTCGACTCGGGCCAACCCCTCATCTCGCACCCGAGAGTGCAGCCACCGGCCTACCCCAAGAAAGGCCTCCGGCTTCTTGGCGAAGGCGTCGCGAATCCCGTCGGTGCAAAGCAGGAGCAGCGAGAGCTCCCGTGGATCGCAACAGATCAGGTCCGCATGGGTGGGCGCGTCCGCTTGGGCCAAGGACCAAGTGGCAGTCCCAAAGAGCTCGTCCGATGGCGGAAATGCACAACGAACACCATCTTTACTTACAACGACCAAGTCCCCATCCCCGAGCTGGAAGAGCACCACGCAGCGCCGAGTGAGCAGAGCACAGATCAAGGTGGTTCCGTACAGATCCACATCGGGATGCCAAGCGCCGTCCGGCTCCGCATGGCCGGCATGCTGCCTGACCCGTTGGTTCCAAACCCAGGAGATCCGTCCTGGAAGACGCAGCCTGAGCTCTCGCTCCCACTCCTTGAAGTGCCGCCCTTGATCGATGATGTCGTTTGCCAGCTCGCGCAGCAGCTCAAGGGCCACCTCGCAGGCCAACTTAGAGCCCACGTCCGAGCGGGCATGGCGGGGATCCCCATGTCCATCGGCGACAGCGACTACAGCGCAGTCTTTGTCCGCAAAGGTGGCCACCGAGTCTTGGGAGGGTTTGTCCACGAACACGTGCTTTGCACCAACGACCGCAGCCGAGGCCACCAGCCAAGGCGCGCGGGTATCCCCCCGCTCCGTGGCTTGGACATCGATCTCTTCCGTGGAAGGATCCAACTCAGACACGGGCTACCAAGTGTCGTCGTCTTCGTCGTCCGCTACGACAGCCACAGGTGGCGGGGGCGGAAGCGGAACACCAGACTCAGAGCCGCCCACCTGGGAGGCACCGGAGCTGGCGAACTTAGACAGGGTCACGCTGGCCCACTTGATCAGCTCGGTGAGCCGTTGGGCATTGTTGGCCTCAAAGACGGTCTCCTCGGCGCCGGTCCACTTCTGGAGCACCGCCTTGTCGGCGTCTTTGCCCAGAGCGATACCCACGCGTACGGTGCGGCCAGGTTGACCCCAGCCAGTGTCGTTGAACTCCAACAGCGCGTGCTCCCAGTCGTCTGTGGGGGCTCCATCAGAGAGCAGCACGATGACCGGCGGGAGGGCACGGCGGCCCATCTTCTCCGGTGTGAGTTCTTCCTTGAGCAGCCGCAGTGCAGCAGCCAAGTCGGTGACCCCGAGAGCCTCTAAGTCTTTCCACACAAAGTCGTCCACCGGAGTGGCCTCCTTGACGTGCCAGGCGGCTCCGGTGCTGAACTTAATGGCCCGCATCACCATCTCGGCAAAGGGGTTGGATGCCGCGGCTTCTCGTGCTGCGGGCAGGCTCTCGTGAATCGCGTTGTTGAGCGCCTGGATTTTGCCGTGCATTCGCATCGAGCCGGAGCAGTCGGCCAGCCAAAAGAAGTGCAACTGGCTGCGGCTCACCGCTCCGAGGGGATCAATGTCGTCCGTCATGCGTCCTCGTGGGCCAAAAGGGGGCCCCAACACTACCCCAAGCGTATCCCTCCCCCTTGACGCAAGGTCAACGGGGTACATCTGCTCCACTCTGGCGAGGTTCAGCATGGCGGACGAGAAAGGCAAAGATTCGGCGCGCGGCAAGGTCGACATGAAGCGCTTGCTCAAGCTGGCGCGCCCAGAGTGGAAAGCCCTCTCCATGGGCACCTTCGTACTCGTCATAGGCTCCGGGACGGCTCTGGCAGCCCCACAGCTGCTGGATCCCATTATCGAGGGTCTGAGTTCCGGTGGTGGACGTGAACAGGTCACCACCCCCGTTCTACAGCTACTTTTCCTGATGGTAATCGGCGCGATCGCCGGTGGACTGCGCGCCTGGCTGTTCACCGTCGCTGGGGAGCGCATCGTCACTGACCTGCGCAAGCGTCTCTACGCATCGATCATCGGCCAAGAGATCGCCTTCTTCGACGAGCGGCGCACCGGCGAGTTGACCAACCGGCTGGCCTCGGACACGACGGTGATTCAGAACACCGTGAGCGTGAACATCTCCATGCTCCTGCGATTCGTAGCTCTGGCCATCGGCGCCGTGATCTTCCTCTTCATCACCTCTTGGCGCTTGTCCTTGGCGACCCTTGTTGTGATTCCAGTGATCGCCATTGGAGCGGGGGTCGTTGGCCGACGGCTGCGTGGCTTGGCCCGAAATGTCCAAGACGCACTCGCCGATGCCACCACGGTGGCCGAGGAGACCATCGCGGGCATCCGCACTGTTCGTGCCTTCGCCCAGGAGCCGAGCGAGGTCGAGCGCTATGCCGAGGCGGTAGAGCGCTCCTTTGATCTGGCCCGTAAGCGCGCGGCGGTGATTGCCCTGTTCCGCGGAGGCATGTCCGTGGGCATGGTCGCAGCCCTGGCGCTGGTCCTGCTCTACGGTGGCTGGCTCGTCTCCGATGGCCTGATGCAGGGCAGCGAGCTTGCAAAGTATGGCGGCTACACCATGATGGCAGCGGTCTCTCTGGGAGCCCTCTCCGGCCTATACGAAGACTTCATGAAGAGCCTGGGCGCCTCCGAGCGCATCTTCGAGCTCATCGACCGCGAGCCCACCGTTGTGAGCGGCGCAACTACTCCAGTGAGACTGCGGGGACACGTCCGGTTCCAGGACGTGAACTTTGCCTACCCCACCCGTCCGGACCACCCTGTGCTCAAGGGCCTGACCCTGGAGATGGTGCCCGGCGAGGTTGTGGCCCTAGTAGGTCCCTCTGGAGGCGGCAAGAGCACCATCGCGACTCTTATCAGCCGCTTCTACGACCCCCAAGCAGGACAGATTCTAGTGGATGATCAGCCGATCCAGGACCTGGACAAGGACTGGCTACGCCGCCAAGTTGG
>JBLHMA010000083.1:0-15875 GCA_047621545.1 Cognaticolwellia sp. | reverse complement strand
GGATGAAGCTCAGCGACGAGATGCGTGCCGCGATCGATGACGCCCGCGCGCAGACCTACACGACCCGCAGAGCGACTGTACCGGCCTTGGAGGAGCATCTCTACGAGCCCACTCCCTGTTTGGATCGCGGCTTTGTTCGGGTGGTCGACTACATGGGCGACGATGCCGCCGTGGTGCAAGCGGCGCGCGTTTCCTACGGCAAGGGCACCAAAAAGCTGCGCCAGGACCGGGGTTTGATCCGCTACCTGATGCGCCACAGGCACACCACGCCCTTCGAGATGTGCGAGATCAAGCTCCACGTCAAGCTGCCCATCTTTGTGGCCCGCCAGTGGATTCGTCATCGCACAGCCAACGTCAACGAGTACAGCGCCCGCTATTCGGTGATGGACAACGAGTTCTACCTGCCCGAGCCCCAGCACATCTCGCTGCAGTCCAGCGACAACAAGCAGGGCCGCGGGGACACCCTCACCGCAGAGCAGAGCGCCGAGGTCTTGGACTTGCTCAAGCGCGACGCCATCCAGGCATACGATGGCTACAAGAGTCTGATGGATGACCACGGACTTGCGCGCGAGCTCGCTCGAATGAACCTGCCGGTGAACTTCTACACCCAGTGGTACTGGAAGGTGGACCTGCACAACCTGCTCAACTTCTTGAGTCTGCGCATTCACCCCCACGCGCAGTACGAGATCCGGGTCTACGGACACGCCATCGCCGAGTTTGTGAAGGACTGGGTGCCCGCCACCTACGAGGCTTTCCAGGACTACCGCGTCGGGGGCACCTTCGTGAGTCGCCAAGGAGTGGACGTGGTCAAGCGCATGATTGCCGGCGAGAAGGTCGAGCAAGAAGGCAGCGGCCTATCCAAGCGCGAGTGGACCGAGCTGATGGGCAAGCTGGACCTGGGCGCGTCTTAAGCGAGTCCTGACCTGGGGTCAGTACCTATAAGAAAGAATCCGCGTTCTTCGTGGGTTCTTCGGGACAGGAGCGCGGCAGGTGCGAAGCCGTCTACCCACCCAGGGGATTTTGGTGCGAAACAACTTTCGCGCTTTGGGGGTCGGAAGGGAGCTAAACCCCCGAAATTTCGTTGTGTCGGTCTTGGCCCGGGTCTTGCTAATACCCAGGCATCAACCACCCTTCCACCTGCGAGGCCACCATGACCGCCCCACAAACTCAGCTCTACCGGAACCGCAACAAGGTCGTCGCCCGTAGCTTCTACCGGCACCTCAAGACCCAAGGCTTCTCCCACGAGCAGATCATCGACCTGAGCACCGAGCTCTTGGACATGGTTGCCGGCGAGATGCAGTCCCAGGCCCCAGCGTCCGCTAAGTAAGCACCGCGCCCTTCTGCCAGGGGCAGAGCAAGAAGAGGAGACCCAGCACTGAGCCGGGTCTCCTCTTCTGCGTTTGGGCCCTCAAAAAGGAGAGATCAAAAGCTTCTGTGCAGCGCTCAGATGCTCTCGCCGCTCCGCTCCAGCTTCTTAATGGCCATCTGCACGTACTTCCGGATGTTGGGAATGTCCGGATCCAGTGTGTAGGCCTTTTGAAGGTCCAAGAAGGCCTGACGGTAGGACTTCTTGTAGTAGTAGGAGATGCCTCGGCGACAGCGCGCCATGGCATGGTCGGAGTCCATCTCTACGGCTTGATCGAAGAACTCGATGGCCCGGGTGTACTCCTTGCGTGCGAAGAAGAGCTCGCCCATGGCAACCAGCGGCTCAGGACCCTCGCCGTCCAGATCCTCGGCTTTTTGGAAGTCCGACATAGCAGCTGCAAAGTCGCCGAGATCCAGGTAGCACCGCCCGCGTCCCAGGTACGCCTCAAGACTCTCCGGGTCGTACTCCAGCGTGTCGCTGAAGGCCTGGGCGGCGGCATGCAAATCACCGCGATCCAACGCCTCGTCAGCCTGGGCGCGAAGGGCTGCGACCGCGACCGCATCTACCTCTTCCACAGGTGAAAAGTCGTCCCCGCTCAGGTTCTGACCATCGTTGAAGGTCTGAAGCTTGGGGGTGACATCCAGCTTGGGGGCAGCGGACTCCACATCATCGATGTACTCGACCTCGTCCACATAGTCGACGTTCAGGCCCTCGCTCTCGGGCTCGTCGTCGTACTCCTCGCCCGCATCGGGCATCTCAACCTCGATGTTCTCCTCGTCGTCGGACATCAGGGCCTGGGAGGAGCCATCGGCGTTCAAGCGAATCGCCGCTGCGGCGCCTACGCTGGGCTCGTTGGTCCTATCCTTGATGGTGGGCATGACGGGCAGTTCGTCGGAGCGGTGCTCCTCGGCGATCTCCCGCACGACCTGACCGGAGGCTCCACCACCACGACTGCCAGCAACTTCGAACAGAGCCGCTTCAATGTCGTCGTCTTCGTCCAGCAGCTCGCCTGGAGCGTCTTCCTCGTCCTCGTAGTCGCCAAAGGCTTCCGCGAAGGCGGAGTCCTCGTCTTGGTCTGCCAGCAACTCGCCCAGTGAATCAGCGGAGTCCTCTCCTCCCAAGTCCAGGGATAGGTCACTGGTCACCGGTTGAAGAAGCTCGCCGTCCAGGGAGAGGGCATCCGGATGAAGCCTGGAGTCCAGGGCTTGCAGCTCTATCGAGCCAGGAACCGGCTCATCTTCGGGCAGTATTTCCTCGTCGAAGGAGTCCACAGGGGAGAGCAGTGAGCCCTCGTCCACAGAGTCATCGTCGCCCAGCATCTCCAAGGTAGAGCCATCTCCGAGCAGGTCGGAGGCCTCCAACTCAGCCAAGGACAGCTCTTCCAGTTGGTCTGCGGCATCCAGCTGTTTTGCGTCCAACTCCTCCAAGCCAGTAAGCTCTCGATCCAACGTCCCTGCAGCAGCGGCGGCCAACATAGCGCCGCCCAGTGCCGAGGCGATCTCACTGGCGCTGGCGCTGTGATCCTCGCCCTCTTCGCTGGCGATCTCCGTCAGGTCATCCAATGGCTGGGTGTCAGCAAAGCCAACGCTAAACTCGACGCTCTCCACACTCTGAGCGAGGTCAATGAACTCGCCATCCAGCCCTCCCAGACCGATGCTCTCCCCATCGTCTTGGGCGTCCTCAGACGCAATCGTAGGCTCGTCCAGCAGAACCTGGGCATCGATGGATGCCTCAGCCGCGAGGAGCTGGGCCAAGATTTGGTCGTTTGTGTTCTCGGGGAGAACTGAAGGCGCGGAGCTGACAGGTGCGGCCTGAGCCGCCAGAAAGCCAACCTGCTCCCGCAGATGCTGAACGCGCATCGCCAGACGGCGCTGGCGATCCAGCTCAAAGCGCGGGCCGTAGTCCACAAGATCCTGCTCAGCCTGCGCGCGCAAGGCGCTCAGGTCGGTCAAGCTCAAGGTCTGCAGCTCGAACCGAGCGCGAGCCAAACTGGCCAGAAGCGAAGAAGCGGACACGCTACTTGCCCCCGGAGAGCTCGTCCATGTTCTGCTGGATGGAGCTCATCAGCTCGGCCTTGAGAGCCCGCATCTTGATCCCGGTATCTTCCAGGTTCTTGAGCTTTCCGCGCAGCGAGTCCTGCTCGGCTTGAAGCCTAGCGTTGGATGTCTCCGAGTCGTGGACCTTGCTCTGAAGGTCGGACACCTCGACTCGCAAGTCCCCACCTTCTTCATCCACGCCCTGCAGGATAAGCGCCAACTCATCGCGCTCCTTGCGAAGCGCAGTGTTGGCCGACTGGGCCTGATCGGAGCGTTCCTGCGACTTGGCCTGTTCAGCGCCAAGGCGCTCAGTGTCCTGGGCAAGAGTGGCAGCGGTCTGCTCGTTGCGAGCAATCTCCAGCTCTGCGCTGACGATGCCCTTGGTGGCGCTCTCAGCGTTCTCGATAGCAGCCCGGAGCTCTCCCATTCTCCCGTCAAGAACGGTCTGGAGCTCCCCCTGAAGGGCTTGAAGACGATCACTCATTGCATGGCCTCTGCGTGCGTGTCAGCTGTCCACAAATCGGCCCACTGCCGAAGAAACAAGAAACTATCAGGCGCCCAAAGCAAGGTCAATCGAGGCCACTCCGCGATAGCCTGCCCCTATGGCCAGTCCCCGCCTCCTCGTCCTGGTTCAGGATCCACGTGACCGCCTCTCGGTGATCACTCAGCTTCGCCATCGATTCGAGGTCCTCAGCCCCGTCAGCAGCCCCCCTACGGTCCGCGCCGTCCGGGAAACTCGGGCCGAGCTGGTCTTGATTGGCCTGCATCCACGCAGTGTGTCGCCTAGCTTACGACTCTGTCTGGCCATCAAGACAGATCGCAAGGCGCCGCGGGTCGTGGTCTGGGATCCCGGGGGTGCGAGCGACCCCCAGAGCGCTATCGAAACCCACCTAGCCGATGCCTATGTCAGAGGACAAGCTCCACCTAAGGAGTTCGCCCAATGGCTAGAGAGCTTCACCACCGGCGACACCTTGGAGGGCCCCGTCAAGCTGGGTCTCTTTCGGCGAATTTTCAGCCCAAAGAACTAGCGGTTGATCCCATGCTTCCGCATCAGGCGGGCGATGGACTTTCGATCCATGTCGGCGGCCCGGGCAGCCTTGGAGACGTTGCCTTCGTGGCGCTCGATGAGGTCGATCAAGTACTGGCGCTCAAACGCCTCGATGAGTTTCTCTTTCGCGTCCTTGAAGGGAACGTCCGAGCGCGCCTGGACAGCTTGAGCCCCAGGACTGCGCGGGTGGCCTGTGCGAAATGCCTCTGGCAGGGCATCCAGGGTCACGATGGGCCCGTCCGTGAAGGGGATGGCCCGCTCAACCACGTTGGCCAGCTCTCGCACGTTGCCAGGCCAGCGCCACTCTTGGAAGAGCGAGATGACCTGGTCCTCCACTGCGCGAACTCGGGCCCCTCCCGTCTGTGCACGCGAAAGCAGATGACTGACCAGCAGGGGCAGGTCCTCGATGCGATCCCGCAGCGGCGGCAGGTGCAGCTCAACGACGGCCAGGCGGTAGTACAGGTCCTCGCGGAAGCGTCCCGCGCGCACCTCTTCGAGCAAGTCCCGATTGGTCGCCACGACGATCCGCACGTCCACCGAGCGCACCTTGGAGCCACCCACCCGCCGAAGCTCCCGCTGCTCGAGAACCCGGAGGAGCTTGGGCTGAAGATCCAGGGGCAGCTCGCCCACCTCGTCCAGAAAGAGGGTGCCCCCGTCGGCCGCTTCAAAGACTCCCTCACGAGACGCCACTGCACCGGTAAAGGCGCCCTTCTCGTGGCCAAAGAGCTCCGACTCGATCAGCGACTCTGGGGCTGCGCCGCAGTCAAAGACCACAAAAGGCCCCTTGTCCCGCTTGGAGAGCCGGTGCATGGCGCGGCTGGCCAGCTCCTTTCCAGTGCCGGTCTCCCCGGTGATCAGGGCCGTCAGCGAGGTGGGTGCCACCCGCTCAATGATGGAAAAGACTTGGCGCATGGCCATGGACTCCCCGACCAAGTCCATCAGTCGGCTCTTCTCCGAGGGCGTGATCACGATGACCTCGTCCTTGGGAGCAAAGACCATCTCGGTCTGCCCAACCCGGAAGCGGGTCTCTGGCGTAAGGAAGACCTCGCGGATGCGCAGATCCCCTACAAAGGTCCCATTGGTGCTGTTCGTGTCCCGCAGGATCACCCCATGCGGGGTGCGAACGACCTCGGCGTGGCGACGAGAGACCGTGCCATCTTGCAGTACCACCTCGTTGGCCAGGTTGGTCCCGATGCGCACCACGTCACTGTCCACCTCCCAACCACGCCCCTTATCCGCACCTGTGACGGCAGAGAGGCGCCCCTTGCGAATGTGAATCTGCCGCGGCATCGCCCGGGCAATTGTACTGGTGACTTCGGACACTGGGTCAGGACCATAGCCCAAAAGCCCATGGAGCCTCAGCCTTCCTCGTCCTGCTCCTGGGCCCGCTTGAGCAGTCGTTGGATGGACTTGCGGTCCATCCCACAGGCACGAGCTGCACGGCTCACGTTTCCATCGTGGGCCTGGAGCTGGTGCTGCACGTAGGCGAATTCGAAGATGTTCAGCCAAGCCCGCTTGGCCTGTTTGTAGGGCAGCTCATATCGAACGCCTACGCCCAAGGCTTGCGGGGAAGCTTTGGAATGCACGGCTTTGACCTGTCCCAGGGAGGCGCGAAGACGGGGTGGTAAATCGGCTAAGTGAAGCCCTGGCCCAGGGGCCAAGTTGGCCACATAGCGGGCGCAGTTCACCAGCTCTCGGACGTTGCCAGGCCAAGCGTAAGCAGCGAGAGTGGCTGCAATGGGGGGCCCTAGTATGAGCGGTGGCCGGCCCGACTCAGCGGCGAAACGGTCCAAGAAGTGCTTGAGCAGCACCGCGACGTCTTCGGGGCGCTCCCGCAAAGGAGGCAGGTGCAAACGAACGACATTGAGGCGGTGGAAGAGATCTGCGCGAAAGCCCCCATCCGCGATTCGCTCTTCCAGCTGCCGGTTGGTGGCGGCAAGCACGCGTAGGTTGACCTGCTTCTCTTGGGTCGCGCCAACCGGGCGGTAGGCCCCCTCTTGCAGCAAACGCAGCAGCTTGACCTGGGAACCCGACTCAAGCTCTCCGACCTCGTCCAGGAAGAAGGTCCCATCTCGAGCGCTCTCCACCAAGCCTGATCTGCGCGACGTGGCCCCTGTGAAAGCGCCCTTCTCATACCCGAAGAGCTCGGACTCCATCAAGGTGGGGGGGATCGCGGCGCAGTCCACCGGTACGAAGGGCTTGGCGGAGCGCAGAGAGGCTTGGTGCAGCGCACGGGCAACGACCTCTTTTCCGGTGCCGGACTCCCCCGTGATCAGGACGCTCAGGTCCGTACACGCCACGCGAGCCACCATGCGCCGCAGCCGCTCCATGGCAGGCGAGCTACCCACAATGCCGCCCACCGCGTTGGCCAAAGCGGGGGTGAAGGTGGGGGCCCCGCTACGCTGATCTACCGCTTGCTGGACGCGCCAAGCCAGGATCTCGGCACTGAGAGGACGCATCAGCCAGCCAGCCGCACCAGCCTTTGCCAGCTCCAGCGCCTGCTTGCGGTCCATCTCGGCTACAGCAAGAAGCACCACAGGGGGACTGGGCTGGTTCAAGATGCGGGCGAGCAGCTGGTCAGGGGATAGCCCGGGCAGATCGATGCCCAGGACCACCACTTCTGGCTGAGTGGGCAGCCCCAGCAGCAGGTCGGCCGAGCTCGAGGCCAAGACCACCCGCTCCTCGCCCAAAGCCTGGACAGCCATGCGCCGCTCACGCTCACTGGGGCTGGCAAAGAGCAGGGTGCAAGACATCTTCTTAAAGCTCCAATTCTGCCAAGATCGGACAGTGGTCCGACAACGGTGGCTGGGAGAGGGGGATCTGCCTTGACGCGCTCAGCCGTCCGGCATCCGAGACGATGTGGTCGATGGTCTGCCGCCGATTTGGCTCGCATGCCTCCGATTTCTGAGGTCCCAGTGACAGCCTCAGGCCAGCGGGGTCACCGTCGTTGAGCCCCAAGAAGAAGGCGTCCCGTTGGTGCATCTGACGGTTGAAATCCCCCATCACCACCACATGCACACCCTCGCTGTAGCGGGCATCCACCCAGTCCTCGATAGCGTCGGCCTGCTTTCCCAAGACCTCGCACTCAGCCTTTCCCTGCAGCGGGTCCCACTGACAGCCGGCCTTGAGGTGCACACCCAAGACACGTAGCGGTCCAGTAGCGGTCTCCACCTCCACATCCACCCCGTAGCGCAGACCACTGTTTCCCACGGCCACAGCCCGCTGATCCGGATGCCCGCGCGAGGTCAATCCTTCGCGGACCCCGATCACCACGCGTTGGTCATTCTTACGATCCTCGACGTACAGGGTCCAGCCCCCCTTGGGCAGCAGCTCTCGCGCCGCGTTCTCCGAGGCGACCTCCTGCAGGAGCACCACATCTGGGGCTGCCTTGGCGATGACCTGGGCCATCTCGTCCAGCTCAGCCTGCGTGCGTGGCACCATTCCTTCACCAGCGGTGTCCAGCCACTCCACGTTCCAGCTCATGAGAGTCAGACTCTTGGGGCCGGAGGCAGCGGGCTCAACTGCAATCTCCGGGCTCGCCACGGGGCGAGGTCGATTCATTTCCACGGGAGCTCCACAAGCTAGGGCCGCCGCAAGGCTGGCAAAAAGAACGGAGAAAAGATTCTTATTCCACAAGTTTAAGCTCGATAGTCAGTGTTCCAGGATCCGTCGTACTCAAGTTTTCCACCCGCGCCATGAGCTCGCGGGAAACCAAGCGGCCGGTCTGGGGATCCCACCAAGACTGGCCCTCCAACTCCACCTGTGGACCGCCATTGGTGCTGCGAACCAGCCCCTCACTGAGAAGGGACAACCGCAGCCCTCCCTGGTCGTCGTAGAGCCCAGCGACCGTGTGGGCTCCGCTGACCTCGACGTCGAGGCTCATTGGCAACAGGTCGGCATAGGGCCGAGCCAGGACAGGATCTGGCCAGCTGCTCTGCTCCATGATCCCCTCCCCGCTCAACTGAAGACCGAGCAGCCGGTGGCTGAGACTGTCGGACCACGACACACCCGTCACTTCGACCAAGCGGCCGTCCATGGCGAGCAAGATCCGGGCACTGTCTTGGCTCAAACGCTCCTTCTCCTCGGAGAGTGCCAGGGTCAGCAAGGGCTCGGGGGTGACCTGGCCATCGAGGATCCGCTCTACACCCAAGGCGGTCAGGCTGCCTTCAAGCGTGGCGATGCCTTGGGGGTCGACATCCCGGACCAGGTAGGTCCAGCGCTCCACACGCCGGGTGCTCTCTTGCGGGCTGGCCTGCCAGATCACGCTGTGGTCGTAGACCAGCTGATCTCCGGGCACCAAGCGCCAACCCAGCACCATGGGCTCCGTGATCGGCAGGGAGCGCGGCGTCTTGTTGCGCGCACCTCTCTCTCTGTGGCCCCCATCCCGAAAGCCACAGGCGAGCAAGCTCAAGCAGATCAGGCTGCAGATCACCGGATCACCCGGTCGATGGCCGCGAGCAGGGTGTCGATCTGATCATCGCTGTGGCCTGCGCTTAGCGAGAAACGAAGGCGCTCCTGGCCCCTGGCGACGGTCGGCGCTCGAATTCCCGGCACGAAGAAGCCCTCCTCCAGTAAGGCCTGCGCGGCCACCATGGTGGATGGGCCCAGCACCAAGGGCACGATGTGGTCCTTGCCTGGGGGGAAGCGGCCCAGATCTGCCAAGCCCGCCCGGAACCGCCTGACCCGCGAGGCGAGCAACTCCCGACGCGCCTGATCTGCACGCTCAAGGCCCACCAGTGCGGCACGAGCAGCCGCCTCGGCCAAGCCGGTGGTGTACACAAAGCTGCGTCCGCGGGAGATGAGCAGCTGCTTGAGCTCCCAGGGACAAATCACAAAAGCACCTGCGGCCCCGTAGGCCTTGCCAAAGGTGCCGACCACCACGTCCGGGACCAGCTCCTGCTCATAGGATGCGCCGCGCCCCTTGGGGCCAATACAGCCCACCGCATGGGCCTCGTCCACGACCAGCCAGCGCCGCTTGTTTTGGTACTCGCTCAGAGAGAGCTGATCTCCATCCATGGAGTACAGCCCTTCGACGACGACCGCGGTGCTCTCTTTGGGGATTGCAGATGGATCGCCGTGCGGAATTACCCTTCGCTGGGCCTGGGAGAGGCGCAGTCCGTCAATAATGCTGGCATGGTTGAGCGCATCCGAGGCCACCACGTCGCCGGCCTCGAACAGCGTGCTCATCAGAGCCAAGTTGGCCTGGTAGCCGGAGGCGAAGACCAGCGCAGGGCCGCAGAAGAGCTCCTCAAGTTTCTCCTCCAAGGCGTGATGCGCATTGCGGTCCCCCGCGATCAACCTGGACGATCCCGCGCCTCGACCGCGCCAACTTGACCGCAGCTCCCAGGCCAAGCCCAGGTAGTCATTGGAGGAGAAGACCTGGATCTCCTGGCCCTCCAGCTCTGCAGTGGTGGGCCCGGTGGGAAAGAGCGGACGCAGAGTTCGAGCCAAGCCAGAGCTCTCAAGCTCGGCGACCCGCTCCTCCAATCTCTTGAATCGTGCCCGCATGGGGCCCACTCTACTTCGCTGGAGCGAGCGAGGGCGCGGTGGGTGTGTGGGGCGGTGGACGAATGACCAAACCTTGGTCCTCCAAGAGCTTCAGGTCCTGGGGGGTCTCACCACCCGAGGTCGTCAGGTAGTCGCCGAGCATGATTCCGTTGGCGCCGGCCAAGAAGAGCTCGTCCTGCCGGTCCTGGAGGTGGATCTGGCGGCCGCCGCAAACGATGAGGTCCTTGGTGGGCAACATCAGCCGGTACAGGGCGATGGTCTTCAGACACTCAAAGGGCGTGAGCTCATCCATTCCCTCCAGGGGGGTGCCTGGGCGGGCGTTGAGGAAGTTGAGCGGCACCGAGTCGACCTCGAGTGCGCGCAGATCAGCGGCCAGCTCCACGCGGTGACCCCAGTTCTCGCCCATGCCGAAGATCCCGCCAGAGCACACGTACATCCCCAACTTCTTGGCCGCCTTGACGGTCTCGACCTCGTCGTCGTAGCTGTGGGTCTCCACGATCTGGTCGTGGAAGCTGCGCGCGGTCTCCAGGTTGTGGTGCATGGCATCCATGCCGGCGTCCTGCAGCTCCTTGAGGTGCTCGGGAGCGATCAAGCCAACCGATGCACAGGTCTGCATGCCGGTGGTCTCACGAATGCCCTTGAGCGCGCTCTTCACCTCTTCGATCTCCTCGCGCTTCTTCAAGGCGCGGCCCTGGGTCACGATGCTGAACTCGCGCACACCTGCGGCCTGGGCGGCCTGGGCCTCAGCCACCATGGTATCGGCGCTCTTGAGCTTGTAGACCGGAGACTCGGCGGTCTTGAAGTGCGCGGACTGACTGCAGAAGTTGCACTTCTCCGGGCACGCACCGCTCTTGGCATTGGTGATGCCGCAGGTGTACACCTCGTTCTTCTTGAAGTGCTGACGCAAGGCGTTGGTCACCGAGAAGACCTGCTGGAGCTTGGATTCATCCTGCAAGCCCGAGAGGGCTTGGGCCTCGTCCTCGGAGATGCCAATGCCGGCCTTGCCACGTCGAAGGATGTCGTTCCAGTCCAGCTCTTCAAAGTGCACGGAGGCTCCAGTCAGGCCTGCAGACTATCTCGTCAACCGATGCTTGCACATTGGTTGACGCAGGGATCTACTCGCAGGCGGACATGCACTCTGCGATGAGCTCAGGAATCACCAGCTTTTCGTGGTCGGCGGGCTCAATGCGCTCGCGCACCAGACGCTCCAAGCCGCGCAGCAACACCGCGCTGCGCTCGCCCTCCGCCGCCTCCCGCAACCGTAGTTCGGTGACACCCCGGCCATCACTGCGGAAGACCCTGAGCTTTCCTTGGTCCTCTCGGATCGCAAGCGACCACACCAGCGCTCCATCGCGGTACTCCGCAGCGTAATCCAGGCCCGGCTGGTCTTGGTGGGCCAGGACCAGCAATGCGCCCAGGACCTTGGAGGCGGCCGGAGCAAAGATCTCGGTGTCCCAGGCCTGACCTCCTCGAGCCATAGGGCCAAGGGGCGCGTGTACCAGGGCGTCATGGGCGCGCGGAGACAGGAGACGGCCACGGGGATCCCTTGCCTCCAAGATCCACATATCCAAGAGAGGCGCTGACGCGGCTCTCTCAAAGATCTCCGATGGCCTCCAGGGCCCCCCACGTCGAACCCCCAGTTCAGACCAAGGCAAACGCAAGGAACCGCCGAGCCGAGGGAGAGACTCCCTCAGATCGACGGCTCCTTGATGAGGAGCTACCCAAGTTACCCAGGCAGCCACTCCGAACTACTCGTCGCGTTCTTGGATCGTGAACTCGACCCGACGGTTGTTCGCACGGCCATCGGCAGTGTCGTTGGTGTCAGTGGGCTTCTCCTCACCGTAGCCCTTGGGGCTAAGGCGCTTGGCATCGACGCCCTTGGAGACCAAGTAGGTCTTGACCGACTCAGCGCGGCGCTGGGAGAGGTCCAAGTTGGACTTGTTCTTGCCCTGGCTGTCCGTGTGGCCTGCGACCTCGATGAGAGTCAAGTCGGGGTTGTTGATGAGCACCGTCGCGACATCGTCCAACAGTGGGTACGAAACCGACTTGATGCTGGCCTTTCCGGTGTTGAAGTACACCATGTCCAGGATCTCGATGGCATCGGCTGTGACGATGACACGGCTTGGGCAACCGTTGCTACGGGCAGGATCAGCCTGTGGCGGGATGGGCTCGTTGGGGCACTCATCGCGCTTGTCGGGCACACGGTCGCCGTCGCTGTCGGGACAACCATTGGTCTCCAAGGGTCCAGCCTCGGTCGGGCACTCGTCTTCGGCATCGGCCAAGCCGTCGCCGTCCGTGTCGGGGCAGCCGTTGGTGGCTTGGGTACCCGGCTCATTCGGGCATTCGTCATTGCCATCCAAGATGCCGTCGCCGTCGTTGTCCGGGTCGGGGCAGCCATTGTCGTCCTCGAAGCCGTCCATGTCTTCGGGGTCATTGGGACACTGATCGGCTCCGTCGAGCAAGCCGTCCATGTCGTTGTCGGTGTCGGGACAGCCATCGCCGTCCTCAAAGCCGTCCATGTCCTCGGGCTCGTTCACGCAGCGATCGTTCTCATCGAGGATGCCGTCACCATCGGTGTCGAAGATGTCCGGCTTGCGGAAGCCAACACCCCAGACCACGCGAACATCGGGAGCGCCGATGCCAGCGATGATTCCGGTTCCAACGCCCAGGTGAGTGGTGAAGCCCGAGGGATGCCAAAAGCCACCGTAGACGTGGCCCTCGGTCGGGTTCTCGTTCCACGCGGTGCCGTCAGCGATGTCGATCTTGGAGGTCACCTCAGCGCCCACCAACCACTCGTCGGTGATGCGGTAGTCCAGACCACCGCCCAGGGCGATATTGGAGCCCAGACCCAGGTCATCGAGCTCGACCTTCTTGGCCAGGTTCACGCCAGCGTTCACGCGGTAGTTGATCTGGTTGGCGTATCCGCCGAATGCCAGCACCAAGCCACCGCCAACGCCGCCTTGACCAGTGAATGCTTCCACACTGCCCGTGGGCAGGTCGATGCGGGGCTTTACGCCGAAGCTATAGCCACTGGTGGCGTCGCCACCGGACCACACGGGGATCAGCGCGGCCAGGCTGATGTCACCCAGGGTGAACTCAGCAACATCGTTCACAACCACGGAGGGGTAAATGGGCACCGACACGTCGATGCGGACCACATCGCCGATCGTGTAGCCACCTGCCAAGCGCGTGGAGAACTGGCGAGAGACCACAGGTTCCTCGGAGCCGTCTTCGTAGCGAATGACCACAGGGTTGTGTGCGTATACCAAACCGAGACCAGCATAGAAGCTGCCCGAGGCACCCAGCACTGGGTGAGCCAGCTGCAGTGAACCGCGGCGATCGAAGTTGGACCCTGCAAACTCAAAGGTATCGGCGTCTTGGGCCTGGGCTTCGCCAAGCATTCCAAAGAGACCGAGCAGCATGAGCGGCATCGCTCCTCCATATTGTTGTGGGCGACCCTATGACGTTCGGTACTGCTAGGGCAACACAGGGCCCCTCTCTCTCCTCTGACTCTGCCTAGTCAGGGCTGCTGAATCAACGCGTCCAAGCCCCAACGCAATGCCTCCAGGAGCTGCTCGGTCTGGGCCGCTGAGATGCAGAGGGGCGGCATCAGTACGACCGTATCGCCGAGCGGACGGAGCACCACTCCCTGAGAGCGGAGCCCGAAGCAGAAGCGCGCACCGGTGCGAAGTGCGGAGTCGTAGGGGGCGCCATTGGCTTGGCAGAGATCCAGGCCGATCATGAGTCCCTGTTGGCGAACGGCCGAAACATGAGCGTGCTGTGAGAACTCCGATAGGCCCCGCTCCAGCTCAGTGGCGCGCCTTGATACCCGCTCGAGGGTTCGCTCCTCCTCGAAGAGCTCCAAGCAAGCCACCCCTGCGGCGCAGGCCAAGGGATTGCCGGTAAAGGTGTGGCCATGGAAGAAGGTGTCCCGAGGGGTCCCTACAAAGCCCTGGAAGATGCGCTCACTGGCCAAGGTGGCGGCCAGGGGCAAGTAGCCATTGCTCAACCCCTTGCCCAAGCACATCAGGTCTGGCGTCACGGAGAGCTGCTCGGCGGCAAACAGGGTGCCCGTGCGTCCAAACCCTGTGGCGACTTCGTCCAAGATGACCAAGGCGCCGACTGCCTTGGCCTTGGCCAAGATGGCATTCAGGTAGCCAGGGCTGTGCATGCGCATGCCGGCGGCTCCCTGCACCAGGGGCTCTACAATGATGGCGGCCAAGGTGTCCCCTTCGGCGTCCAGGGTGGCCAGGGCTTGCTGAAGCAGCTTGGCCTCGACGGCGGGCTCGGGGTTGAGCGGGGTCGGCAGGGCCACCGTGTCGAAGAGCAGCGGACCGTAGACTTGGTGAAAGAGATCGATGCCACCCACACTGACCGCGCCCAAGGTATCTCCATGGTACGCGTGCTCAAAGCGTGCGAATCGCGTGCGTTTGGGGTCTCCAGCTTGCTGCTGCCACTGGAAGGCCATCTTCAGAGCGATCTCCACGGCCGTAGAGCCCGCGTCGCTGTAGAAGACCCGGGACATGGGCGCCGGGGCCATTTGAATGAGCTTCTTGGCCAAGCGTGTCGCCGGGATGTTTCCAAGTCCAAGAAGAGTGGAGTGGGCTACACGGTCCAGCTGATCCTTGATCGCAGCATCCACCCGCGGGTGACGGTGTCCATGCACCCCAACCCAAAGCGAGGCCACGCCGTCCAAGTAGCGGCGGCCCTGTGCGTCGATTAGCTCGGCGCCCTGGGCAGCCGTAATGATGAGCGGCTCGGTCTCCTGCCACTCAGCGTGCTGGGTGAATGGGTGCCATACGTAGCGCTGGTCGCTCTGAATCAGGTCGGAGGTCTGCTCGTTCAAGGACGGCTCGCTCAAGGACGGCTGGCTCACGGGCTGCTCCTATATCTGGAAGGAGGCGCTTAACCCCTCAGAGCTGCTCTCCACCCCAACCTGCGGCTGCAGCGGCTGGCTGCCAAGCGGGCAGCTCCCAGGCGGAATCAATAAATGCCGCAGAGCCGCTGACCGGTTGCAACCCCTTGGGGCGGAAGCGCACCCGAGGTACCGGATGTTTGCGGTGGTAGCGGGCGGCAAAGCATGCGCCGACGGGCATAAGGACCAGGCCTACGCCGGCAGCCACGCCCACCAAGACCACGGCCAGGGGCAAGCCTATGATGGTGATGGCTGCGGCCGCGGAGCCAAAGAGCAGCCCAGCTTGAACGATTGAGGCGACCGACACGCCAAGCGCCGCGCCCACGCCCATGAACCAAAAAGGTGCATCGCCAGAGAAGAGCCAAGCACCGATGGTGGCCCCGATCGCGGCCCCGAGGGTGCCGGTGACAAGGGGCATGCCAATGACCAGGAGCGGCAGACCGACCACGCCGCCGATCACGCCGCCGGCCAAGCCAAAGCCGGCTCCGACCGCGAAGGCGGCCAGAGGTTTGAGGGGCCGAGGCCGCATCAAACGGGCCTGCCAGCGAGTGGAGATATGCTCCCCATGGATCCAGATGGCCGGCTCGGTGGACTGCGACCACTCCGAGGCTTCTCCAACCTGCGGCGGTGCTTCAGCGGCTTGGGCCTGCCCGGGAACGAGCAGACCAACAGCTGAGAGCACCACAGCCAATAGCAGCAGCGGCAGCGCGCGCGTCAAAGCTGGAAGGAAGTGACTCATCGCTTCCAGGATAGCCCGACCCACGCCCTACTGCGCGAGCACCTCGGCGATGCGAGCCCAGTCGGAGCTTACGGGGCCAGGGCGCCAAAGCGGTACACCATCCAGCCGTCGTTGCAGACCTCAGCGTGCTTGCCGCCTTCGACTTCGCAGTGGTAGAGCCTGTCGCCCTCGCAGTGCGAACCGGGACGATCGGGCACCATACACCCTCGATCAGGCAAGATGATCCGTGGGAGGCTTGCCTGACCGAGGGTGTACCGGCGGGG
>JBLHMA010000082.1:0-15969 GCA_047621545.1 Cognaticolwellia sp. | reverse complement strand
GGTTCACATCCCCAGCCAGTACAGCTTCCCCCAGCCGTGGGGTGTCATCGGAGATCACGGAGCTTGCATCGCTGGAGAGCAGTGTGCCGCTCGGACCAGAGAAAATGAGCACAGCGGAGACGCCGCTGTCGCCGAGCACCACTTCGGCCACCCCATCTCCATCCAAGTCACCGCTGGATTCCACCGCCCAGCCCATTCGGCCAGGGACGCTGGCGTTCTCGATGAAGATGTCGGCGTCGCTCGCGCTGCTGGTTCCGCTCAGGGAGCCTCCCAGCCACACGCTGGCTGTGCCGCGGTCGTTGCTCTGCCGGGCCCCTACCAACAGGTCGGGCGTGCCGTCCCCGTCCACGTCTCCCATACCTTGGGACACAAAGCCGAATGCGCCGCCAGGGCTCTCGCCGCTGGCCTTGAAGACCTGGTCTACGCTCAGGTCGCCGCTCCAGGAGCCCGCGCTGGAGCCATCGAGCAGGTACACGGCCCCCTGAAAGCTGTCCTCGATGGGTGCGCCGATGACCAGGTCGAGGACTCCGTCCCCGTCAAAGTCGGCGCTGCCCAGGTTGTCTATGGAGCTGATGCGCGCGTCGACCACCGGGCTGGCGGTCTGGGCCCATACCAGGGCGTCCAGATCGCTGCGATCCACGCTGCCACTGCAGTCGTTGTCCAGCCCGTCCAGGACCTCGGTGGCGCCGGGGTAGACCTTGGCCGAGGTGTCGTCACAGTCGGGTCCGCCGCACTGGGCGCCGTCCACGCCGTCTCGGTCTTCATCGCAGTCCACCGGCGCGCTGTCTTGGGTGTCGCCGGTCTCTTGGGTGTCCCCCGTCTCGCCCGTCTCCCCCGTCTCAGTGGTGTCTTGGGTGTCGGCCACGCCGGTCTCAAGCTCTCCCGTCTCGCTGGGGACGACGGTGTCCCCTGTTTCAGGGGCGGGAGGGGCACAAGAAAGGAGGAACCAGATCATGTTCGAGTAGGCCTCGGTGGCGGGGAGGATGCGGTCATGTCTACCGTTTGGAGTCAATGTCCAGCCTCCAGGTCGGATTGTTCCGTTTCTGGATGTCTGCTTCTCACCCCGGAGCCTAAAGATGTGACTACCTTCGAAATATGAAAAGTCCCATCATCGCGACCGTTCCTCTGCAGACGCAGTGGCCCACTTTGGACCCTTTCCTGTTCTGCGCGCACCACAACGACGCCTACCCTGCTGGAGACGCCGAGATGGCCCCCAGTGAGGGCTTGGACGGCCGTCCCCTGGGCTCAGATTTCAGCGGGCGAAACGGCTACAGCATGTACCACGGCCGATCTGTGCCAGGCTTTCCGCAGCACCCGCACCGTGGCTTTGAGACGGTAACTATCGCACGCAAGGGGCTGGTCGACCACGCTGACTCGATGGGCGCCACGGCACGCTTTGGTCGTGGAGACGTGCAGTGGATGACGGCTGGGAGCGGCATCGTGCACTCTGAGATGTTCCCGCTGGTCAACCACGCCAAGGGAAACCCCACCGAGCTCTTCCAGGTCTGGCTGAACCTGCCGCGGGACCACAAGATGGTGCCGGCCTACTTCACCATGTTTTGGGACGAGCAGATCCCCAGGTTGCGGGAACAGGGCGTTGAGTTGGCGATGTACGTGGGGGAGTTGGGCGAGCAAAAACCCCCAGCGCCGCCTCCCAACAGCTGGGCATCTCAGGCCGAGAGCGATCTGGCGATCTGGACGCTGACGTTGCAGCCCGGGGCGAGCTGGACCCTTCCGATGGGCAAGGGAGGTGTGCACCGGGTGCTCTACTTCTTTGAGGGAGAGGACGCGCAAGTCGCCGGGATGAACCTTAGCTCTGGACACGGTGTTCAGCTGGATCCCACCCAGGCCGTCGAGATCCGTGCGGGCAGCGCCCCAGCCCAGTTTCTACTCTTACAGGGTCGCCCGATTGGGGAGCCCGTCGTCCAGCACGGACCCTTCGTGATGAACACCAAGGCGGAGATCCAGCAGACCGTGCAGGAGTACCGTCAGACCCGGTTTGGTGGTTGGCCTTGGCCAAAAGACGATCCGACTCACGCTCGAGAGCAGGGTCGCTTTGCGATCCACGCTGACGGTCGACGAGAGGAGCCGCCGAAGGGGTAGAATCACGGATGCTGCTTCTCTTCATGGCGTGTGCCGAATCGGACCCCAGCCCTGACCTCATCTGCGCGGGGCTCTATGGGGCGCCCAACGAGAACACCGGGCTAGCTCTGGGGGAGTGCACGCCAGAGATCGGCGAATGGGTGCCCCGTGAGTGGCCGCCCGGCGCGCTCTCTGAGCTCAGGGAGTTGGAGCTGGAGAACCCGCCTGAGCCCTTGACCAGCGACCCGTACTTAGAGCCCTCTCCCCAGACCGGTGAAGGAGTCTGTGCGGTTCAAGGCCAAGGGGGCCGATACACTCTGGCCAGCTTTGACTCAGTTCAGGAAGCAGAAGAGCAAGGCGCCATTCCGACTCATGGAGGCGCCTGTGGGCTGTGCTCCAGCCTGGAGGATCTCCAGGTCTATGCCCGCTACCCCGACCTGACCCAGCCAGTGCGCGCCTGCGGTCTTCAGGGTTTTGGAGACGGAGTAGAAGGCGTGCAGAGCTGCCTGCTTGAGCTGGGCTTTACCCCGGCGTGCGCCAGCATCTGGGCCTACAACGTGGAGCACACCCGCGCGGAGTGCCAGGACATCTGCATTGCGCTGCTCTCCGAGCCCTACCACGCCGACGATGGCAGCCTAAACGCCTGCCTGCAGTGCGATGAGGACCTGAGCGGCCCGGTGTTCAAGGCTCTGTCAGGACGCACCCGTCGAAACTCCGGATTGGCCAGCGCCTTGTGTAGGCCGTGCGAGACCGTCTGGAGGATCATTCACAACTATGAGGAAATAGTCCAGGACTAAACACGTCTTTTGGCGCATTCACAAAAAGCCTATACAAAGCCTGCGCAAGGTATTTTGTCTCACGCTATATACAAAACGTGCTCCCCCTACTCTTCACCATTCCTGTCCTCGCTCAAGAGACCCCCTTGGATCGCACTCAGTTGCCCCAAGTGGTCTCAGCGGTGGCCCCCGAATACCCCGAAGCTGCTTTGGAGAAGGGCCTTAGCGGCCAGGTGCTGTTGGAGGTGGCTATCTCCGAGACGGGGCAGGTCATCGGCGTTGGCGTGGTCGAGGGAAGCGGCTCAGGCTTTGACGAGTCGGCCGTCCAGGCCATGTATGCCTACGTCTGGTCCCCGGCGATCGACGCCCAGGGCACTCCAGCGGCGGCGGTCATCCGATACCGCATTGTCTTTGATCCCCAAATCGCGCCCCCGGTAAGAGTTCGCGGTCAGGTCACTCGCTTGGACTATCCGGTGGGCGCTGCGGAGATCCGCGCTTTGGGGCCGAGTGGGCAGCTCACCCAGGCCGTCAGCGACTCCGACGGCAACTTTGCGATGGTGGGGTTGGAGCCCGGTCCTTGGATTCTCTCGGTCGCATCGGATGGGCTGACCACGGAGACCTTGGAGGTGCGCGTCGAGGCCGACAGCATCGTCGAACTTCAAGTACCCATGACCGCCCCAGACTTTGAACCCCAGGACGAGGCGGATGCCACTGTCACCATTCGTGCACAGCGTGTCAGCCCCGAGGTCACGGAGCGCCGCCTGACCGCAGAGGAGATCCAGTACCTGCCCGGCAGCAGCGGAGACGTGGTCAAGGCCATCCAGAACCTGCCCGGAATCGCACGGGCCCCGCTGGGCATCGGCCAGCTCATCGTGCGCGGAAACAACCCAGAGGACACCGCCTACAACCTGGATGGTTCGCCCATCCCCTTGGTCTTTCACTTCGGTGGATTGACGAGCGTGGTCTCCAGTGATCTGCTGGACGAAGTTGCATTTCTTCCTGGCAACTACAGCGTTCGCTACGGCCGCAAGCTGGGTGGTGTGGTTGACCTGCGCACCACCTCCGGTCTACCGGACGAGTCCAAGCGCTACGTCTCAGTCGACCTGTACCAGTCTGCGCTCTTCGTGCAACAGAGGTTGGGAGAGCGCAGCGCTCTGACCATCGCGGGCCGCCGCTCCTATGCCGATGTGGTCTTGGGCCCTGTGCTCAACCAGGTCGACGGGCTGCGCGTCCAGGCCCCCCGTTACTACGACGGTCAGATTCGATTCCAGTACCAGGGCGACGCCGGAGACTGGGACCTGATGGTCTTCGCTAGCGATGACCGCTTCCGCTTCTTGGGCGGGGACGAGGACGGCGAAGAGCTGGTTGTCGCCGGATTTGCCGACCAGTTCCAGCGCGTTCGGCTCCGCCACCTCTACACGGTAGGGGAATGGAACCTGGAGAACAACATCGCCTTTGGGCCCGAGCGCCGCTTCTTTGAGTTTGCATCGACCACCGATGCCGAGGAGCAGACCACCACCCTGTCCGTTCGCCAAGAGTGGTCGCGCCCCCTGATTCCAGGCCGCAACGTCGGTGCCCGCCTGGGGCTGGACATGCTCGCGGGTCAGGAGCAATTCAATTTCTACGTGGCGGGTTTTGGGGAGCGAGAAAAAGACGCCGCGCGCTTTGTTGCCCCAGCTTTCTACAGCGAGGCCAGCTTGCGCTTGGGTCCTGTCATTGTGACCCCTGGTTTGCGAGCAGACATTTTGGCCTACGACACCGGCTACGCCATCACCACCTTGGACCCGCGGCTGGGTGCCCGAGCGGACATGCCCTGGGGCAGCACCCAGTTCAAGGCCAGCGTCGGCAAGTACTCCAGCTTTGCTGGGCTGCGTGAGGTGAGCAACAGAGCCCAAGGCAACCCGGACATCGGTGCGGAGTACGCCCTTCAGGCAAGCGCCGGTGTGGACCAGGAGCTGCCCTATGGATTTCGCCTTGAGGCGACCGTCTTCTCCAACTGGCTCTACGACCTGGTCGTAGGCCGCGAGGACCGGCTGGAGTTCTTCTCCGGTCCTCCACCCATCGGCCCCTTCGACACTGGCGACTATGCAAACGATGGCGTGGGGCTGAGCTACGGCGCCGAGCTGCTGCTGCGCTACGACGGCAAGCGCTCTCTGGGCCTGGTCACTGCGACCTTCTCCCACAGTGAGCGCCAGGACCGAGCTGACGACCCCGTCGAGCTCTTCGCATATGACCAGCCCATCGTGCTCAACGCCTTGTACACCCAAAAACTTGGTCGGGGATGGCGCGTCGGTGCCCGCTATCGCTACGGCAGCGGCAACCCCTTCACCGAGGTGGTCAACCGCTACTACGACGATGAGCGCCGCGCCTACGTGCCGGTCTACGGAGAGCGCAGCGCCTCCCGTCTGGCGCCCTTTCAGAGCCTGGATGTCCGCGTGGACAAGCTCTGGGAGCTCAAGCGGGTGGACCTGACTGGCTACTTAGAAGTGCAGAACGTGACCTATGCCAAGAACGTAGAGGTCATGGGTTGGAACTTTGACTACACAGAAGAGACGCCGATTACCGGCCTTCCACCACTGCCTGTCTTTGGCATAAAGGCGTCCTGGTGATTCTCATCCTGCTGGCCCCCAGCCTCCTTGGCTGTGACATGGGCCCTGACACCACCACCCTGTTGGCCGACATCCAAGTGGTGATGGTCCGCTCCGACCCACCTGCGCTGGGGGCCGGCCAAGTTGCCACCCTCGAAACCCTCATCGTGGACCCGCAAGAGCGGGGCCTTGAGGTGATGCAGTGGACCTGCACTTTCGCTGGAGAGGGCTGCTTGGAGCCGCAGTTTGCCATGGACGAGAGCGATCCTTGGCCGGGCCTTGTCTACCAAGACACGGGGCGCTTTGAGGGCACCATAGTGGCCTCGCCTGCGCTCGCAGAGGTCTTGGGTCCTGAGCCGGTACCCCTGTTGAGCGTGTGGACCTTGGCCTGTGAGCCAGGCTTGTGTCCTCTAATGGATGCAGAGGGTGACGCGCTGATGGAAGGCTTAGAGGCGCCCAGCGACTTGCTCAAGGAGCTGCCCATCTATGGAGTGAGCCTCTCACAGCGCCGCATTCGCGTGGCTGGCATTCCCTTGGACGCGACCAACCCCACGCTGGAGTGCGAGGGCCCGACTCAGGGCGTGGTGGAGGAAGAGATGGCCTTCTCTTGCACTGTGGAGGGAGAGTTCGCAGAACAAGCAGCGCTCTACGGCTACGCCACCGCCGGGGGGTGGCAGGGACAGTTCATCCAGGTCCTAGAGGGGATGGTCCGCGTGGACTACAGCTACTTCCCCCCCGAGGAGCCTGGCCCAGTAGACCTGTTCTTGGTGCTCCAGGACGGGAACGGCGGTTCATCACTTTGGGAGGCAACGATCGATGTCCAGTGAATCCTTTGAGGTCTTCTACGATGGAGACTGCCCGCTGTGCGTGCGGGAAATCAAGACACTCCGCAAGCTGGACCGCAAGGACAGGATTGTCTTTACGGACATCGCGGAGCAGGGCTTCGATGCCCGCGTGACGGGCCTGAGTCAGGGCGAGCTGATGGCCTCGATCCGGGGACGTATGCCCGATGGCACACTTGTGGAGGGCGTCGAAGTCTTCCGCCAGCTCTACAGTGCTGTGGGACTCAAGCCTCTGATTCCACTCTCCCGGCTGCCGGGCATCCGGCAAGGTCTGGATGCTGGCTACAAGGTCTTTGCACGGAACCGCCTGCGCCTCACCGGTCGGTGTACGGAGGAGAGCTGCGAGGTCCCAGGAGCGCCGGCAGCCGAGTCGTCCTAAGGTTGGAGAGCACGCGCTGAGCAGCAGGATGAGCATGGTGTGGCTATAGCTGGCCGGGCGAAGGTTTCGCACCCCCTGGAGCAGCACAATGGTCACATGTACACGACGTCTTGAGTGGGACGCGATGCACCGCATCCCCATGCACGAGAGCAAGTGCCGGGCCTTTCATGGTCACCGGTATGTCGCCGAGATTACATGCCTTGCTCCCTTGGACAGCCTGGGTCGGGTGGTGGACTTTGGCGTGGTCAAGCAGCTCGTTGGGGGCTGGATCGATCAGCACTGGGACCACACGGCCATTCTGATGGAGGGAGATCCAGAGGCCGGGCCCATCGCCGAGGCAAACGCGCGCTTGGGCCGCCCGGTGTACTGGATGAAGACCCACCCCACCGCTGAGAACGTCGTCGCTGAGCTGGCTGGTATTGCCCAGGAGCTGCTTGCGGAGACCGGTGTGAAGGTCGTCTCCATTCGTTTGTGGGAGACGCCAAACGGCTCAGCGGAGTGGCGCCTTCAAGGCTGAGTTCGTCAAGACTGAGCTTGAACCTGGTGTATCTCCCCGCGAGACTCTGCCAGCTCGATCTGCTTCTGTCGCTCGGAGAAGCGAGCCCTCTGCTCCTCGGAGAGATCCGCGTGGCAGTCCGGGCAGGACACCCCCAGCTGATAGAGGGGGCTCTCTAGGTCTTGCGAGGTCAGAGGAGCGCGGCAGCCCCCACACGTGAGCAGGCCCCCGGGAACCAAGCCGTGTCCCAGGCTGACCCTGCGGTCAAAGACGAAGCACTGGCCCTGCCACAGGCTCTGCTCTGCAGGGATCATCTCCAGGTAGCGAAGGATGCCGCCTTTCAGGTGGAAAACGGCATCAAAGCCCTGCTCTTTCAGGTAGGCAGTGGCCCGCTCGCAGCGGATTCCGCCGGTACAGAACATGGCGATCTTGCGGCCCGTCAGCAGCTCTCGGTTCTCGTCCACCCAGGCCGGGAAGTCCGAGAAGTTGGGGGTCTTGGGATCAATGGCGCCGTCAAAGCTGCCGATCTTGACCTCGTAGTCGTTGCGGGTGTCGATCAGGACCGTGTCGGGATCCTGGATGAGCACATTCCAATCGCTTGGCGGCACATAGGTCCCCACATCCTGATTCGGGTCTGCCCCAGGCACCCCCATAAACACGATCGCCTGCTTGAGCCGCACCTTGAGCCGGGCAAAGGGGGCCCGCTCCGACCAGGACTCTTTGTGCTCTATGTCCGCAAACTGGGGCATCCCGCGTAGGTGGGCCAACACAGCGCGCACGCCAGCTTCGGGGCCTGAGAGAGTGGCGTTGATGCCCTCGGGGGCGAGCAGCAGGATGCCTTTGACCTGGTGCTCGATGAGCACGGTCTTGAGGGGCAGCTGGAGGGCTTCGTACTCAGGCAGGGGCACGAACTTGTACAGGGCGGCGACGAGATAGGACATGCGGCAGCGCTTAACCGAGCGCGGCGTCAAACCCGAGCGGCCATGTCCTCCGACACCCAAGACCCCAATCACCGCGCCTATACCGACGTGGTGCCTTTCCCGGAAGAGATGACCCTGCGGCCCTTGGCCCGGGTGGTCTCGCCCTATCTTCAGCGCCACGGTACACCCCGGCAGCCGGGCTTTTCAGGGCCCAAAGAGCACCTGGAGGGGGTAGGGGAGATCCACTTGTTGGATGAGTTTGATCCTCGACTCCTCCAGGATCTCCAAGGCTTTGAGCGCATCTGGCTGATCAGCTTCATGCACTTGAATGGGGTCTTTGGTCGGCCCACCGTCCGGCCGCCTCGTGGCGGTGCAAAGCGGGGGCTGCTGGCGACGCGGGCTCCGCACAGACCCAACCCCATCGCCTTGAGTTGCGTGGAAGTTTTGGGGGTGGAGGGACGGGTGATTCAGGTCCGTGGCTTGGACCTGCTCAATGACACGCCGATCTTGGACATCAAGCCGTATATTGGTCGCTTTGACGCCTTCCCGGAGTCCAAGGTTGGCTGGCTGGAAGGGCTGCTCTAAAGGGCCGCTGCTCTAAGGGGCCTCTTGTATCTGCGATGTTTCTTGGGAGGGCATCCACTTGGCCAGTGTGCGGTTGAGCTGCTCCATGGAGACGGGCTTGGCCAGCAAGTCGTTCATTCCAGCCTGGATACAAGCCTGTCTAGCCGCCTCCGTGACGCTCGCGGTCAGTGCAACGATTGGCAGCTCTAAGCCCATCGACCGGAGCTTCCGCGTGGCTGAGAACCCATCCATCACGGGCATTTGGCAGTCCATGAGCACCAAGTCAAAGGTCTGCTTTCTGGCCAGAACCACGGCCTCCTCTCCATTCCGGGCCAGGGTTGGGGTGCAGCCCTGTGCGATGAGCATGTGCTGGGCCACCAACAGGTTGACCTCGTTGTCGTCCACCAGGAGAACCTGACCGCTCAGGGGGATAGGAGCCGCCGAGACCTGTGCAGGATTCAGCGCCCCAAGAGGCGCGGGCAGGGTCAAGGAAAAGCAGCTCCCTTTGCCCAATTCGGAGCGCAGAGAGAGCTCGCCTTGCATCAGAGCTGTGAGCTGCTTGCAGATGCTCAACCCTAAGCCGGTTCCCGAAAAGTACTGCCCGCTCTCCTCCGTCGCCTGAGCAAAGGGTTCAAAGACCAGCGCTTGGGCTTGTGGCGAGATGCCGATTCCTGTGTCTTCTACCTGGATGTAGAGCAGCTCCTGTGACCAACGTGCTCGCACGATCACGTGGCCCACTGTGGTGAACTTCAGGGCGTTTCCGACTAGGTTCAAGAGCACCTGTCGGATGCGCACCGGGTCGCCGACAAGAGCCTGGGGCAGCTTTGGGTCTAGCTCGAAGTCCAGCTGTACAGGGATGCCATGGGTGCCCGCCCGCATCAGCTCTACGACGCTCCCGACCAGCTTTCCTGGCTCGAAGGCCACCGGTTGCAGGGTCAGCTTTCCGGCCTCCAACTTGGCCGTGTCCAAGACATCGTTGAGCACTTGAAGCAAGCCCTGCCCGCTGCTCTGGATGGTCTCCACCATGGACCGCTGTTCGTGGTCCAGCGTGGTGGTCTCCAGGACCTCGGCCATGCCCAGAACGCCGTTTAGGGGCGTGCGCACTTCGTGGGACATGGTGGCCAGAAAGCGCTTCTTGGCGGAGAGGGCCTGCTCCAAGCGCAGGTTCTTCTCGTTCAGGTCCGTCGAGGTTCTGCGCTCTCGCGCCCAGGTCGAATAGAGTGCGCGGGAGAGTCCGGCTGACAGCCAGCTCACGCAGCCCATTTTGACGGCGATGGGCACAAGCTCGTACCAGGTCTCTCCGCCGAGCTTTGCGCCCAGCAGGGTCGCGGTCGAAAAGCCGGTGACGAAGAGGACCTGGCGGAGTCCGCTCGTGGCAAAGACTGCGGCAAAAACCGCGAGAATGCCCAGGAACCACGCCGAGGTTCCGGGGCCGGAGAACCACCCCACAAGAAGGATGGTGCCGGCGCTGGCCATGAAACGCGCCACCCCGGACTGATGCACCTTGCGGCTGCGTATTGCGACATGGGAGATTCCGACGTTGAGGACCACGTACAGAAAAATGCACAGCCCCGTGAGAATCGGGGCCTGAGAGCGGGCTAACACCAAGGCGGCGACCATCAGGGTGGGCGGTGGCATCAGCCGGTCGAGACGCCGCATCCACTCTGCGTGGAACCCGTGAACCGCTTGTCGTTCCGAGATGCTGATAAGTGACTCTCCGAATAGGGATTATACCCATCTCGGATTCAGAAGGGCGCTTGTCGGTCAGCGAGAGGCCTGCAGGCTGTATAGTTTCCGCCGCGGAGGCCCGCGGGAGGACACCTGTGTACAGCCAGATCCAGATGGTCGCGCATTACAGGGAGAACCGGGCGGACGCTGAGGCGCTCCTGGAGCTCTACCAGGGCACCAAGACCGAGCTTCAAGCCCGGGGGGAGGAACTCCGCAAGGTGCGAGGTGCAGCCTTTATAGCCTTGGCCAAGACCTATTTACCCACACTGGATGAGGGGGGCCTGAGTCGGGCGGAAATGCTCACCGGTTTTCGTGGCTTTTCCCGTCGCAGCCCTCTGGTCGCGTTGTCCAAGGAAGTTTCGGGCCGCAAGAAACGGGTGGCCGCCATTCTGGCCGATGATCGCTATCGGCGCCGGCAGTTTTTGGTAGGCGACCACGGCGAGCTGCAGACGAAGATGGCCGAGGCCCAGTCCATGTTGGAGCCCTGGGAGCACGAGGGGGCACGCTATGAAGACCTGCCAGGCTTTGTGGCCCTCATCGACAATGCCTACGACACGCCGCGCTTCTCCCTGAGTTTTCTCAGCGCCCAGTACTGGCGCCTCTGGAAGCAGGGTGACGCGGTGTGCGAGGCCTTGGGCGTAGGCGACTTTGGGGACGATGTGCTGCCTGCCTATGGCGAGGTCGTGACCAAGCGGCAGCAGTGGCGGGATGTGGTGTCCACCATCCAGGGCAACATCGACGCGGTGCACGCCCTGGTTCAGGAGCACGATCGGTGCCTGGTCGAGATCCCGATCTTGCCCGCCCGCATCTTGGCGCAGTCCCAGGAGGGCTTGGCTGAGCACCTGATGCACGCCGATGTGGCCTTGCTCCAAGACTGGCTTGGGGTTCCGCCTGACCGGGCCATTCAGCTTGGCCTGCGTCGTGCCGCTGGCATCAGCGCCAAGCTCGCCTTTCTGGACGAGGCGGTAGACAAGGGCCTGGACGGCTTCCTCACGGAGCTCAAAGAGCGCTCCAGCAAGTTCGCCAGAAAGCGCCAGAAGTACGAGCGCAGCAAGAACTGGGGTGTGCAGTTCGGGCCAGAAGCCCAGGACCTAAAGTTCGGATTGAAGGTGCCCAAGTACCGGGCCGAACACCTCAAGCTGCAGAACCAGCTTGAGCGCATGATGGCGTTCCAAGAATACGACAGCTTCTCCCTGGATCAGGACCCAGAGATGTGGTGGTGGCACATGACGGGCAAGAGCCCCAGTCGCTACCTGCCTAGCACGCGTGGCTACTACCAGCGCATCCCAAAGACCCGCTTGCCCAAGCGGGTTGGGGCACCAACGGAGAAGCTCTCTCAGGCGGTGTCGGCGGCGGTCGCCAGCCAGGAGTTGGACGTGGACTACCTCTCTTGAGCGGCCAGCCAGAGCGCAAACGCATCCGGGTGGTCAGCTACGCCATCAATGGACGCGGTATGGGCCACTTGGTCCGTCAGTTGGCCATTCTGCGGGCCATGCGCCGCATCTGCGCTGTGCTCGAGCTACGCTTTGAGCCGTGGATTCTGACGTCTTCGGAGGCGGACACCTTGGCCCGCCGGGAGGGCTTCTGTGCTCTAAAGATGCCGTCCAAGGCCATGGTCAAAGACGCCGGCTTGGACACTGCCCGCTTCCTGCGCATCGCGCGCACCTGGGTGCTAAACACCGTGGCTGGCCTGCAGCCCGATCTGCTGGTCGTAGACACTTTCCCAGGGGGCTCCTTCGGGGAGCTGCTCGCCGCGCTGGAGCTGGCTCCCCACCGGGCGCTCGTGGCCAGGCGGGTCAAGTCCGGCTTTGCCGAGCAGGAGAGCTACGCCGGTCTGCTGCCGCTGTACCAAGAGCAGATCCACCCCGACGACAGCGGCTGCGGTCCCATTCTGATTCGCTCCCGAGAGGAGCTGCTGGCCCGGGACCAGGCCCGAAGCCAGCTTGGAGTCCCCGACGGGGCACGTGCCATCTACCTGAGCGTGGGTGGGGGAGGGGACCTGCGGGCCCCAGAGATTCTGCCCAAGTTGGTACAAAGCCTTCGTGGAAGCTGCCACCTGGTGGTCGGGGCCGGACCGCTCTATCAAGGGCCTGAGCTGCGGGGTCCGGGCATTACCTGGCTATCCCGCTACGTGCCGATGGCGATCTTCAATGGTCTGGACGGCGCGGTCTCGGCTGGGGGCTACAACAGCTTTCATGAGCTGATGCATGCCGGAGTGCCCACCGTCTTTCTGCCCCAGCCACGCATCGCCGATGACCAAGGGGAGCGTGTGATGCGGGCGGTGAATGCGGGGGCCGGTCTGCTCGCAACGGGGCTCTCTCAGGTCCCCGGTTTGGTCGCGCAGCTGGGGCCTGCACACCGGGAGGCGGCACTGGCGTTGGTCCCGGAGAATGGGGCGACACGGGCGGCAGTTCAGTGCCTGCGCGGCTTGGTAAGGCAGTCGGATCTAGACTGGGCCTTGGCCGCTCTGCCTCCTGGAATTCGCGACGCGGAGCTGCCCGCGATTCGTCTCCTGGGTGGTGTACATCCAGGTCAGTCCAGCTCCCTCTCTCCGGAGCCCGCTCTGGTGGCCGAGCGCTTGGACAAGTGGCGGCAGATCCTGGCTGTGCACCAGCCCCCCGATGACCTCGCGTGGAGTCTGCTTCAAGGCATCGCGCGCAAGTTCCCCCTCTCCGAGCGCGGAGAACTCATCGCAGGAGCCGAGCTTCTTTTCAAGGCCTGGGCCCCCTTCGACGACTGGATGGGCGCCTTGTCCCTCCTGCGGGCAATTCCCACCCAGAGGCAGCTCAGCGTCACACGCTTTGGGGTGTGGATGGAGGAGTGGCTGCTTGGCCACGAGGACCTGTTTGACGCGCTCCGGGACTTCTCGCGCTTGGAACAGGGCGGCAAGCGCACCGTCTCCGAGGTCATGTTGGCCCTCTCTGACCACGCCCAAAGGGGTGACCAATGAACGCCGCTTCCGCCAAAGAGAAGATCAAGCGCCAGCGGGCCCTGGCCCTGCAAGGAATGCGCAAAGGCAAGCCTGTGACCGGCCCAATGCAGGTGCACATCGACATCACCAACGGCTGCAACGCCAAGTGCATCACCTGCTGGGATCACAGCCCACTGCTCAAGGCTCCGCGCTCCATAGACTGGAAGGGGCGGCGCATCTCGGCGGCGCGCTTCATGGAGATCCTGGCCCAGCTCGATGCCTTGGGCTCTGTTCAGGCCGTGGTGGTCAGCGGCATGGGCGACCCGCTCACGCACCCCCAAGTCTACGAGATGCTGGCGGCCGTCAAACAGCGCGGATGGCACCTGAGCGTGCTATCCAACCTGGTGGCTGCGGACATGGACCGGCTGTGCGATGTGGGTGTAGACAACCTGCTGGTGGGCGTTCACGGGGCCACGCCAGAGACCTACATGGCCTTCCACCCCACGTGGACCGAGCGGCACTTCAACATCTTGTGTATGGGCCTTCGCAAGCTGCGTCGCTCGGGAACGACGGTGCGGCATGTGCACGTGATCAACCGCGATACGGCGCCGGAGCTGGTGCAGATGGTGCGCTTTGGGCACCTGTTTCGGGCCGAGCGGGTCAACTTCAAGCTGGCCAGCCTGGAAGGAGGAACCCAAGACTGCGCGGTCACCCCCGAGCAGGTGACGTGGATGCTGGAGCAAGGGATTGCTCAGGCGCGACAGGCTGCGGTAGACCAAGGGGTACACACCAACCTGGACCTCTTTGAGAAGCAGGTCCGCGCGTGGGCTGAGAGTGACCTCGTGACGGCTGATATGGACACGATTGGCTGCTTTATGGGCTACGTCTACAGTCGGATCACCGTGGACCAAGAGGTGCTCTATTGCTGCAACACCCAGGTCAAAGTGGGTAGCCTGCACGAGCACAGCTTCCAGGAACTCTGGGAAGGGCAGCGCTGGCAAAAGCTGCGGGACAGCGTGGCCGGGGGGCGCTTCTTCAAGGGCTGTGAGCGCTGCGGAAAAGTCGAGCAGAACATCAAGTGGAACGCCCGCTTTGGTGGGGCCTTGCACGATGTTTAATGTCACGCCCCTACGACTGACAGCCAAGGCTGTCAGCTTTCGCCGAGCCGCTGCGCGGCCTCCGGCGTCGACAGGTCCCAGGCGAGCCGGGACGCTTGTTTCGGACCCCGGACCCCGGACCCCGGACCCCGGACGCCCCTCCTTGTCCCCGGACTCAGCGAGCTACAATCGCCAGGCCGCGCAGTGATGCATCCCACCGTGGAGTGGCAGGTGGCCGGGGCCTGTAACTACGACTGCACCTACTGCATCCAGTCCAAGCGATATCGGAAGGGGAGGCCGGACTCTGCCCAGATGGACAGCGCTCTGCGGGCCTTTGCAGCGCTGCCCGGGACATGGGAGATCAAGTGCTCCGGGGGCGAGGCCTTTGCACACCCGCTCTTCATGTCTCAGATCGTGCCTGGGCTGATGCAACAGACCCCGCACCACATCTCGGTGCTCACCAACTTCTCAGCCGACCGGGCGGAGCTGATGCGTTTCGCCGCGCTGACCCGAGGCCGCCTGCGGGTGTTCTCCGCCAGCCTGCACCTGGAGTTTGCCGAGTTGGACGACTTCGTGGACAAGGCCACCTGGTTCGTGGACCAGCTCGATCTGGACGTGGACTTTGTGGTCAACCAGGTCGTCTTCCCGGGCCAAGAGTCCCATGCGGCGGCCTGTCGAGACGCCATCGAAGCGGTGGGTCTGCGCTGGTTCCCCCAGCTCTACAAAGTCAACGGTGGAGTGGCCGAGTTTGGGCCGGAGCTGGAGCGCCTCATCGGTGCCAGACCGGCCAACCGGGCCCCCAACTTCCAGGGCCTGCGCTGCTGGGCGGGGGTGCACTACTTCGCGGTCGACAAGGATGGCCGGGCCTGGAGCTGTCGGAGTGCCAAGCGAGAGAAGCAAGGATTGCTCGGCAACATCTTCGATGGCAGCTTTGAGCGCTGGACCCAGAGCCGGGCCTGCCCCTACACGATCTGCCCCTGCACGGTGCCTCGAAATCGCGGCATGATCGAAGGTGCGGCATGAGCGGCACCGAACCGCGCTACCCCTTGGAAGGGGTCGTGTCCTGGAACATGAACACCACCTGCAACTTCCGCTGCAGCTACTGCACTCAGCGCTTCGTGGACGATCGGAGACAGTGGGCCAAGGACCTACCTGGTTTCATACAGGGTTTTGTGGCCCTTCCTGGTGACTGGGAGGTCAAGCTCTCCGGTGGCGAGCCCTTCCGTCATCCGGGCTTTGTAGACGCGGTCCAGCAGCTTGCCGATGGGGGCCTTCGCGTCTCCGTGGTAAGCAACTTCTCCGCCGACCGAGCGCAGCTGCAGGCTTTTGCAGAGGCGACCCAGGACAGACCCGGGGTGTTCTCCGCTTCCTTGCACTTGGAGTGGGTGGAGCCGGCCGAGTTCTTCGAGAAAGCCCGGTGGTTTCAGGAGATCTTCGCGGGACGATTCTGCGTGACGCTCGTTGCAACAGCCGAGAACTGGCCCAAGATACCCGCGCTCCAAGCGCTGTGGCCCGAGCTGAAGCTCCAGCCTGAAAAGCAGGACCGAGATGTGGTGGCCTACACGCCGGCTCAACGCCAACAGCTT
>JBLHMA010000081.1:0-15973 GCA_047621545.1 Cognaticolwellia sp. | reverse complement strand
AACCTCAAAGTCACCGGCCCCCCGACCAAGGTAGAGCTGCAGTGTGGTGGACAGCGTGAGCGGCGCACAATCTCAGGCGGAAAAGCTTCGTTTACCAACGTGCCCAGTAGCGGCTGCAAGATCACCTTCTCAGGTCATGGTGCCAAAGCGGTGTTCAACGGTGTGTCGGGCGGCCGTTCTCTGTCCTGCAGCATCGACGGCGGCACGGTCAACTGCCGATAGTCCCCCGCTGCTTGAGTGCCCGGGCGGACCCCTTGCGCTAAGCTGCGCTTCCACCCTGAGAGCCGCGATGTACGTCTTCGCCCTTCTGATTGCCTTCTTCTCCAGTCCGGCTCAAGCCTCTGCGACCGAAGGCACCCTTGCTGCCCCCGAAGCGCCTCTCTTTGGCGAGAAGAAGGAGGAGCAGATCGAGGAGATCTCGGACGCCGAGAAAGCAGCAGCTCAAAAGCGCAGGGACAAAGCAGCCCGTGTCGTGGTCCTAAAGTGGCCAGACACCTCCGTGGACTACCAGGACGAGACCATTCAGCGGAACGTTCGCAGCCGCATCGACCGCGCGGATGGACTCTTCTTCCCTTCGGTGGACCTGTATCAGAACGGGCGCAAGTTTCCAGACCGCACCATCAAGCCCGTGGACCAGCCGGCCAGGGTGCCCGACGGCAACTTAGAGTTGGTGCGAAAGGCCGCAGAGGAGACCTCCAAGCTCTCTTGGAACGACCTGAGCCCCGGCGAGTGGGGGCTGCGCGGAAAGGAACTCCGAAGAAAAGAGGAGCTGATCTGGTTCATGGAGAAGGTGGAGCAGCGTGAGCCCGTGTTCCTGCTCTACACGATGATCGGCTACGCGGCCGAGAACTCCGACGACGGTGGCCCGCCCTTCTACGAGTCCATCGGCGACCGCTCGGTCAACTACTACCACTACCTGGCAGCCACCATGGCGCTCCAGGATCCCAGCCTGCTCTCCACCTTGACCAACACAGAGGTCAAGGGCATGGTTAACTACTACCTCACCGAGTTGCAGGACGGCGCATTCCCGACCTTCCCCATTGACTTTGAGCTGGAGGACTTCTTTGAGAAGGAACCCTTTGACGAAGAGTACGAGGTCTTCCTGAACGGTTTGCCTGTGGAAGTGGACGAGGATGGACAGGTCCTGGTGCCTCTTGGCCGCTTGGACATCTACATGAAGCGCAAGGACACGGGCCATTCCCTGTCCGATCAGCTCGTCGTCGATAAGTTCGAGGACAAGGCCTACTTTGTCCGAAACGATGCCCGTAAGAAGATGGGCATCGACTTTATCGACCAACTCATGCTTCATCCCAATGAGTGCAGTCCGGAACTGGACGGCGACATCCTCAATTTCCTGGCTATCTACGCCAAGATCCATGGGAACGCAGAGATCTATATCGCGGTGCCACGCTACGGAAACCCGAACAAGGTCTTCATCTGGCGCTACGACCGCACCTCGGGAACCCTACAGCGGGTTGGTGGTGCAGGGGACGGCTACCCGGTGCGCTTCGCAGTGACCATGAGCAGTGGCATCCTCTACAACGGCGCCTCGGTCAGCATCGGGCCCGACATCGAGGATCAGGGCTTGGTTGATGATACGACGGACATCGTCAACGCCGACTACTCTCTAAACGCCGGAGGACTCCCACTGGACTTGGCTCTCCGCGGCCATTTCTCGCGCCTAATGGTGGGCTTCGGCATTGAGCACGCCTACAACCTTTCGAGCGATGGGGCTTGGGCGGAGCTCTACCGCACACCGTCCCACGCCGGCCCATACGCCGACGGAGAGATCCGAGTGGTGGACACAGGGGTTGAGGAAGAACCCAAACCCACGGCCCTCCACTACCGTTTTTGGCAACGAAACATCTATGGCTCCGTTGGGGTCTTGGTGGGTCGCGACGCGGCTTTGGGCTTTGGGCCACGCTTTGCCCTTCGGGTCGGTGGCTTGAACACCCCCCATGCGGTCTCCACGACTGCGCACTTCGGCTATTCCTGGCAGCCCCCCATCGATGCCCTCCAGGCGGGAGACCGGGTGCGGCCTATCGTCGACCTTGACCTACGCGGGGGCGTGGCCCTTCCCTTGGCTGACTCCATCCAGCAGAGCCAGACCGCTTTCCCGGTCTTTGGCTTTACTGCTGGTGTTGGAACTACCTTTTGAGTTTGAACATGCTTCTCCTCCTCCCCTGGCTCGCTTCGCCCGCCCAAGCCCAACAGCAGGCCCAACCTGCTCCCGTTGTCATCTGGGTCGAGGCCACCCTTCCAGAGGAGAAGCTCGTTCGCAAAGTAGCGCGCCTATCTGGCGGCGAACCCCAACAATACACTGGTGCAAACCTTGCATTTCCACCGTCGCCTTGGCAGGAGGCAGACGAGCGAGCGTACGCCGAGTTGGCCCGTGCCGTGGAGCGCGGCAATGAGCGCTTTGAGGAGTTTGACGTTGAGCTCTCCATCGCTCAGGAGCTGAGCGCGGCCCTACAACCCATCTCGGTGATCCGTAACGAGGAGGACCGCGCCCAGGTGGTGGCGGCCCTGACGCTGCTGGGTGCTGCGGTTGACTTGGCCTTCTCCGACGTCGATCTTGCCAACTCTGGAGATGCACAAGACCTGCGGCTAGAACTCCCCGGCATGGTGGTAAACAAGGCTTTGCTCAGTGCGGCCGTCTTGGAGCCTGAGCGCTCGTGGGTACGATCTGACCTGCGGACGGGTAGCTCTTACAAGCAACTGCTGGAGCTGGTCGAAGCCCTGCCCTCCATGGCGAAAGGCTCGCTGATGACGGGTGAGTTTCCGCAAGGCACCCAGCTGATGGTGGACGGTCGACCTGTTCAGGTCCTCAGCGGCAAGGTTGAACTCGCACCGGGTCACCACTGGATCCATGTGCTCGTCGATGGTCTGATTACCGGTCGCGGTGAGGTGGACATCTTCCCGGGAACCCCGGTGGAAATGCCTCGTCTGGTCGATGATCGGGAGCTGGCTCAGGCTGACCGGCGGGTGAGCGTGGGCGCCCCCGATGGCTTGCCAGAAGATGTCTCCACTGCCATTGAGCAGCTCTCTCAGCAGCACCCCGGCGCTCCAGTTTACTTGGCTAGCCTCGACCCGGAGGGCAAGGTCTCCGTGGTGCCCTTTTCCGACAACGCCGTGCTGCACAAGACCCAGGTGGTCACCTTTGCCCTGGGTGCCGAAGTCGGAGGTGGTGGCGTTGGCACAGCGGCTTTTCGCTACACGGACCCCAACGAGCGGAATAACGACGGCACCATGCTGTTCGCGCCAGCGGCTCAAGGCGCCTTCGACTTGGAGTTGGGTATCTACAACCTGGCCATTGTCGGTGGCGCCGAAGTCAACATCACGCCCACCCGTAGCCTAGCCTACGGCGTTGAAGGGCAGCTGAGCGCCTCGGAGAATCTGGACATTCCCATCTACGTCAAGGCCTACGGTGGTCTTGGCATCTACGTTCTGCGACCCAACCAGGAGGGTCGCCCGACCCTGCTCGTGGCGGGCAACTACGGCTTCTTTTCTCCCGGCTGGCAGGGCTACGGAGGGCGAGTCACCATGGGAATTCCCACGAGTCCGGGCAACTGGTTCAAGGTCACTTTGCACGGATGGACCAGTGAACCACTAAGGAGCTGGCAAGACTCCGGGGTCTTCCCGGCGAATACCACTCTGGTAAACGGCGGCCTTCGCGTTGGATTTCAGTCCAGCTTTTAGGTCGAAATTCATGGCATTCGGTCCAGCCCTTGGGGGGGTTGAGGGCCCAAAGCGAGGCACAATATGCTCCTTCTTCTTTTGGCTAGCACCGAGGCTCAAGCCCCGACTCCTCACTGGCAGTGGAGTGAGAGGCCGGTCCGATACGTCAGCGAGATGTCGATGGTTGTCGGCTTTCCTCTCTGGTTCTTAGCTCGCGAAAACAACGAGGCCCGGGGCGGCGACTTTCAGATGAAGCTCGCCATGTCCTGCGTTGGCCAAGGCAAGAAGCTCATCGAGGTGACCTGCGAGATCGAGCACGCCAAGCTCAGCGGTGTGGCCGTTGACGCGAAGAAGCAGGACATGCTCAACGCTGTTTTTACGGAGTACGAGGAGACCTACGAGAACTCCACGCTGGTGCTCGAGATCGACACCACAGGTCGAATCAAGCGGGTCGACCTGGAGGGCCCAGAGCGGACCACCTCCCGCGAGGCCGGCGTGATCGAGCGTCAGCGCCAACTAGCGACCCGCATGGTCGCGCCCCTGGACATCCAGTTCCCCAAAGACGGGGACACCAGCGAGGCGTGGAAGCAGAAGGGATCCCCGATTGCGATGCAGCTCCTCAGCACCAGCGGTACGGCAGGTGGCGTTCGCCTGATGCACGAGGTGGCCTCGACCCAGGACAGCATTCTCAACTTTACGAGCTCTGGCCAAGCCACGACCATCACCGGTTCGGATGTTGAGAACGGAGCCAACAACACCGTCTCCTTGATGCTCAGTGGGCAAGGCATCTTTGACATGGCAACCGGTCAGCTTGTGCGCAATGAGCAGGTCATTACCGGGGTCCCCACTGCCCAGAACCTGACCAAGGTCTTCAACAGCGACTACCTCAATCAGCGTGTTGTTGTACAGCGGGTCGATGGCTTTGACGGCTACGACTGGGCCAAGTAGCTGGCCGGACAGGGCGCTGCAGGCTAGTTGATAGCCACTTTCAAGAGGACACCATGCTGCGTCAACTGCTTCCTATCGCCTCCTTGGCTCTGCTTTTTGGTACCGCGTGTAGCGAGACCCCAATGCCCCCAGTTCAACCTACCGCTGACGGTCCCGTGGTCGACGTGGCGCCGTCTGAAGAGGAGCAGACCATTATCGACGAGGCTTTGTCTGTGGTCCAAGCCGATGGGGACGAGCAAGAAGTCTCCGGTGAGCCCGCCCCAACAGTCAACCTGAATATAGCTTCCAAAGAGCAGATTCAGGCTGGTGTTCCGGGCATTGGCGACAAGATGATTCACGAGTTCGAGGAGTATCGTCCCTACGTCTCCATCTCGCAGTTCCGTAAGCAGATGGGGAAGTACGTCGACGCGCCCACCATCGCTCAGTACGAGCGCTTTGTCTTCGTGCCGGTCGACCCCAACGCTTGCGATGCAGAGACCATGGCGCAGCTTCCGGGCGTGACCCCGGCAAAGGCTGAGAGCCTGATCGCCAAGCGTCCCTTTGTAGACCGTGACACCTTTCTCAACGCCCTGGTTGAAGTGGTCGCCGAGGCTGACTACGCCGGTGCCAAGGCGATGCTCGCTCCGTGAGCTCGGTTGAGCTAGGGCTGCGCCGTGCCTTTCTAGGGCTGGTGTGCGCGAGTGCTCTGGGTGCCTGTACTGAGCTGGCCTTGGCCGGACACTTCGAGTCCAACGTACAACTCGTGCCCTTCGGGCTTGCTGCGCTGGGCATGGTGTGTGCTGTGGTGGTTTGGCTCTCCCCATCCAAGAACGCCCTGCGCGCGCTGCAAGGTGCCATGTCCGTCGTCGCCGCGGGAGGACTGTTCGGGATTTGGGAGCACCTGGAGCACAACTATGCCTTCGAGGCGGAGATCCGCCCGGCGGCCTCTACGATCGAGCTCGTCACCCAGGCGGTCTTCGGTGCCTCGCCCGCCTTGGCACCAGGCATGTTCCTGATCATGGCTGCCATGGGGTTTGCAGCTGCATGGAGACATCCAACCGGAATCGGAGAGGCGGCTCCCTAAAGCAGGTCTGCAACCTCTTCCCAGAATTCACCGAAGTGCACTCGGTTGACCTGTTTGCCCATCTTGATGGTCTCCATGCCCACGGCGCGCACGACGTGGCGTTGGCAGACTTTGGAGCCCTCGGTCGCGGCCAGTATGCAAGCTTGAATGCCGGCATTGATAATCGGCCCACCGCTCAGCACGAACTGATCTGCGATGTATTCCAGAGCGAGATCGTTGCCCTTGGGGGCGCCCTTGGGCAAAGCGCGGTTCCAGAGCTTCAGGCGCTGATCGGCGTTGGGCATGGGGAACTCGACCACGGCGCCGAAGCGGCGGAGGAAAGCCTCGTCGATGTTCTCCTGCAGGTTGGTCGTCAGGATGGCGGCACCCTCAAAGACCTCCAAGCGCTGGAGAAGGAAGCTGACTTCCTGGTTGGCGAAGCGATCCTGTGCCTGCTTGACCTCACCGCGGGACCCGAACAAGGCGTCGGCCTCGTCGAAGAGGATGACGGCGGTTCCGCCTTCTGCCGCATCGAAGATCTCCTTCAGGTTCTTCTCCGTCTCGCCCACCCATCGGGAGATGACCTGGGAGAGGTCCACCTTGAAGAGGTCCAGGCCCAATCGCCCGGCGATGACCTCGGCTGCCATGGTCTTCCCAGTACCGGGACCGCCTGAGAAGAGGGCCTTTATGCCGTAGCCACGCGCGCGAATATCACGGGCGCCCCAGTGGTGAAAGACCGTCTCTTGGTGCTCCAGGTAGTCGACCAGGCCCTGGAGTTGGCCCTTGATCTTGGGGTCGAGGATCAGGTCGTCCCAGTCGTATCGAGGGACGACGTGCTGGGCCATACCTCGAAATTCAGGTCGGCTGCCTTCGCGAGCGGCGGCCCAGAGGGTCTCTTGCTTGGGCTGCTTTCCGCCTGATTCGGCCTCGGCGCGGTCCAGCACCTTGGAGATGGTCGTGCCGCCAATGGAATAGAAGCGCTCGGCGATATCTGAGGCCACCGACGTGTCCCAGTTCTTTGCTTCCAGGGCGCTGCTCCAGGCATCGATGCGCTCAGGGAAGGTCGACTTGCCGCAGAGAATGGTCACCGATGCTCGGTCTGAACCCAAAAGTGTGCTCACGGAGCGCCTATCGGCGGCTCCTACCAGGACGGGGCATGGGAGAGCTGCCACGGCGCTTCCCAAGGCGATGAGCTTGAGGCGCTGGGCGGGGTCGTCTTGGGCCTCGACCACATTGACCAAGAGCGGTAGCGCACGGGACATCTTCAGCTCGCGTACCAGATCCCATGGCTGCTCGAGGTACTCCACGCAGCGCTCTAGATCTACGCGTACGAGAGGCCGGTTGCATCGCCTTGCGATGGCCATGGCTACGCCCTCACGGGAGCCGGTGCTGGCGCCGACGATCACGTAGGTGTGCGGCTTGTCCAATCCTGTGCCCAACTCATCCAAGCGCGCGGTCACGGAGCCAGGAATGAAGGGCTCTCGGGTGGTATCGATTGGAGTAAAGCCCGCAGACTTAGGTAGCTCCTCCTCTTCCAGCAACCAGCGAAGCAGGCGGGAAGAGGGGTGTACGCGTCGGGCCGTGTGGGTCTCGGCGCCTTCTTCGGGGTAGAGCAGTAAGAGTCGGTTCTGAACGAGCGGCGAGCTGGACATCAGTCGCGCCTGCAGAGCCAGGCGCTTGAGGCGCTCGGTACGTAGAACACGGGTCGCCAGATCGACGGTCAGGAAACCAAGGTTCAAGTTGTCGTTTAGGTAGGCGAAGATCTTGGAGTAGCCGGCGCTGATCTCCGGAGCCAGAGCCAAGAGGATCAAGTCAGCGTCGTCGCCTCCCAGGTCGAAGGCCTCACGCAAGCGGGTCACCCGGCCTCCGGGGGAGTCGCGCAGGGCTTCGCTGGCGGCGATTGCAGCGTCTAGGCCGTCGGACTGGGCAGGGTAGTCAATCTCACCGTGGGCGCGCAGCAATGCATCCACCTCATCGTCTGTGATCACCGAGCCCCAGAACTGGCCTTTTGCGCGCATTGCGGGACGGGCGCGCTGACGTCGTACTGCTCGGAGGAGGAGAAGATCGGTGCGTCTAAGCCGCCGAGCGAGCTCTTCAAAGACTGTGGCCATGTGCCCTCAGATCGATTTTTTCAGGTCGGCGAAACGCCCCAGAGACGCGGACTTTGCATCGTCCACGGTGGCTACTACGTCACGCGCGATTTTGTCCACTACGTCCATGTGGCTCATGCCCATTTTGCGCAGAGCCCAGTAGCCGTCGACTGGATTCGGACTGGAGTCCAGGCTTGATGGCTTGGACTCAGCCGACGGATCATGGTCGCTGGTGGCGGCGCCCGAGTCTTCGGGTGACGCGCCTTCCTTGTTGCCGGCACCGGGTGCGACGCCGCGCTCCCCGCCAGACATACGGTGGAGAACCATGCGCTCAACGGCCCGTGCCGCCACTTCTTCAGCGTCATGGATTGCGTGGGAGAGTTCGCCATCTCGGCCGTGTTCGACGTGGTACTGCTCATGGGCGTAGAGCGCCATGTGCTCGGGGCGGGTTGGATCAAAGTCCTCTGGAACGATGATGGTGTTGTCTACCGTCATCGCCTCGCCACCGAGAGCCTTGAGTGCGCTTGTGGCAGCTGGACCCGTAAAGGCCTCCCCACCGCCAGGAACGGAGATCCTCTTCAGGCCATCCTCTTCACGATCGAAGAGTCTGTCAACCAAATCCTCGCCGGGATATGCGCGTGGCATGAGCTCGTCCTCCGCCGGTATCGACCCCAAGCATAGCCTGATCCTGCGCCCAAGCGCGCTTCTCTCTGGAGGACGGCTGCTGGACGGCCACGAAGTTGTGATTCAAGGCGGGCAAAACATCGCCATCCGCCTGGCCACTGGTCCGGTTGATCTGCCAGGGAAGCTGCTGATTCCTGGCTTTGTGAATGCTCATAGCCACGCCTTCCAGCGTGGGCTGCGGGGTCATGTTCAGTGGCGGAGTGGAAGGGACGACTTCTGGTCATGGCGGGAGCGCATGTATGGCTTGGCCACGGGACTGGACCCGGACGGGGTCGAGGCTGTGTCGGCTTTGGCCTTCCTGGAGATGGCCAGGGCGGGCTTCACGACTGTCGGGGAGTTCCACTACTTGCACCACAGCCCGGATGGCCAGCCCTACGCCGATCGGGACGAGCTGGCCAAGCGGGTCATTCGGGCTGCGCGCCGCGTTGGTCTACGAATCACCTTGCTCCGGGTCGCCTATGAGCGCCCCGGTTTTGCGCAGGCGGAGAACCGGCGGCAAAGGCGCTTCTACGATCGCGACGCGGACGCGGTGATGGACGCGGTGGTGCGTCTAGAGCGGAATCGAGATCCGTTGGTGCGAATTGGCCTGGCCCCACACTCGGTGCGTGCTTGCTCTCGGCGCTGGTTGCAAGCTTTCTCGGCCTACCCGGGCAGTGTTCACATGCATGTCTCTGAGCAGGCCAGCGAGAACATGCAGAGCGTCGATGAACATCAGGTCAGCCCTACGGCGCTCTTGGACGAGGTGGGACTGCTCAGTGAGCGATTCACCGCGGTTCATATGACCTGGCCAACCGGTGGGGACGCGGATCGCTTGCGCAAGAACGGGTCTCGGGTGTGTGCCTGCCCCACCACCGAGTTGGATCTGGGAGACGGGTTTTTACAGGCCGATCAGTTGGAGGGGGTGCCTCTCTGCATCGGAACTGACTCCCATGCCCGAATTGACCCCTTCGCGGAGATCCGTGCGCTGGAGCTTCACGCCCGAGCACTGCAGTCCCGCCGCAATGTGTTCTCGCCGCCAGAGGAGCCAGACGGACTTGCCTTACACCTGCTGGATGCTGGAAGCACCCAAGGAGCGTTGGCGCTGGGCTGGGGTGATCTAGGGCACGGCACGGTGGGCCAAGGTGCGGACTGGGTGGCGATCGACCTGAGTGACCCTGTCCTGGCTTGCGCCAGGGCCCTTCCAGCCTTGGTCATGGCGGGACACGTCGGCATGGTCACGGACAGTTGGGTGGGGGGCATAAGCGTCATCACGGACCGTCAGCACTCACTCCAGGTGGAGATCCTGCTTCGCGCCCAAGAGGCCCTTGCACAAGCTCAGGCCAAGGCGTAGGCAGGCCTAAAAACAGCGGGCCCGCACGACATCTTGAACCATCCCGACCGCACGACTCAGGGCTTGGATCTCGATGTATTCGTCTGGGGCGTGGGCCACATCGATCGAACCGGGACCAAATATCAAACTGGAGATCCCAAGGTCTGCAAGGTTGCCACCGTCAGTCGCGAAGCTGGCAGCTGCGGGCTCCCCTCCGCAGCAGTGTGGTGTGAGCAGGCCCTGGAGGGGTAGGCCCTCTTTGGTGAGCATGGCGGGAGTCGCGCGTACCTGTCGGAGGGCCCAGGTGCAGTCCTGAGGCATCACGGTACTCATCAGGCGTTCACGGAGTCGTCGCTCCACCTCATCTGGAGCATCGCCAGGAAGAGGGCGGTAGCCGATGAGCACCTTGCAGCTGTCTGGCACCATGTTTACTGCGGAGCCTCCTTGAATCATACCGGCATTCAACGTGACGTATGGGCGATCTAAGTACTTCTCAAGCCGCCGCTCGGTGGCCAACTCGGCTTCCAAGACCTCCAAGGTTGCGAGCACGCGTTGCATGCCCTTGATGGCGCTGGCCCCTCGGTCGGGTTTGCTTGAGTGTGCACTCGCGCCCCGCACGTGCACCTCGATCGCCACGTGCCCCGGGTGCATTCGCAAGATTCGGAAGTCCGTGGGCTCACCGATCCAGCATTCCTTGGGCAGCGGGGCCGGCTGCTGCTTGAAGAGCTCCACGATGCGCGCCGAACCTACGCAACCGACCTCCTCGTCGTGAGTCCAAGCCAGAACCAGAGGGGCGCGCAGTTTCCCTAGATCTAGACCATCTAGTCCAGTCACGGCTGCCGCGATGAACCCCTTCATATCTGAGCTACCTCGGCCCACCAAACGGTCATCGCGCTGCGTGAGGCTGAAGGGATCGCTGGTCCAAGTCTGGCCTTCGACCGGCACTACGTCCAGGTGGCCACTGAGCATCAGACCTTCACCGGGGGCGTCTTTGGGGCCCGCATAGGCCAGAACGTTGCACTTGCCCGGATGGTCGGGGTCCTCGTGCATATGGACACGGAAACCAGCGGACTCGGCCCGCTCGGCTGTGTACGCCGCAAGCTCGCGCATGGGTCGGTTGGAGACGGTGGGAAAGCCCACCATTTTCTCTAGGGTTTGTCGCTCAGGCGCTTTCATCAGCCTTCTCCTCGTCTTCGTCTTCGCCGGTCCACCAGTCGTGGGGCCTCTTGCCCATCATGCCGACTCTCTGTTGCTGTGGTTGCACCGCGATGATGCGATCCGCGATGCGCAACTCGGGTGGTGGAGTGCGGGTAGGACAGGTGTCTTCTTCACTCAAACCGTCGCCAGCGGCTGGGCCTTCGTGGGCGGCGCTCTGTCCGGAGTTGAGGCGATTGAGGACCTGCTCGGGCAGGGCCTCGAATGCAGCAGACTCTGCTTGCAGCGCGCGTTCTAGGATTTGAGTCGCACGCCCAAGGTCACCTCGGCAGAGGGCCTCGCCGGCCTTCTTCATACCGCCTGCAGCCTCGGCCCACCGGCCGGGGTCTGGAACGTGAAACCCAGGTTTGCCGAGAAACACAGCGCGGTACCATTCGTTCTGATTTCGCAGTGCGTCGCCCTCCTTGTCCTGCACTTGCTGCTGTACTTGCAGGCGCTCCACGATGAACTGGAGCAGCTGGTCCCGCTTTGCAGTCGCGCTCGAAATGTGGTCCTGAAGTACCTCATTACCGAGCTTCTGGCCGGCTTTTAGGCTCTTCGCTGACGCTTGATCCAGTCCGCGGTGGCTTCCGCCGTGGCGAATACGTGTTCCAGGTTTAGCGCGCGCCCGATTCTTCTTGTGCTGCCTGTCCATGCCCGCAGTGTAGCCGGGCAGTACCCCAAGGGTGGGTCGGGGGATGGACTTGCGTCTACTGCCGCTTGACCCTTGACCGCTTCGATGGGTAGGCTTCACTCGCGATTCGGGTATTGGCACCTTTCCCGACCTGCCCAAGGATTTAGGGACTTTGTTGTTGTTGCTTCAGCGCCTCCACCGTTCGGTGCCAGGCGAGCGCCAGATGGGGAAGGGAACTGCAGAGTTGCAGGCCCAGGCTCGTCTAGAGCGTGAGGGTCTAAAGGCCCGGGAGCAGCCCAAGCAGGTGCCTGCGCGTACTGGCAAGCAGCGCCGCAGCCAGCTGCACTGCACGGCGGGTCCCAACGTGCCGCAGATGATTCGTTTGGTCCGCACGCCCTTCGCGCTGAGCCCTGGCTGGGCGCGGCGCCAGCCCTACGGCGAGATTGGTTTGCCAAAGAGGGAGATGAATGTAGACCGAAGCGCCGTGATTGAGCATGCATGCAGGGAGAGGGAGACCCCGACGCGCCCCCGCGCCACAGAGCGTCCTCGTCCATGCACCCAGGCTCGAAGAAACTGGCGCAGCGTGGAGGAGGACTCGTGAGCTCCCCCCCACAGGAATTCAAGGTCGGCCAATACTCCTCTTTCAATATTATTGGGGAGACCACAGAGGCTGTTCACAAGCTGTTGTTGGACCGCTATGACGTGACCGATCGCCCCCCGCGCTTGGAGGAGGACCTCAAGTTCACCCCCAAGGATCGCGAGGAGGTAATCTACGTTTACATGTATCGGGCCGCGCAGAACCCAAATCTGCAACGACAAAAGCGCTTGCAGCTTGCCCCGGTCGAAGTCCCCAAGCCCGACGGCGGATCTGAGATTTTCTACCACCGGCCTCCGCTGCTCATGGACCTGTTCTACATGGTCGCGGTTCACAGCCGCTTTCGCTCGGATGCTGAGCGCCTGCTCGGTTGGGTGCTACTCACCCTGCACCACACACCAAAGCTGGTCTACCGCGCCAGACGCTTCCTGTTGCCGGACGGTCGAAAGGTTGACTCCCTCGGGCGCGCCTGGAACGCTGATGTGGATGCAGACCGCGAAGGCCTCCAGGTTGAAAAAGTTTCTTTGGCGCTGGTTGAAGACCTGACCGTTGGCGACGCCATCAACCTGTTTACGCTGCATGAAGCACCGTATCGTCCGTTCTTGACCTACCGGGCGCGCGTTGCTCTGGACGGTCCTCTGGTTAGCACCGAGGGTGGTTCTTCCATCGAGATGGGTGGCCGGAAAGAGACCGAAAGACTCGATAACGCGTACCCTCATCGACGTAGTCGTCCTAGTGGCCGAATTGGTCACCCGAGTGCGCCGACGCCGATTGCCAAACCCCTTGGGCCCCAGGCCCACAATCTTCGGAAGCGCCACGAGCGCACGGAAGACAACGAAAGCGAGGAGTGATTCGTGGAGTACAAGACCCCAGGTGTGTACATTCGAGAGGTCGACAGCGGCCCCAAGCCCATCGAGTCCGTGGCTACCGCCACTCCCGGATTCCTCGGCTTGTTCCCATTCAACCCCCCTGCCGACGCCATGGCCGTTACCGGCTCTGATGGAAAAAAGGCCATTTCCGGCAAGATTCCACCTCAGTTGATGGACAGCAGTGGAAAGATCTCCGCTGGGAATGCCGTGCAGGCTGCCGCCAGCTTGATGGAAGCGTTTCGCTTCAAGGACCGCCAGGTCCGCGATGTGAAGCAGCTCCTTGAGATGAACGGCCACAACGTCAAGATCGAGGCGGGGTCCAAGGGCCGCGTTCGTATCTCCGATCTCAAGGATCCCAAGGTAAAGGTCGAGATCGCCGACGTGCTTCTGGACGTCAAGGGCGCCGTAGTGACCGAGGACGACGAGGCTGTCGAGGCCATGCTCAGCGACGTGGGCCAGGTCTTTTCACTGGACAAGCCCAAGCCCAAGCACGCCAAGGAGCTCCTCGGAGCCTATGGCCTCAACTTTGAGTCATCCGCCCCATCGGCGCTGAACTCCGAGTACTCCATTCCTCCCATCGCGGTGACCAACAAGAGCGAGTTCTTCCGTTGGCTGCAGAGCTTCTACGCGGAGTACCTGCTTGCCACCGAGCCCATGGACGAGTTGCTCCCAGGCCAGAAGTTCGATGACCCCGACGAGGCGGCTGACGCTGTGTTCGAGGCGATGGCACGTGATGCCGCGCTCAAAAAGCGCTTCCAGGACTTCCTGTCCCAGCCAAGCGTCTTTAACTTCGTGAGCGGTGTGAACGGCTTTTACGATAACGGCGGTGCCAAGGCCTACGTGTACTTGATGGGTGTGTCCGACATGAACACCCCCATCCGTGAGAACCAGGCTGATAAGCTCGGTCTCTATGCCTTTGACGATGTCGATGACATGGCACTGATGGCTGCTCCTGGTGTGAGCGCCCGTCAGCAGACTGAGATGTTGGAGTACTGCGAGATCCGTAAGGATCGCTTCGCGCTCCTGGACGGACCCATCGTGTCCGACGGCGCAATGGACATCCCAGCATCCCAGAAGGGCTACGGAGCCATCTACGTTCCTTGGGTCAAGGTCGCCAAGCCTAGCTGGTTCACGGGCAACCAAGACCACATCAAGGTCACCGGTCCCAATCGGCGCAAGCTGATCAAGACCGAGAAGAGCGAACTCTTTGTTCCGCCCAGTGGTCACATCGCGGGCATCATCGCCCGCGTGGACGGCGAGCGCGGTGTGCACAAGGCACCGGCCAACGAGCTCATCATGGGCATCACCGGCTTGAGCCAGAACATCAACCGCATCGAGCAGGGTCAGTACAACGAGCGCGGCATCAACGTCGTGCGCGTGTTCAAGGATCGTGGGATCCGTGTCTGGGGTGCTCGCACCTTGGCCACCAAGTCTGACCCCAGCTGGAAGTACATCAACGTACGCCGCCTGTTCATCATGGTGGAGCAGTCGGTGCTCATCGGCGCCCAGTGGGCCGTCTTCGAGCCCAACGATCAGACCCTCTGGAAAAAGTTGGTTCGCGATGTTCGCGCATACTTGCTTCGGGTCTGGCGCAGTGGGGCTCTCTTCGGCAATACGCCAGAAGAGGCTTTCTACGTGCGTTGTGACGAGGAGACTAACCCTCGTTACCTCATCGATGCGGGCCAAGTGAATGTGCAGATCGGAATTTGTCCCGTGAAGCCGGCAGAATTTGTTATCTTCAACATCGGTCAGTGGGACGGCGGCGCCCTGATTGAGGATTAGCCCCACCGATCGTTTTTAGACCCCGGACGTATGCCTCCATCGTCCTGGACAACATGAGAGAGGACCACAATGCCTACAGAAGAGCTTTTTGGCGCTTACCACTTCCTCCTGGAAATCCAGGGAGTCGTAAACGATACCCGCGTAATCGTGGGCGGTTTTAAGTCAGTGTCTGGCATGGACTCGGAGACGGAAATCGTCGAGTTCAAGCAGGGCAACGACAAGATCGTTCGCAAGAAGCCGGGCCGTACCACGTACTCCAACATCGTCCTCGAGCGTGGCTATACTGCGACCGATGACCTCTGGAACTGGCGGAAGAACATCGAGGACGGCCAGATTGACCGTCGATCGGGTTCGGTCATCATCCTGGATCAGGATGGCGAGACCGAGGTTGCCCGTTACAACTTCTTCGAAGCGTGGCCCTGCAAGTGGTACGTCCCAGACATGGATTCCGATACCTCCGGGATGGCCATTGAGAAGATTGAGATGGCTGTCGAGAAGGTTGAACGCGCCTAATCGGGTTTTCCGTTCCCGGAAGGCCTATTCCTCAGATGATGTTGCAGGTCGTTTTTGACCTGATGTTGGAGCTGTTCCGTCATGGAGCTTAAGACCGAGTACGAATTCACTCTTCCCCGTGGTTTCATCGATTCCGATGGAAACATCCACAAGGAAGGCGTGATGCGCCTTGCAAACGCCAAAGACGAGATCGTTCCTCTGAACGATATGCGTGTTCAGCGAAACCGGGCGTACCTGATCATTGTGCTGCTTAGCCGCGTAATGGTGAGACTCGGTACTCTCTCCGATGTGAACACAGGTGTGGTGGAGAATCTCTTCGCCGGTGACCTGCGTTTCCTCGAAGAGATGTACAACCGCATCAATGAGGATGAGGCAACGGTACGCGTGACGTGCCCCGAGTGCGGCCATCGCTTCGATAAGGAGTTTGGCCGCCTGGGGGAATCGTAAGCTACCCTCTTGAGAACATTCTCAAGGAGGTAGCGTTCATCGCTTACCACTTCCACTGGGATCGGGAAACGCTCATGGTTTTGTCGCACAAAGAGCGGCACGCCTGGGTGAAGCAGATCTCGACGATCAACGAGAAGATTAACTCTCCTCGCTGATCTGCAGGGACATAGAAGAGCGCGCTGTCTTTT
>JBLHMA010000080.1:0-16224 GCA_047621545.1 Cognaticolwellia sp. | reverse complement strand
AGATCATGGCCGGCGCGATGGGATGAGAGATGTCTACCCCCGCCCAATCCCGGGGCAACTCCGGGTCTGCGATAACCAGACCGGCCCGAAACTTCGCCGCAGAGTCCTGTAGGGGCTCCACTTCAGTGCGCTGAACAGCCTGCACCACGTAGGCATACCAACCCTCGCCTACGGGCCCATCCCAAGCCAAGTCCTGGGTCTCCACCGCATCCGCCATCAAGTCCTCTCCAAGCCGCGGCATGTCTTGGTGACCCCAGTCGTCGACCAGCGCCACGGAGCGCTCAGCCCAGAGGACGTAGAGCCCAGCCACAAGCCAGCCCTGGGTGGTGTCGGCGTCCATGCTGGCCTTTAGGCCCACCGGCCCAGCCAAGGCCTCCGCACAGTCGGGATCCAGCTCGGCCAAGAGCTGGGCCACCCCGGCTGCATCGGAGATGTCCTGGCCCCAACACGCAGCCTCCACTCCGGCGATGGACTGGGGTTCCGCGCAGCCAAGCTGCGTCAGCAGCACGGCCAGAAAGAGTGTGTGCACCAAGTCCCCTCCAACCCAACAGTGCGCACTGGCCACCTCAAAGGATCACCGCTGTGTTAACTCCGGCCCATGGCACGCCGTAAACGACACACACCGCCCTTCGATGTTCACCTTGACCGCATGGGGCCCTCGGGCTGCAGCTTAGGGGAGCACGAAGGCAAGACAATCCAGGTGCGCAGCGCGCCCCCGGGTTCCACCGTTCACGTGGCCCCGTTCAAGGTCAAGCAAGGCGTGATGCACGCCCGCCGGGTGAACATGGTCGAGCCTCCGCCCGACCTGCAGACCCCACCCTGCGCGATGTTCGGTCTGTGCGGCGGCTGCGCCTTCCAAGAGATCTCCCTGGATGCCCAGCGCCAGGCCAAGCACGAGCGCGTCCTGCGACTGGTTCCCCCGGGCCCCAACACCCAGGTGTTGCCCGTGGCCGGAGCCCCCGCGGCCTACGGCTACCGCAACAAGGTCGAGCTCTCCTTTGGCGTGCGCTGCTACCTGACGGAAGCCGACAACGACGCGGGCAAGACCATCCACGGCACCTTCCTGGGCTTCCACGCGCCCGGCCGCTTTGACCGGGTGGTGGACGCCGAGCGCTGTGAGCTGGCCGACCCCAAGATGAACGCGGCCCTGGCCGGGGTTCGCAAATGGTGGGGCGAGAACCCCCTGGCCCCCTGGGATGTGCGCGAGCACACCGGCTTCCTCAAGCACCTGGTTCTGCGGGCCAGCACCCTGGGCCAAGTGCTCATCGCGGTCTACACCGCCGAGCCCACCACCCCCGAGCAGCAGGCGGCCATGGAGAGTCTGGCCGGGTTCGTGGAAGCCGATTCCGTGCTCTGGTACGTGAACCCCCGTGTCGCAGACGCGGCCATCGGTGACCTGCGCCAAGTCTTGGCTGGAAAGACCACCATCGACGAGGCCCTGGGCGATGTGCGCTACCAGCTCTCGGCCACAGCCTTCTTCCAGACCAACACCCCCGGCGCCGTCGTACTCTACGACCTGATCGGCCAAGCACTGGGACCCGGCGAGCGACTGCTGGACCTGTACTGCGGCACCGGCGCCATCGGCCTGTACTTGGGGGACCGCTACGAGAAAGTCCTGGGGATTGAGATGAACCCTGCCGCGGTGGAAGACGCCGTCCAGAACGCGGAACGCAATGGCCGCACGCAGGTTCACTACATCGCCGGCAAGGTCGAGGACAACCTGCCCCAGCTCCAGCCCGGAGATGTGGCCGTGGTCGACCCGCCCCGCGCTGGCCTGCACCCAAAGGTGGCCAAGTTCTTGGCCAAGTCTGCGCTGACCAGCTTGGTCTATGTGGCCTGCAAGCCCGAGTCTCTGGCCCGTGACCGTCTGGTCTTTGAGGAGAACGGCTGGGAGCTGGAGCTGCTCCAGACCGTAGATCTGTTCCCACAGACCGGCCACATCGAGGTCATTGCGCGCTTTGTGCGCCCGAGCTCCTCCTTCAACGAGGCTGAATGAGCACCGCCACACTGGGCACCCTTCGCCACGTCTGCGCCATGTGCGGTGGCAGCTGTCAAGGGGTCAACGTCAGCCTGAGCAGTCCCGAGGAGCTGGCCCAGGTCATCTCCCAAGCCGAGCTGCTGGGGGTGACGGACCCCGCACCGGAGGGCGTGCTGCGCCGAGTGGGTGGCCGCTGCGTCTTTCTGGGCGACGACGAACTCTGCCGCATCCACGCCGCCTGGGGCATGAGCGCAAAACCCAAGGTGTGTCAGCAGTACCCCATGATCGCTACCCGCGTTGGGGAGGAGACCCGGGTGGGCTTGGATCCAGGCTGCTTCCACAGCGTGAAGAGCTGGGTGACCGGCCCCGAGGTCCCTGGTGGGTCCCTGATGGTCTCGGTCTCTGAGCAACCCGACGCCCTGCTTCCCCACGAAGAGCGGGTCATGTCCGTTCTGGAACAGGCAGACACCATCGAGCAGGCCCTGGCCATGCTGATTCCGGGTGATCTGGAGGGCTTCCTGGGCCGCTGGATCCAGGCCCTGCAAGCCGTGGACTTTGCCGATCTTCTCGCCGACCCGGACACCTCGCCGTCCCTGCGTCACAGCCTGGGCCCCATGGCGCAGATCCTGCCCACCTGGACCACCATTCCAGGGCCCCCAGAGCTCTCGGACAACGCCCGCAGCTTTGCCCTTCACGCCGCCAAGCGCATGGTCTGGCTGCGTCTGTGTCCCAAGATCCCATCGCCGGCCGTGGTGGCCTTGCTGAGCCTGGGAGGCGTGATGGCTTGTGGCTGGACGAACCCCGAAGATGCCGCTTTTGGTCAGGCTCTGGCCGGTTGGATGCGTGCGATTCGAGCGCCAGCGGTGCTGGGCAGGCTGCTGCCATCTCCGCAGTCGCTGCAGGCTTTGGTGGAGGGATGAACGCGCATGACCCGGAACAGGTGCTGTCACCCGCCAAGGGGTGCTGAACACCTGTCTTGCGTATAAATGGAATTTGGAGGCCTCTATGATCTGGCTGCTGCTCGCGTGCACCAACACCCCCGAGACCCCAGACTCGGACGGCGACACCGACACCGAGCTTCCCGACGACACCCAGGTCCACACGCCAGACGGGGCTTTCTGCAGACCAGAGACCCACATCGGACACATCGCGCTGCAGCGCTACGGCACCTCAGATGCGAGCTTCTACGCCCAGATTTACGACACGCCTAGCCCGTGGATTGGCAGCCCGGCTCAGGAGACGGCGGACTGCGCCTACTACAGCTACGAGTCGGTGCTCTGTAATGGCTGCCAGGCCGGCCAGCAGTGCTCAGTGGAGGGCGAGTGTGTGGACACCCCGCGCACTCTGAAGGACCTGCAGCTCACAGTGAGCGCCGATGGCCAGAGCAGCACACACAAGGCCGATGCCCAGGGCTTGATCTGGGGCCAGCTAGCCAAAGAGACCCGCTTCAGCTTCACCTTGAGCGGCGGCTTGGCGCTGCAGAGCGAGGAGATGCGCCTGCCGGAGCCCATCACGCCTGTGGTGACCTCGGGCGGGGACTATGACACCCCCGGTGATCTGAGCGTGTCCTGGCAAGGGAGCACAGAAGGGTGGGTGCAGACCGTGATTCCCATCAACCACCACGCGGGCTCCCCGACCTTTACCACCTGTCACAGCCCAACAGATCAGTCCGCGTTCGAGGTCCCCGCGGCCATGGTCAATCCCCTCGCCGTGAGCACAGGATTGGAGTTCCAAGGTCTGGAACACGGCAGCTATGCTGCGGTAGAGACCCCTGCGGGGTGTGTGCAGATCTCGGTGGTCAACACGGTCTACACCAGCGTTGAGTTCGACTAGTCAGGTAGGCACTGTCGCTTGTTCATAGACTCCGGGAGCGTGGAGAGCACCATGTCGAAGACCTTCCCGTGGTGCGGAATCGATGGGAGCCAGCTGTAGCTGGCTGGGTCCTGGCCGTTTGCAATGCGTCGCACAGGCTGCTCGGAGACATGTGAACCGGAGCCCACAGTCACCACATGGAAGCTGTACTCCCCCGCAACATAGTGACGCAGTTCCCCGACCGGGCGGCCCAGGGGGGCACCTTGGGCGTCGTCCTCGTCCTGCAGTCCTGTTGGCCAGCGAGACGGATCTGTCAGCGTCAGGTCGGAGGCTTGGAGCGGCGTACCCATGCAGCTGTTGACGTAGCCATAGTCGTAGTGGGCCTCCAGGCTCAGGGGCGCAAAGCCTGCCTGAACCCGCAGCAGCTTGTTGGCACGGCCCAGCAAAGCGGAGAGCTCACGCTCGTAGTCGCCCGGAGCCCACTCCACTGAGGCAAAGGGCTGCAAGGGCACTGTGCCGCTCTCCGTGATGCGCACGAGGGTGGGTTGGCTAGACCAGACCAAGTCAAACTCGGTGCCCGCTGCCTCGTGGCGAGTGGCCGAGAGCTCCAAAGCCAGGATGGCTTCGCCGAACACGCCCAAGGGCAAAACTCTGTAGTGGTTCGCCACCCCACAGGGCCAAGCCAGAGAGGACAAAAGGATCCACATCAAAAACTCCAGATGGACTCACCGACAGGTCGCGTCAGGAAATGTTCCAAGAATTGGCCAAAGGCAGCGACGCCCTCAGGAGTCGACTCAGCCCAGCAAAGTCGGGCACATCCAGCCCAAAGTGCAGCGCCTGCAGACCCGCCGCGCGCGCACCCTCTACATCACAGCGCAGAGAGTCTCCGACATGCAGCGCGTCCCTGGGCGCGACCCCCAAAGAGCTGCAGGCCAACGCAAAAATGCGCGGGTCAGGCTTCTCCACACCCAGCTCCCCGGAGCAGAACACGCCGTCCACCTGCAGCCCCAAGGCCTCCAGGGTCCCCCGCAGCCGGGTGTCCCAGTTGGAGACGATGCCCACCTTCACTCCTTCCTGGCGAAGTCGACGGATGAGCTCTGTGGAGAAGGGCGCCAAGCGCCACGCCTCTGCCTGCGCAAAGTGCTTGTACAAGCTCTCAAAGTACCCATCATTCCAGCAGCCTGTAGACCGCCCCACGACCTGCCGCCAGAAGGGCCGACCATCCATGAGCTGACGGCCCTGCGCCCCCGCAAAGCCTGCCCGGAAGTCCACCGCCTCCACGCCAAAGGCCCGCCCCATGCGCAGATAGGTCGCCTGAACCGGCTCCACCGGCTGCAGCAGCACACCGCCCACATCCAGCAGCAGCGCCTTCACGCAGTCATTCGGGCAGTCATTCGGGCAGTCACTCCGGCAGCGCGTAGGTCACCGTGACCTCGCTGGACTGCTTCGCCGAGCCCAGTGCGCGCACATCCACGCGCACCACCGCGCTGCGTTTCCCCATGCGCAACAGGGTGCCCACCGCCTGGACCCCTTCCCCCACGCAGGGTCGCAAGAAGTGGATGTTCAGGTTGCTGGTCACCGCCATGGGCGTGACTCCCAGCTTGGACATGACCACCATGTACGCAGCGGTATCGGCCATCGCCATCTGGGTGGGCCCGCTGATGTAGCCCCCCGGGCGCAGGTGAGTGGGCCCCGCTGCGAGGGTGATCAAGGTGTGTCCATCCTCCAGCTCCTGCACCTGTACGGCGGTGTGGGGGAAGGCTTGGCACAGAAAATCGTTGGCCTGGGCGGCAGAGAGCTTGGACATAGCCACAGAGTAGCGCCTTTTGGCCTGTATACTGGCCTGGATGGCACCCACACTCTGGATGACACTGGCCTGCGCAACGGCCACCCCAGGGGCCTCGCCGCCCCAGGATCTGGTCCCCTCTGCGCATCCCTACGCCATCGAGGAGCTGCCTGAGACCGACCTGGCGGCCCTGACCCGCTCCCTGGAGAACAGCCTGGGCCAGGTGATGGCGTTGCACCCAGATCCGGTGCTGGCGTCCTACCAAGCCGCGCTGGCCTATGGCGGCGAAGACTGCCCAGGTGTGGACACCCTGAGCCAGGATGGAACGACCACGTCTCACTGGCAAGGAATCTGCTACAACCCGGACAATCAGGCTTGGCTCAACGGCCCCATGACCACTTGGCAGTGGACGCAGGGCTACATGGATGCCCAGACTCTGCCGGCCTACGATGACCTGTACCAGCGCCTGGAGCCCATGCGGGAGCTACGCTGGGACGGTCAGGGCCTGAACGGGCAGACGGACATCGTGGCAGACGGAGTCGACTTTAACTGCTCTTGTTTGGCGATCTCGGGGCGAGCACAGGACTCTGAGACGGCCCACGCATTCGTTTCGATGGACGGCCCTTCTCACTGGAGTGGTCCCCAGGCGGAGGGAACTTGGATGGAACGAGAGATCCAGGTCAAACTCAGCGGTTTCGCCAGCCTGCGTGAGACCCAGAGAGCGCTGCTGCTGATGGGCAACATCTCCGGGCTGGACGACGAGTTTGGCAGCATTGGCTTTGAGCTCTCCGTGCAGGTGGAAGCTGGCCAGTGCGCACACTGGAACACAACAGAGCAGCGCATCTGGGCCCGGCAGTCCAGCACCGGCCACTGGATCCACATGGACCTGCCAGAGTTCCAAGCGCAGAGCTGCGTGGTCTGTACCGAAGGGGACGCACTTTGTGTGGACCTGTTCCATCTCCTGGACTGGGAGGTTCTTCCATGGTGATGGGCCTGGTCAACATGGGATTCCTGCTGGCCTGCGGGCCGGCCCCCCAAGACTCTGCCACCCCGGTCACCGCCACTCCTATCCCTCTGGACAACGCCGCCTTGCTGCGCCGGGCCAGCCTGGATCTGAGAGGTCGACCACCCAGCCTGACCGAACTGGACCGCCTGGAACAAGACCCCGGCGCTCTGCCGGACCTGCTGGACCACTACGTCCAAGACCCCACCTTTGGCCCCACCCTGATGGATCGCTACGCCCTGCTGTATCGAACTCGCGTGAACGCCTTCGTGGTTGGTGTAGACGGGGACTACGACCTGCTCAATGACCCGGCTGCCCACCAAAGCTTTGTCAGTGCCGTCGGCCTGGAGCCCCTGCAGATCCTGCAGCGCGTGGCCAGCGAGAATCTCCCCTACACAGATCTGGTCACCGGGGACTGGACCATGACCACCGAGCGCCTGGCAGAGAGCTGGCCCGTGGAGCCCATCGGGCCCCCAAACGCCCGGGGCTGGATGCTGGCGCGCTACACCGACGGGCGGCCACAAGCCGGGGTCTTGGTCAGTAATGGCTTGTGGTGGCGCTACACCTCCACATCCGAGAACCGTAACCGGGGCCGGGCCGAGGCCGTCGCCCGCATCCTGCTCTGCGACGAGCGCTACTCCGACGGCGTGGACTTCTCCCAGGGCGAGGGAACGGCGATGGCCCTTGAAGACCGGGCATCCAGCGAAGCATCCTGCCTGGGCTGCCACGCCGCCCTGGACCCCATCGGCAGCTACCTTTGGGGCTTTTGGCGCAACCACCCCGAGAGCTTCACAGAGGCTGCCAGCTACTACCCCGCCCGTGAGCTGATGTGGCAGACCCAAGGGGGGCCCGAGCCAGCTCTCTATGGCCAGCCAGGAGCATCCCTCTACGATCTGGGCCAACAGATCGCCGCCGACCCGCGCTTCAGCGAGTGCGCCGTGCGCCAAGGATTCGAGGGCCTGCTGGGACGCCCGGCCGAGCTCCAAGACACCGCCGCGTTGACCGAACACCGGGAGGCCTTCATCCAGGGGGACCTGACGCTGCGCACCCTGTACCGCTCTTTGGTCGACGACCCGCTGTATCGTTCCGCCGACCCTGACTTTACCGGGACTACCCCAAAGCGCTTGATGTCCCCGGCCCTGCTGGCCCGCCAGGTCGAGTCCCTCACCGGCTTCTCTTGGACCTGGGAGGGGGGCGAGATGATGTCCAACGACACCAGCGGCGTGCGTCTGCTGGCTGGGGGGGCCGATGGCTTGCTCTCCCAGACCCAAGCCCAAGACTACAGCCTGACCAGCGTTTTGGTACAGCAGCGCCTAGCGGAGGGGGCTTCAGCGTTCGTCGTGGAACAGGACAGCCTGTCCTTGGCTGCGGATCGACGTCTCTTTGGCCTGCTCACAGACCTGAGCTCCCCGCCCAAGGACAGCGTGCTGCGCGCTCAGATCAACGACCTCTGCCGTAGCACCTGGAGCCGCAGCCCCAGTCCCCAGGAAGAGGAGGGTCTGGTGGCCCTCTGGGAGGGGCTCTACGAGAGCTCCGGCAGCGCGGAGACCGCCTGGACCCTGTTGCTCTCAGGGCTGCTTCGCCACCCCGACTTTATGGAGTATTGATGCGCCTCAACCGACGCCAAGTGCTCGCCGGTGGACTGGCCTTGGGTGGCGCCACCGCTCTGTCATCCTCCCCTGCACAGGCCGCACTGGCTCCCACCGCCAGACGCTTCCTCTTCATCTATGCCTGCGGAGGCTGGGACCCCCTCTGCGCCTTCGCCACAGATCTGGAGGGACCCGGAGTGCAAGCCGAGCCGGACGCCACCGTGGCCATGGCCGGGGACCTGCCATACGTCTCCCACCCCGAGCGTCCCTCCGTCGACCGCTTCTTCGCCCAACACCACCAGGATCTGGCTGTGGTCAACGGCCTCCACGTGCCCTCAGTCTCTCACGCCGTCGCCCTGCGGCTGATGACCACAGGAAACGTGAGCGCACTGGGTGGAGACTGGCCCACACGAATCGCCGCCGCCCAGGCCCAAGACTTCTTGGTGCCCCACCTGCTGGTCGGCGGGCCCGGGTTCTTCGGCGACATGGGCATGTACGTGGCCCGAGCCAGCAGCTCCAGTCAGCTGGCAGACCTGAGCACCGGACAGATCCTAAACCACTCGGATCTGCCCGTCGGGCTGCCCGCTCCAACAGACTCCCAGGCCGTGGACGCGTGGCTGGCCGAGCAGAACCGTGTCCGGCCCCAAGACAACCCGGCCCAGGCTCAGCTGGCTCAGGGCTACGGCAGTAGCTTGCAACGCGCAGAAGAGCTTCGCGCACTGGGGCCGGAGCTCAGCCTGAGCGGCGGCGAGGCGTTCACCGACCAGCTGCGTTTAGGTGTGGATGCGCTGTCATCGGGCCTGAGCCGCTCGGTCAGCTTGAACCACCCGGAGCGTGGCGCCCTGACCCGCTGGGACAGCCACTCCGACAGCCACATGCAACAGTCCGAGCTCTTCGAGGACCTGTTCTCTCACCTGCTGACCCTGGCGGAGACCCTGGCCAAGACCCCCGGCCTCCAGGCCCCCACACTGGCCGAAGAGGTCGTGGTGGTGGTGCTCTCTGAGATGGGCCGCACGCCCCTGCTCAACAGCGCTGGGGGCAAGGACCACTGGCCGTACACCTCCGCCCTGATCTTCGGACCCGGTGTGCGCGGGGGGCAGGTCTTGGGCGGCTTTGATGCAGACTTGGTCGGCCAGAAAATGGACCCGGAGAGCGGCGTTGTGGACCCAGATGGCATCTTGGCGGGCCAGGACACTCTGGGAGCCACTCTGATGGATCTGGCTGGGGCTGACCCCTTCGATACCGGCTACCAAGGCCCCCTGATCTCGGCGCTGAAGAACTGATCAGCGCCCGCCTGTCCAGTCCACATCACAGGACAGCGACACGGTCGTTGGTACCGACGGGAAGGGGTACAGCGTGGCGTAAACACCGGCTCCCGCCGACAGATGGGCCTCGCTGAAGGCCCAGATCGCACCGGCGGCGCGCACAAGTAAAGCGAGCCGTCGGGTCCGCGGCAGACAAGAGCAGAACAGCATGCCGTTGCCGCAATGGAAGAGTGCTACCCTTCGGGTCGGTACCCGGAAGAAATCATGCAAGCAACCACGTTTTTTGCTCTCTTAGCCTCCCTCCCCAGTGCAAACGCCGGCGAGCTTGTCGAAGGGGATGCGCTTCGGGTCCACTACAACGAGTACGGGCTCTGGAATGATGCAGACCAGGCTCAAGGCCTGCAGGTCCTGCACGACGAGACCTGGGTGGACTACACGTGGCCAGGCACCCCCTTTGCCGCCTGGCAGCTGGCCTGGGACGACGGCGGTTCCGCGCCGGAGCTCTACTTCGCCAGCTCGAACGGACCCGATACGAATACCACGGTCTCGGACGCCGAAACCACCTCGGCCGAGGGCTGGCTTTCGATAGCCTACGAGTACCAGGCCGGTGACTTGGCAGTGCGAAAGACCGAGGCGTGGGCGGCCGACGGCAGGACCATGTTGATACACTTTCGGGCCCACAACGTCCGGGAGCGCTCGGTCACCGATCTCCGCTTGTTGTACTCGGTTGATCCAGACCAAGACAACAGCCTGGGAACGACCGACACGGTCAACGAGCTCATCGACATGGACGGGGACGGGCTGGGCGACCTGGTCTTGGCTGTTGGACCTGTCAGCGGCTACACGATGGCCATCGGTTCCTGTTCGGATGCTGACGTTGGAGTCAACGAAAGATGGCAGTCGATCCACGATGCCGACGTCGAGCTACAGGACCCGCTAGGCCAGCAGTCCGACGTCGCCATTGGCATCCGTGTCGGCGCAGACGCGGGACTGGCCGGGGGAGAGAGCCTTGGTGTCTCATTCCTAGTGGTGCTCGCGGACACCGCCGAAGACGCAGTGGCGGACTTTGAAGACCAGCTCGCCCTGTGCAACAGCTGCGATATCGACGGAGACGGTTGGCTCGCGGAGGAGTGTGGTGGCTCTGACTGTGACGACAGCCAAGCCGGGGCTTTCCCCGGTGGATCTGAGACTTGGTATGACGGCGTCGACGGCGACTGTGATGGGGAGAGCGACTACGACGCCGACTTGGATGGCCATGACTCTGAAGAATACGGTGGAGACGACTGCGACGATGACGACGCGCTGGTCAACCCAAGCGCTGAAGATGCACCCTACGACGGGATGGACGACGACTGTTCCGGTGGCAATGACTACGACGTGGACGGCGACGGTCACACAAGCGCAGGCCACGGTGGCGAAGACTGTGACGACCTGGACCCCGACATCAACCCCGACGCCGAGGAGACAGCCGATGACTCGGTGGACTCGGACTGCGATGGGAACGACTCCCCCTTAGGCGAGATCGAGAGCCGCTGCGGCTGCAGCGCCTCGAGTCCCCTCTCCGCAAGCTGGTTGGTGCTCTTTGCGGGCTTGATTCTTCTTCGCCGCAGGCGCGACGACCTCCGCGATTGAGCTGTCCAGTCTCCGAAAACCCTATTTTACCTGCCACAATGCACCCATGATACTTCTGCTTAGTACACTGGCCTCGGCCCAGTCCTACAGCACCCTGAGCCCTGGTGTCGACTACGCCCGCTGGAGCGACGGCACCTCGTGGATCAGCGCCACGCGTATCCACCTCTGCTCACCTGGCATTCGGATGCGGGCGACAGCCTCCGATGACCGCGGGCAGAAGACCTCATCTTGGGCCAGCTCCGAGGGGGCCGTCGCTGCTGTGAACGGGGGGTTCTTCAAGAGCGGGTATGCCCCAGACTACGGCCGGGCTGCTGGCTACGGCGCCGAGTGGCCCGAGTCGGCCTACAGCGGCTACCGGAGCGCCATCGTCTTTGGCGAGCACGCAATCGAGCACTTCCCAGCACCGAGCACCACGACCTTCCCGAGCTGGGGAGAGGAGGCGGTCAACGGCGACGCCACCTTGGTGCTCTGGGGAGAAGCCGTGGACTGTGGAGGCTGCGGGAGTGGCCGCGCGCCACGCACCGCTGTGGGGTACTCCGAGGACGCGGGCACCCTGTACTTGGTCACCGTCGACGGCCGCACAACGGCGAGCCAAGGCATGAGCATCGACGAGCTGGCCGTGCTGATGCACAGCATCGGTGCCTACCGCGCCATGAACATGGACGGGGGTGGATCCACGACCATGTGGACCTCGAGCGCGGGGGTGGTCAACAGCCCTTCCGACGGCTCGGAGCGCACTGTCGGCAACCACCTGGGGGTCCTCGCAACCAGCGATCCCCTCACCTACAACTGCCCCACCGGTTGGCAGGCCACCTGGGGCACCCTGAACTTCCCCGGAGCCAGCGGCGCCACCCTCAGCGCCCCAGCCGGCTCGGTGGTCAGCGGCAGCCTCTCGGTGACCAACACTGGAACCACCACCTGGGACCCCGCCTCTACCCGCTTGGCCCCCCTGCCCCGAGACGCCAGCAGCCCCGTGTCCGCAGACGACTGGATCGCCGCAAGTCGGGTCACTGGAGTCGACGCCATCACCGCTCCTGGCGAGATCGGCACCTTCTCCTTCTCCTTCACCATGCCCGAGACCGTTGGCAGCTCCACCCGCTGGGAGTTCGCCTTTGTAGAGGAGTTCGTGCGCTGGTTTGGCAGCTCGTGGGGGCCAGAGGATGGCACCTACTACCTGACGTTGGTGGCCACTGAGCCGATCCAGGACACTGGAGAGAAGGAGACGGGTCCCACCGAGACCGGAGACTCCGAACCCCAAGACTCCGAGCCCGATGACACCCAAGACGGTGACACCGCACAACGAGGCCAAGTCACCGATCCGGACCCCAAAGACTGCACGTGCTCCAGTACACCGGGCATGGGCAGTCTGTGGGGGGTGTTGCTCTTGGGACTGTTGGTGCGACGCCGACGCCGAGACGCCCAGACCCGTTAGCAGCGACTCAGCCGCCCCAACTACAGCCCAAGCTGGCGTTTGCTCGAAGCAGTGGCCGAGCGGCATCGAGCAGGGGACCCAGATCCGCGGCCCCTCCCAGCCCCACCTTAAAGCAGCGTGGGGCCTGCCAGGTCACCCCTGCGCCCAGCTCCAGTCCAAAGCTGTCCTGTCGGGTCTCTACGCCGCTGAAGGAGCGCCAGATGCGAAGGGAAACGGGCACCTGCATGTCCGCCCTTGGCTGGGGAATTACGCGCAGGCGGGCCGAGGCGATGTGGTTGACGTAGGGCTCTGGGCTGCTGTTGTCCGCAGCGGAGAAGAAGCCCACTAGGTCCCGTTCGCTCAGCGTCCAACCCCGGCCCAGGGCGGCTGAGTAGCCCACGTCCACAACCCAGGGTGCCTCGGGGTTGTCCGTCAGACTGCGTCCCAGGCCCACGCCCAGCAGCGGGCCGTCTCCGGCCGCGCCAAGCACCCCGCGCAGCTCGAAGTCGCCGCGACGGTGCCGGGCCTGGACGCTCAGTGGTTGATGCAGCGACAGATCGTTGGCCACCGCGATGAGAAGGGACTCCCCGACCAGCACCGTGCTGGTGTAGCCCACGCTGACCTGGCTCTCGTCCTGATCCAGCAGATCTTGGCTGACCACAGGGTCGCGCGGGGCCGGCCACTGGGCCAGGAACAAACTCATCCAGATCGCCGGCATCGAGAGGGCTGGAATGGGAATCACTGCGCACCTCCTACGGAGAACTGGCAGGACACGTCGGAGTTGATGCGCGGCAGGTTGGGCTCGCGGGGGTCGATGCTCAGGCCCACGCCCCACTGCAGACAGCCGGGTCCTGGATCCCAGATCACACCGGCGCCCAGATCCAGGTAGCTCTGTTGACGCAGTTGCCCTGGACTAAGACCCTGAATGTTGGTGGTCGTGCTGTAGATACCCGTCACGCTCACGGGCACCATCACCTGCTCATTGGGCTGCCAGACTGCACGCAGGCGCAGGGTCGGGGCATGCAGGCGGTAGGCGTAGGCCACCTCGTCCAGATCGTTTCCGTTCTGGTCCTCTGGGGTGTACACCCCCCCCGCCCGCTGCCAGCCGTAGCCCACATCCACGACGGTCTCCCAAGCGCCCTGTGTGGGGCCGTGTACACCGACGGTCGCCGCGCTCAAAAAGCCCTTGTGGTTGTAGCTGCTGTTCAAGCCCAGCTCGACGCGGCCGAATCCCACGCCAACGTGGCCTCGAATCGGGGCAGAGAACCAATCCTGGATCAGCAGGGCCGGCACAATGGCGACAAGACCCTCCTCGGCGTAGGCGATGTTCTCTACCCCTCCTGCAACCTCCATTTCCCCCTTCTCCAAGGGGTCCAAAGTGCTGACCCCATGCACCGGCGCCGCGTAGGGCACCACCTGTGGCCCAGCACACCCACCCAGCGACAGTAGAGCGCCCATCCCCAAAAGCAACCGTCCCATCAACCCTCCGCACGACCCTGCCAGACCGTAGACCGAGCATAGCGGAATTCAGAAGCCCTGTGTCAGGACTTGGCTACTCGTGCACCTCTTCGAAAAACGACCAAATCTCCTCGGCTGAGTCGATGTCCTGGTTGCCGCCCGCCCCAGGCCAGTCGTGCTTGCCGCCCTGCACCTCATACAGACGCACCTGCAAGGCGCCCGAGCCCCACTGATACAGGCGAACCTGACTGCCATCGGACTCTGAGAGATCAGGCAATTCCTCCACTACCGGCGCCCCCAGCCCGTACACATCAACGAAGTGCCCGACGCTCTCTTGGGTGCCCAAGTAGGGACCCCAGCCATCGGAACCATCGGGGTCGCCTGCCCAGGGAGTGGTCGTGTCCTGGGTGCCATGAATCTCCATCAGCGAGGTCTGAGTGGCCGTGCAGCTGTCCTGCACCACCCCCATCAAACAGCCCGCCACGGGGGCGACCGCCGAAAAAGTATCCCCTGCCTGACACGCCAGCTGGTAGCTCATGTCGCCACCATTGGACATCCCTGTCGCATAAACCCGCTCGGGATCGGTCCCCAGATCCGCCTGTAGAAGCGCAACAAGGTCCAAGGCCAAGCCGACATCGTCCACTTCCCCATTGTGGAAGGCGTAGCCCACCTCCCAGTAGGGGTTGCCCGAGCGGTCCGTCACGCCTTGGGGGTAGGCGACCACAAAGCCTTCGCGCTCGGCCACCGCGTCCAAACCGCTGTAGCCCTGCAAGCCAGTGGCGCTGCCTCCGTAGCCATGAAAGGCCAGCACCAAGGCCGCGTTCTCTGGGAGGTTCTCCGGGTAGTAGAGCTCGAAGGAGCGCTCCAGGCCGTCCGACTCCAGGGTGTGGGACCCGGGCTCCAGAGTACGAGGGGCCGGCGTTGGCTCCACGTTGGAGTCAGAGACGCTCGGTTCTTGGGGGGACAGGCAGGCAAGTAGAAGAAGCATGGCCCCATTGTAGCCGCTCAGTAGCCGCTCAACACGACCGTATTCTCAGCAACAGAGAACGCCTCGTCCAAGGTCTTGGGCTGCGACTCCAGGCCACTGACCGTGCTGTCTCCAGCAGGCCATTAGTCTTCCTTCAGAATCGGGCTCGCCGTCCCCACTGTGGTCAGCCAGAGCTGGTGTGCCGCTCGGGTCGCACCCACATGCAGCACGCGCCTGCTGTGGGAGTTGTCGGGGTAGTTGGCCGCGCTCACTTCCACCAGAACCACATAGTCAAACTCCAGGCCCTTGACCTCGGAGACCTCGACCACCTCGACTCCGGGGGCAAAGGCGAACTTCTGGTCGTGCACCTGGCGCAGCCTGGGCACCTCGCCCTTCTCCAAGCCATCCGCGTAGACGTGGGACAAGCCCCTGGAGGGGGTCAGCACAGCGATACTGGCCAAGGGCTCCCGGCGCACAAGCTCGGTGAGCGCCTCGGAGAGGAAGGCCACACAAGCACCGTGGTCGGTGAAGCGGAAGAGCTCCACAGGCGCACCCGGACGGGTGGTAGTTGGCGGAATGTCGTCCTCGGCCAGGTCCCCAAGCACCTTGCGGGCAAAGCTGGTGATCTCGTGGGTGGACCGGTAGCTAACCCGCAGCGTGCTGACCTCGGAGGAGCCAGAGACACCCAAGCGCTCCAGGAAGGACTCCCAGTCGGTGAACCCAGCCTGCTCGATGATGTGCTGCTGGGTATCTCCACTCAGCGTGATGCTGCGGCGCTTGTCCAGGGTACCGATGAGCACGGCGACTTCCAGCGGAGAGAGATCTTGAACCTCGTCCACGACCATGTGTGCGTACTGCAGGGGGTGACGTCCCCGAGCGCGCAGAGGACCCACCCGCATCTGCCAGAGGCGCAGCAGCAGAGCGTCGTCTTCGGGGTCAAGCCAAGCCCCCTGCTCCTTGTCTCCCTCTACCCAGTCGGTCAACACGCTGCGCTGACGCCGGGTCCAGTCCCACACCCGCTCCAGATCCTTGCGCGTGAACACCCCGGGGCAGTTGTGCTCCAGGATCTCTTGAAGCTTCTCCAGATCCATGAACATGCCCAGAAAGTCCTCGAACACACCATCGGCCGTGGCCGGGTTCGGCACGGTCTCGATCTGGTGCTCCATGACCGCCAAAAATCCAGGATGCAGCTTGAGTCTGGAGACGATCTCCGGGGTGTCGTCGGCGATCTTTTGGGGCAGGAAAGGGAAGTGCTTGCGGGTCAGATTGCGCGACCAGTTGTTCCAGGTCTCGACCTTGACGCCATCGACTCCCAAACCGGGC
>JBLHMA010000079.1:0-16294 GCA_047621545.1 Cognaticolwellia sp. | reverse complement strand
ACTTTCGGCCAGGAACGCCTGAAGGGGACCGACTCCTTCGCCATGAGGCCGCCCATGTGCTGCAACAGGAAGGGCAGCCTCGAGGGATTCAGCACGATGACGATGCCATCCTCCAAGCTTGGCTCAACCATCCAACACCCTTGTTCGCCTATACGGAGCTTCGGGCAATCCTCAGTCCAGAGGACTGGACGGCACTGAATGCTGCCGCCCATCAGCGTATGCGAAACGCTTTGGCCGGGGCCTGTCTGGAGGACCCGACCGGCGTCCGAATGATCCGGGAGGTCTCACTTCCGGTCGCTGAACTCTTCCTGCCCACCGCCACGCCCAGACGTCGGGCGAATTGGGCTGTGGATGCCTTCTCATTGGCCTACGGACAGGCGGTGCAGGGCCAGGAGATGGACCAGCAAGCCGTGGCGCGCATGATGGAGGAGGATGAGCTCTGCCGTTGGATCGATGCCAACCCCACCATCATGGCAGGCCAAGTGAAGGTGTCTCTCATTGACCCCTTTGGCCAAGCCAAGATCCCTTCTAGCTTGCTCTTCTCCTTGGGAGAGCACCCGATTCAGACCCTGGACGGAGGGCTCTACGCAGGCTTGCTCGACCATGCGGGGAGCGGCAGTCTTCCAGCCATCCGCGAGCAGACACGCCTAGACGCACAGGCCCTTGCTCAGGCGCTCTCCGCCGCAATCCCAGCCTATCGTGCCAAGGAGGCAGGGAGCGCCGTTCTAGGAACCGAACACCTACGCCTCGCCCAGCAGGCCATCGTTCAGGCGCACACAGCGAGCAGGCATTCTCACCTGCTTCTGGAGGGGCTCTCTTCTCCCTACACGGCGCTCGTGGCAGCGCTCAAACTAGAATTGACCGTGCAGGTCCAAGACCTCCAGACTTTCTACGAAGAGCACGCCGAATGGCGCGAACGCCACCCACGGGAGCCCACGGAGACGGAGCAGCACATGGGTAGGCAGCGCGTGCTCACCCAACACCTCCGCGGCGAGCCGGTGGTGGGCCTGATGCCGCTGACCACCGCCCTCTTCTCAAACGCGGCGCACCGCATGAGCAATGCCTTTCGCGGTGGCCAGTACGACCTGTTGCAAGGGGCGGCCGACACCTATGACCGGGGCCAGGTCTCCAGGTTGAGCTACGATGCCTATGTTGCTGCCGTTCGGGCTCGGGGTGACGCGATGGTCTTCACCGCCGCTGCCTTGGTCGTGCTGAGCATTGGGGTTGGGTTTCTCCTGCCGCCTCTCGGGATTGTTGGCAGTGGACTTGTCTTTGGAGGAATGGGGGCGCTGGAAGCGGTCATTCCGATGATGGTCGGAGACGCCATGGTTTCGGGAACGGACCTGGACGGTCCGGTTGCCAATGCCATGTGGAAGGAGGTTCGCTTTAGGCCAGGGGACTACGGCCGAGCCGCCGCCATGGGGTTTGGAATTGGGGCCCTCTTGGGCGGGGGCGGCGCTGCAGTCCGGGCATGGCGTCAGGGACCGGCGATGCTTCATGCAGCGGCGCAAGGTGCCGAGCTTCCGGTCATTCCTGGTGCGCGCTCCACTGTTCTGAGTCCAGGCAGGATTCGTGTGGAGGTTCCAGGGCAGCTGGGCCACATGGAGTTTACCTCCGGTGGCTGGCAGCTCTGGGGGCCGACGGGCGAGGTCGGCACGATGCGTGTGCTTCAGTCGGGCGGCTGGGCGCGCAACGTGGCTGGAGCGCCCGATGACCTACTGGCTGGGACCATGCACCAGCATCCCTTTGGCGTGGGCGTGGGGCCCAGGGGGTGGGGGGTGGCTACGCCAGATGGCATGCAGCAAGTTGGGCTCTGGGGCGCTGAGAGTTTTCCTGGCTCGGCGAGATGGGCACCGAATCCGGGTTCCATCGCTCCAGATCCTGTAGCCGGGCCGCTGGGTGGGGCCGTCAGGGTCCGCTCGGCAGCCCCTGCACGGCTTGCCCACAGTCCAACGCCAGCAGCGAGACGAATAGCCGACGACCTGTTTCTGTCGCTCCGCGATGATTTTGCTCAGAATGTGACCGGGCGGAACTTCAGACAGTGGGAAAGGAGACTGCTCGATGAAGGCTATCATCCAGCAACAATTAGGGATATCGTCGAGCACGGCTCCATTGTGAAGGGCGAGAACCCCTTCGGCGGAGGAGAGGGCTGGAGGAGATACTACGAGGAGATCTCGGGGCGGCCCTTCCCCACGACCGACGAGATGGTGCGCCCCCATGCGCATCACCTGGCGGAGAAGGTGGGTGGCGGACCGTCCGGTGCTATGAATAGGCAGATTCTGGAGGAAGTCGGGATTGATCCCTTGTTGTCGCGACACAACCTCGAATGGGCACCAAATGTTGCTGGGCAACATGGCGCTGGGCCCCAGGGAGAGCTGCTGATGCTTCTGTTGCCCGTTAGAGGGGACCGGGCAGGCGTCATTCGGGTGCTTGGTGAGTGGCGAGCTGTGGCGAGGGCAAGATGAGCATGAGCAACGACGGAATCAAGGTGGAGCTGCTCCAGGGACTCAAGGCAGCGCTCTATGCATCGGTCACCAAGATCAGCGAGGCTTCTCAGCCCGGCGAGGTTTACGCCTTCGTGGTTTATGCCTCGCAGAACTTCCAAGACCTGGGCGTCGCCTACTCCACGCGGAAGAGCCTGCGGGCAGTGGTGGAGAGGGGAACGGGGCTGAGCGCCGCACTGCTTGAAATGCTTAAAGAACACCCCGATCTGCTCGCTGCACATGGGCCCCCTGGTCAGCCGGTTTCCCGATACGAAGTGCAGGCCTGCGATTGGCAATTCGTCAGCGCGTTTCCCGAGGTCTTCCTTGAGCTAAACGCGTTCATTGACCCATCGTTTCGCGGCGTCACGGGCCAGGACAGGCGGCAAGTGTTTGAGGAGGCGCTGGTATCTGCGCTCGCTCAGCTAAAGACGGAAGGGCTTTTTGGAAACCCCATCTTTGAAGAGGACATCCTGCTTGGCGTTCAGTTTCCTGAGCCCGTCGACTTGCCACTTGTCATACGGGTTTCAGAGGCGCTGAACTCGGCGGCTTGGCACGAGAAGATCCGGCTTGAGTTTGCGACTTCGTAGCGAGCCACATCAGTGGACCCGGACAGCATCTGACACCGCTTTGGCGCATCCCCCTTTTTGGACCGCGTTAGCGATTCAGTAGCACCAGGAGCAACCATGGCCCGTCATCTCTTGTCCCTCGCCGAGCAGACCCCCGAAGAGCTTCGGAACATCTTGGATCTGGCCCGCCAGATCAAGCTGAACCCGCGGGCCTTCTCGCAAGCCTGCGCCGGCCAGACCCTGGCCATGATTTTCCAGAAGCCTTCGCTACGCACGCGCGTCAGCTTTCAGACTGGCATCTACCAGCTTGGCGGACAGGGGATCTACCTGGGTCCCACGGACATTCAGCTGCACCGCGGTGAGTCCATTCCCGACACGGCCAAGGTGCTCTCTCGCTACGTTGACGGCATCATGGCGCGCGTCTTTGACCATGCCCACCTCGAAGAGATGGCCGAGTTTGGGGACATCCCCATCATCAACGGCCTCTCGGACCTGTTGCACCCCTGCCAGGTGCTGGCCGATCTGCTCACCATCGAGGAGAAGAAGGGCGGCCTGAAGGGCCTCAAGCTGGCCTATGTTGGCGATGGCAACAACATGGCCCACTCCTTGTTGTACGGCGGCGCCCAGTTCGGCATGACCGTCTCCATCTCCCATCCCCGTGGCTACGCGCCCGATGCCGAGGTCGTGACCCGCGCCCGTGAGATCGCCGCGAGCACTGGCGGCGCCATCCAGATCACGGAAGATCCTGCCGAGGGCGTGACCGATGCAGATGCGGTCTACACGGATGTCTGGGCCAGCATGGGCCAAGAGGCCGAGGCCAAGGAGCGCAACGACCGCTTCAAGGGCTTCGAGGTCAACGGTCAGCTCATGTCCAACGCCCGTCCCGACAGCATCTTCCTGCACTGTTTGCCCGCACACCGTGGAGAAGAAGTCTCGGCCCAGGTCATCGACGGCCCACGCTCCGTGGTCTTCGACGAGGCGGAGAACCGGCTGCACGCTCAGAAGGCTGTGATGGTGCGCCTGATGGGCCGTTAAGGAAGGCACACTGTCCCTTCGTGCCCGCGGTGGCTATGATGTAGGCAGCACGGAGGCCCACATGGAGCGCGTCAGCGTCTACGAAGTCGGTCCCAGGGATGGGCTTCAGAACGAGGCGACCACCTTGTCCACGGAAACCAAGCTCACTTTCATCGAGCGCTTGGTCGATGCAGGTGTGCGCGACATCGAAGTTTCAAGCTTCGTGCGCCCCCGTTGGATTCCCCAGCTTGCCGATGCCGACCATGTCGTCGCCGGTCTGCCGCGGATCGAAGGGGTGACCTACTGGGGCTTGGTTCCCAACAAGCGGGGCTTGGACCGCGCGGTCAGCGTGGAGATGGAGGCGATTGCGACCTTCATGTCTACCAGCGAGACCCACAACCTCAAGAACGTGAACCGCAGCACACGGGAGTCCCTCCTTGGCCTGCGCGAGGTCATTGCGGATGCTCTCGAGCAGGGCATGCGGGTGCGCAGTTACCTGAGCACGGTGTTCGGCTGCCCCTACGAGGGCAAAGTCGACCCACGCTGCACAGTCGACCTGGCCGGTGAGCTACTCGCCGCGGGTGCTGAGCGCATCTCTCTGGGGGACACCACCGGCATGGGCAACCCCCGCCAAGTCCAGACCATTCTGCGCATGCTCCAGGACGACGGGATCTCCCTGGACAAGATCACGCTGCACATGCACGACACCCGCGGCACCGCGTTGGCCAACATCCTGGCCGGTTTGGAGGCTGGTGTTCGGCAGTTTGATACCTCGGTGGCTGGACTGGGAGGGTGCCCCTACGCGCCGGGTGCCAGCGGCAATGCCGCAAGCGAAGACCTGATCTACATGCTCCACGAGATGGGCTACGAGACCGGGATCGACCTGGACCGGCTGGCCGATGTGGGCATCTTCGTCGAAGACGCTCTGGGGCGCGAGCTGCCTGGTCGCTATCACTTGGCCCACCGTGCACAATGCAGCGCGGCCAAGGCTCTCGAGGCTTAGGGGCCCCCTTCAATGGCGCAGGCCTTTCTAAAAATCGTCGCGGGCTCCAAACAGGGCCTGAATGTACCGCTCCCCAGCGATGGCCCATTGGTCATTGGGAGACGCGGGGGCGACTTGGTGCTCGAAGACGCGATGATCTCCGGCCGACACCTTGAGATTCGTCTCCGCGATGGTGGCTGGCACCTCCGCGACCTGGGGTCTACCAATGGCACGATGGTAGACGGACGCTTGGTCCGTGAAACCGCTCTGCGTCCCGGTGCCGAGATAACCCTGGGAAGCACCCGTCTGGTTCTGTTCCTGGCCGAGGACAACGAGACCGACGGGGGAAGCGCTAGCCCGCCTTCACAGCTCGAGATTGCTTGGCTCTTGGACGAGGAGCTAGTTGAGCTGAAAGGAGCCAGTGACAAGACCGGAACCCCTGGCGATGTCATTGGCCAGGATCTACGTCTTCCTCCCGGAATCATCGCCGTGCTCGAGGTCGTTGCAGGGCAAGACGCTGGCAAAGTCTTCCGCTTTACCCGCGGGAACGTGACCATCGGGCGCAAGATGGGTGAGATTCCGCTCTCGGATCCAGAAGTGAGCCGCCGACACGCGGTGCTCGAGCTCTTTGGTCGCGAGATGGTGTTCCTGCGAGACCTGGGTTCCACCAACGGCACCTTCCACAACGGCCGCAAGGTCGGCGTGACCCGCATCCGCAGTGGAGACACGCTCGGTGTGGGCAAGACCGTGATGAAGCTCAACGTCAAACGCTGAAGGGCTTCTTCTTAGAGCCTCAGCGCTGCTTCTCAGCCGACCACCACCGTTGCCACGCCTCGATGTGCTGGGCTCGGCTGCGGCCCTCGGCAAAGTCGTAGCCAACGGTCTTTCGCAGCGCGACCAGTGCAGCATCGACCACTGCGGTATCGGCGTCGTCCAGAGTCTTGACCAAGGCGTCAATGGAAGAGGAGGCGGCGATGTCACCGAGCGCGTTCACAAAGTGCACGCGAACCCACAGGCTCTGGCTTCGGTAAAAGTTGCTGGTGTCGCGCAGTGCAGCTTCCAGGGCTGGAGCTGCAGCGTGGTTGCCGATCAAACCCAAGGCGTCGGCTGCCGCGCCCCGCACCATGATGGCGGGGTCTGTCAGCAGCTCAGCCACCCGGCTGCTTGTGTCCGCGTAGCCCAGATCGCCTAATCCACCTGCTGCTGCCGCTCGCATGGCGGGCATGGGGTCGTCACAGAGCTTGAGCAGAGCATGCTTGGCCTGTGGGGAGCGGGTGTGCCCAAGGGCACGGGCAGTCACCCAGCGCTGTCGGGCATCTGCACTCTGATCAAAGAGCAGAGTCTCGAGTTGGTGACGGTCCGCCTGGTAGTCCCGGGTCAGCTGGTTGAAAGCTACCCGCCGCTCCTGCTCCGAGATGTCCGGGTTGGCCGCAACGGCCACAGCGTCCTCGATAGCGGAGTACGCAAGAGAGCAGAGCAGCAGGAGAGTCAGCATGGAGGATGGAGCCTAGTCGGTGAGCTCAGAATTCATAGGCGATGCGGGACTGCACCGTCCACACTTGGTCGTCGGCGGCCAGACCCCAAACATCATTGGGTACGCGGTCAGTGACCTGCCCGTAGGCCCCCTCAAGGCTAAAACGCATCTGGTCTTGGAAGTCGATCTTCAGAGCCCCATCGACCTCCCACCCCAAAATGGCGGACTCCGTGTCCTCGGCCTTGGCGATCACCGCCCCGTCGGGCTTGTGGGGTGCTGCGACCAAGAATGCTGCATGCAGATTCCAGCCAGGGATCAGCTGGTAGCGAACCTGTGGGAAGAGATACTTGGAGTTGTACACGCCTCCATTGGACCAGAGCCCGTCGGCTGCATCGCCCCATTGGTAACGACTGACGCGGGACAGGATTTCTTCGTAGAGGATCAGGCCGACGTTGTAGTCAGACTGAAAAGACCGACCGGTGAAGTTGGCGTCGGTGTATTGGTCGTCACCACTGGCGATGCCGCCCTCGAGGGTAATGTCCAGGCCTGGGGTCATGTACCCGGTGCGCGCGGCGGCTCCCCAGATATTGACCTTCTTTGCCAGGGGATCACTCTCTCCGTAGTCAGGCAGTGCGATTGCGCGACTCTGCCCGACGATGGCGTAGCCCTCGGACTCCACGTACATCCAGCGCTGGCGAAGCTTGGTGTGGGCATCCATCACCCAGATGGACGAGTCGGTCTCCCGTTGGTGACGATTGAAGGCCAGCCCTCCAAGAGAAAAGTCGGTACTGTGACCACCCCAGTCAAGATCCTCGCCACGATAGGCGAGCACGTAGGCGATCTGCCAGACGTCGTCATCGTTGTCTGTCCACCAGTTGTCCCGGCGTTCGCTGGGGTCCCTGTCCTCGGTCCAGTCGTTGTCTGCATCGTCCGCGCAACCGTCATCTGGGTCGTTCGGGTTGCACCGGGTGCCGTAGTACTGGGTCAGAGGGTCCTCTACCAACCGGTCAATGCCGACTGCGAAGATCAAGGGGATGTCAGCATTACCTACGCCGAATGCGGCCGCTGTGATGGCTAGTGGCTTGGTCGCGAACATGATGCGATCAAACGTGGAGCCCTCGTAGGCCTCACCCCAGTTGTTTCGGAAACCGTTGCCGTCGTTGGCGAGTAGCCCCATGCCCCAGTGCGATGCCATACGACCGACTAGCACCGTGCCCGCTGGCGTGGAGAACTTGGTCCAGGCGCGCTGGACCACAAAGTTCTGGCCAGGCTGTCCATCTACACCGGTGTTTCCGCCGGTTCCTGCGAAAACCGCAGTGCTGGAAAGGTCTTCGTTGTCACCCATCAGGGTGTTGTTGAAGGCCTCGGCTTGCATGAAGAATGTGGCTCGGTCAGAGAAGCTGATACTCGGCCGAAGCTGCAGGCGCTGGGTGGAGTATCGTCCAGTTCCGGACTCGTCGCGCCACCTCTCGGAGCTGGGATCGTAGAGCCCACTGAAGTGGTTGACCCGAAGGCGATAGTAGCCTTCGAGGGTCAGCGTCGTATCTCCATCATCGGAGGTGACCTCGACCGCGCTGGCCAGGCTTGTGAGCATCAGTGCGCCGAGCAACATCGTCTACTCCTCAGTCTCTTCGCAGGGAACCAGGCAGCTCTCGGGGTAGACGACTCCACCTTCAAAGCCCACGTAGGCGTTTGCGATGTTGATACTGTCAGGAATGATGATGAGGTCGGTGGTGCCGCGCAACTCGTGTTCCGTTCCATTCCAAGTCCAGACCTCGATGGTCAACTCGCTCTCCGGGACGTTGGCGATGATCCACAGGCCATCGTCGGAGGTCCATTCCTGGTTTTGGTCCGGGAACTCATTCTGAAAGTAGAAAACGTCCTGATCTTCCAGGTAGTCGCCACCCTTCTCCCGCGCGATCACCTGTGCGAACTCCACGGGGTCACCGTCGCGATCACATCCATAGACCGTGCCTGCGACAACACCGTTGCCCGGGGCGACCACCACGCCTAGGAGACCAGGAATGAGTTGGTAGGTCAGGGTGGAGACCGAGTTCAGCTCGTCGCTGACCTCTGAGCCGGGGGGCATGACGTTGTGGGCCTGGATGGTGAGCACCGTCTCTTCCAGGTCCGGATCTGTGTAGGTGGAGTAGGTGTATGGATCACAGGTGCGGGCCACACCCGCCACGACACCGGACTCGTCGGAGATGACCAATTGGTCGGATTGTCCTGCGACGTAGAGGTCACTCCAGAAGAACTCGGTGGTGGCCTCTTCGACGGGAACATCGTCCTGAAAGTCCAAGACCACGCCGGTCATTGGGACCTCGACTTGGCAGCTGGCATCTGGAATTTGAACTGGCCATTCCGACTCAGGAATGTGGCAGTCGCCCAGGTCGATGCCGGACTCCGAAACCGGTGTCTCGGAGACAAAGATTTCCTTCTCGAAGCGGGTCAGCTCAGCGACGTTGGTGTCGTCTTGGGCGTCCTTGTCACAGGCCAAAAGGGCCAGGGTCATCAGCATGGGGGCCTCCACGGGGCCCCGCTTGATACGCCTCTGAGTGCCGCCCTGTCAAGAACCCGGTTCGAAGTCCAGGTCGTGGCGCACATCGCGGGTGTAGTAGTCCTCCAGCTTGCGTACCAGATCCAGCATCTCCTCTGACATCTGATCCGGGAGCACAGGGCAAAGAACAAAGAACAGGTCCCCGGCCTTCTGCCGGCCTTGGCCTGGGGCACCTCGGCCACGTATTCTTATGCGGGTTCCCCGGTCGCTGCCGCTGGGCACGATGACCTTGAAAACTCCCAATGGCGTCTGCACCTCGATCCGTCCGCCCAGCATGGCTTCGCCGATAGTCACGGGAACGTCGAGCTCGAGATCCCGACCTACCTGGCGCAGGGGGCCTTGTCCGCGCACACGGATCTCCAATAGAACATCCCCGGCGCGGCCCTGGGTCTGACCGCCTTGCCCGCGAAGGCGCATCTTGGCGCCGTCGTTGGTCCCAGCAGGCACCTGGACGCGTAGGGTTACCTCTTCCATTCCACCGATTCGGGTGGGGCGCATAAAACGAACCCTGGCGTCCCCGCCTTGCAGGGCCACCAAGGGGCCAATCTCTACAGAGCAGCGCAGATCCTTTGGCGGAGACGGCTGTGTCTGTGCGCGCACTCGGCCACTGTGACGTGGTGGTTGAGGCCTGGGCGGAGGAGGTGTTGGACGTGGGGGAGGGGCACCGTAGTGGGGGCCCTGGTCTCTGCCCGGTTCCCGCCCGGGAATCGGGGACCCATAGACAGGGCGAGCCCGGCGGGTGTCCGTGTCGTAGAATGGGCCTTGAGAGCGGTCCTTGGGCGCCTCAGGGTCCATGGCACTGTCGCCGCTGAACTGGCCGCCAAGAATGTCATTGAAGGACACTCCGGAGCCGTAAGCGTTCCGACCCGCAGTGTTGGCATTTCGGAGACGAGCTCGCTCCGGACGAAAGCCAACGGCCAACCCGTCGTACCCAAACTCGTCGTACAAGGACCGCTTTTCGGCGTCTGCCAGGGCAGCATAGGCTGCGCTTGCTTCCTTAAAGAGTCGTTCGGCCTGCTCGTCCCCAGGATTTCGGTCGGGATGATGCTTGCGCGCCAAATCCTTGAACGCCCGTCTGATCTGAACCAGGCTGGCACTTCGTGGGACGCCTAGCACCTCGTAGTAGTCGCGCATCAAGGGCTCCAGGAGAGCAGGGCCTCGGCCGCCTCAGTGAGGAGCGGCTCCGTGTCAGGACCAAGAGAGTTGGTTTCCTCGTAGTGGTGCCCCTGCGCTTCGTCCAGGTAGGGTGTCTCGGGATGGGTCTCAAAGTTGTAGCTGGGGATGATGTAGCCGACCTCATCATTGCCCAGGCCAATCACCCATCTATGGGTCCCAGGGATCTTTTCGATCAGGAAGGGCGCGCCGGGAGCTAAATCCAATGCAGGAGGATTTGGGTTGTCGTTCTGCACCAGGTCGTAGAGCGGGGTGCCGGTCAGGCTGCCATCGTAGCCTCCGATCACGGCTTCGGGCAGAATTTCACCCGGCATGGTGAGCATGCTGAGCGGGCCCAACTGGATGAGGTTTATCTCCGTGAGCACCATTGGCTGATTGTCGGAGTTTGCCGGCTCATCCGGGTCGTAATCGTACAGTGTGCGGGGGAGCGTCCCAATCAAGAAAAGGGCCGTAAATGCTGTGTTTACGACAGGTAGTTTGAGCTCTTGGGCTCGTACAGCCAGCAGGGCATCGGGGTCCAAGATCTCCCCGCCCTTGGCGGCCTCTACCGCCATCTCGCCCAAAAGGGTTCCCACCGCTTCAGTCTTTGGAAAGCCAGCATCGGCGTAGATGTCGCCGTCGGGCGTCTCTACGTCCATGCGTAGCGTAGTCATCATGCCGCCGACCATGCCCTGCATGTAGATGGCCATCCCCCCCAGGCCTTCGGTCTGGTAGGCCTCCCAATTGGAGCCCTGCTCGACGGTTTGTCGCAGAGAGTCCACAAAGTCGGAGCTTATGAGCAGGTTGTCGTCGCCCAAGGTTTCCGGGTGACAGGCCCAGTGGACCACTGTCGCGATCGTTTCACCCCGCTCGTCTCTGAGCCAGAGGCTTCCCACCTCCTGAGGAATCACGACCGGGTCTCTCGTGTCGCGAATCACATTGGCGATGCCATCGGGGTGGTAGTCGGCCGCCTGAACGGCACCCAACCTGGCCTCGCCGACGGGACGTAACTCTGCTAAGGCTTGCCGAACGCTCTCCACGATGCCTTCGCGCACCTGCTCCAAGTAAAAGTCTTGATACCCACTCTTGCCAAAGGCTTTACCCCAAAGGCCCATGGTGTCGGGGCCTTCGTGGGTATGGGTTGCAGTGATCAGTAGGTGATCCACCTCGAGGTTCTCGGCCTCCAGTGCACTGCGCACCTTGATGACGTCTTCGTTGAAGAAGCCAACCAAGTCGACGCTTACCAGAGCGACCCGAGTGCTTCCGCGCTCCACTATGACTGTTCGGGCCCAGAGCTCGTCATGCACCCCTTGGGCTGGGTGGCCAACGGAGAATCCCCCCATCCACATGGCCAAAAAACTCCCGTCGCCCTCTCCCTCATCAGGGCCAGGGTACCCAGGGTCCTCTGGGCAGAGCCGATCGCAGCCACAATCGGCGTATTCATCCTTGGACACCTTGTAGCGCTGGTCTCCGTCCAAGTCAGACCAGGTCTCAAAACACACGGGCGTGATGCTGACTGCGGCAGCGCCAGCTCGGAGGGGACCATCGGCGTCCTCGCATCCTGCATCACCAGGACAGACTAGATTCGGCCGGTACGGGTCAGCGGTGTCGGCTGCCGCGCCTCTTTGACAGGCCAGACTCAAGATGAGCAGCATGGACACAAGGGCTCCAGAGTGAGACGCAGGGCCTGGGAAGGTGCATTCTGCCACTCGGGATGTCAAGCGCGCCACGATAGGCCGCTCGCATACGTCGTCGAGCGCGTGTAGACTCCATGGTACGTAGGTGCCTGTTGCCTGCCCTGGAGACGCGATGCGCCCTGTCCGATTCCCTTCTCTGCTCCTCGCCTGCCTTGCCATGGGCTCCTTAGCGAACATCGCCTGCGTGGAGCGAGACGACCGTTTCAACAGCCGTCCTGGTGCGGAGAGCGACGCTGATGCCGACGCTGATGCGGACACGGACACCGACGCGGACACCGACGCGGACACGGATACGGATACCGACGCGGACACCGATCCGGCTGGTGAGATGGACGATCCAGGCGATGTGGTCACTTTCACTACAGATGACGAGAGTGTGAACCTGAGTGACGCGGGCGGCGACAGCAACCAGGATCAGAACTTCTTCCTGATAGTGGTGAACGAAGGGGACTCGGGGGCTGGATACAACCTGCGCTACACCGACGCGACTCTGGATTCAGAGGAGGAGGACACCGGCGGTGCAGGGCCGGTTCAGAGCCCTACGCAAGCGAACGCCTCACCAAAGCTCAAGCGCTCACCGGGGAAAGACTGGACCCCACTTACCCACAGCGCCCCACCGGCAGGCGAACCCGAGGTAGGTGTGAGCCGGCAATCTTTCCGTGTACGCAACGACTTCAACAGCGATGGAAGCTACGCTAAGATCACTGCAACGCTCTGGGGATTGGGGGACTCGGTAGCGATCTGGGTCGACGACGATGTCGCTATCGACTGGGATGTGGATTGCGACGGCAGCGTCGAGGAGGCCGACCCAAGGGACGCCTATGGCTTGGACAACTGCGATTTGCAGGGTGTGGCTGACATCGTGGACACCAACATCTTCGCGAACATCGACGCACTGGTGGGGGAGCCAAGCGATCTGAACGCTGACGGTCGCGTCTCCGTCGTCATCAGCCCTTGGTTGAACAAGCTCCCCTTGGGTTCATCGGACGAGGACGACTTTGAGCAGGTTGTTCCCAGTTACGCCAACCCCGAGGTTGACCTCTCCGACTTCGATGCGACGGGCAATCCGGGCTCCAACGAGCAGGAAGTCATCTTCGTGTTCGCGCCAGACCCTTATGGTTTCTTCAACAGCTACTATACGGCGACTGTGGACGAGTACACGTCCATGACCCTCTCCGCAGAGATCGCCCGTTCCTACACCAATCTGGTGCTCTACAACTATCGAGTTCTACAAGCCGAGTCCGGGATGGAAGACACATGGCTGGTGGAGACTTTGGGCACCGTTGTCGCAGACACAGTGGGCTTTGGCGCCGCGTACCACGATGACGCTTGGCTCTATATGGACGCGCCTTACTTGTACAGCCTGACCAACTACGACGACGACGGCATCATCGCGACGGATCCACGGGGGGCTCAGTACCTCTTCGGCCGTTGGCTGGTTGATGCCTATGGCACGGATATTCTCTCCGCTATTGTCCAACTTGATAAGGCAGACTTGGGCGATGCTTCCACGGACAACGTCGCCCTGGCGGCCTCCACCATTGGTGGGGAGGAAATCAGCTTCGGGGAACTGGTCCTGCGTTGGCACATGGCCATGCTGACCTCTGGCGTTCAGAACGATTTCGGTTCTGACCTGGTCGATTCTACCGTCTGGCCAGCCTACGCGGCCGCGAGCAGTCTGAGCGCCCCGACTGTGGCACCTACCAGTGCCACCCCCGGCGTGTTTTATGGAGCCAACGGGTACCAGACCGGCTTCAACGTTCGTGGTAGCAACCGGTTTTTCAAAGATGGCACCACTGCTGACCCTCTGGAGGTCGAGGCCAACGAGGTCTTGGTTGACGCTCAGGACTTTCACACCTTCGTGCCTGATTTTAACTTTTTTGGCTACGCAGCCGGAGACTACGGAGTGCAGGTTGTGCGCCTGATGGGTGTAAACCTGGATCAGGTGGCGTTGGAGATCGATCGCAGCGCGAGCCTTAGTGGTGCTGTGGTGCGTTGGAACGATGGGGAGCCTGACTTCCAAGTAGAAAGGGTCTTCTCCGCACTGGACCAAGCCAATGTGGTCCCGCTGCCTGAGCTTCCGGAAGACGGACGGCCAGTCTTTGCTTTGGGCGAGATCAGTGAGGACTTCTCTACCCGCATCATGGAAGAGGGGGATGCCACGGGAGCCGACGTGTCGGACACGGACCGCTGGCTCTTGGACCTAAGCGGCCGACCCAACGGCCAGGTCGTACCAGTGACAATCCAGTTGGATCGCCGCTTTGAGAACACCAGTGGGGACGAGGCACCATTTGACCCTTGGATCGCGCTCGTTCAGGTTGACCTCGTCCCGGCGATCAAGCCCGCTGAGTGGGAGTCGGCACTTTGCAGCAGCTCCACGGAGACCTGGAGTTTCCCAAACAGTGTCATTCCACATCTCTACTACCAGCTGTTCACTTCGAGCACAGCGTGGACTGATGAGGATGCAGAGGAGGGGACATGTCCTGCCGTTGCCGCACCTATGGGATGCGGCGTGGACTACGATCAGGATGGGGTTTTGGACGCGGACGAGGTTCAGCCAGGAAGCTTCTTGGACCAGATCTGGCAGATGCAGTGTGCAGCGGGTGTGGCTGAAGAGGACCTAAGCGACCTAGGAATCTTCGACTTGGACGAGCGTGACGAAGACGACGACTTCAGGTATTCTATGCGCTACAACCTGGGTGGCGCGAGCGGTCAGAGTGGCGAAGAGGCGCTGTTGACCGCAACGCTGCTCGGCGGGCAGACCTACATGGTCTTGGTGTCCGGGGGCGGCGATGAAGGCACCTACGAGCTGCAGGTTCAGCAAGTCAGTGCACAGGCCGTCGACGAGTTGGAAGGCAACTGAACCCAGACGCGCGCGAATCGGGTGCCGCGGTGGACTCGTCACGTCCACCGGTCCCGCGAAGCGAGACCCTCATTAGTGTGGGGCTCTTCTGCGCGACGCTTTGCAGCGTCTACTTGGTGTACGGCTTCCTCTGGACAGGCGGAAACCCCCTTACCGAGGCTGATGCAGCGGGAAAGGCAGCGTCCTTCGCTGGGACACTAATGGCGATTCTACTGGCTCATGAGATGGGCCACTGGCTTGTGGCCAGACGCCATGGCTTTGCCCTGTCCTTGCCCTATTTTATCCCCTTTCCTGCTGCCTTTGGTACCTTTGGGGCGGTGATTCGGCTTCGTTCCCTGCCCAGGAGTCGAACGGCCTTGCTTGAGATGGGGGCTGCCGGCCCGCTGGCTGGTTTTGTGGTCTCCGCGGCTGCCATTGCAATCTCTCTGCCAGAGACGGGGCCGGCGCCACCGCTCCCAAGCGTCCCGAGCGTCGCGATCGAGTGGCCTGCGTGGCTTGGGCCGCTCGACGGAATGTTGGACTATGCGTTCCCCCCGCCTCCGCCTGGACATGCCGAAGTCTTGATCTTTGCGAATCCTCCATTGATGGACCTGTTGGGCACCCTGCAATTGGGGGCTCCTCCAGGTCGCTTTGATGAACTCGCGCCAATGGCACTGGCCGGCTGGGTGGGGTGCCTCCTCACCGCTATGAATCTGCTCCCCATTGGCCAACTCGACGGAGGACACATCATGGCTGGCCTCTGGCCCAAACAAGCGCAGCGGATCTCCAAGTTGCTCTTGGGTGTAGTGCTTGCAGCAGGTCTCCTGTGGACTCCATGGGCCGTTTGGGCAAGCCTACTCTTCTTCTTTCGTGGCTATGAAAACCTCGAGGTCCCTCAGGAGCCTAAGCTCACGAAACGAGCTTGGCTGGTGTTGGCTCTTGTTGTCCTCGCATTCGCACTAAGTTTTATGCCTGTGCCGATGGAGCCCGACTTCTTGCCAGTCGCCTTGCCATGACACGCGGCTGGATCCTGACGTTGGGTCTTTCTCTGTGCTTTGTCGCTATCAGTGGGGCTGCCTTCATGTTCTTGGCCCCAGCCTCTCTACCCGACAGAGCCAGAGAGGAAGTCGTGGAGGCTGCGTTGGACACTGGGCGGATCATGGACCTGGAACACATGACTGAGGCTGACTTCAGGTTCTTAGAGGAGGTCCTCGATGATGGATCGCCTGATGCGCGCATCTCGGCAAGCCGTGCTCTCGTGCTCTCGGGAGATGCCCGTGGAGCCCCTATCTTGTTTTCGAGGGCAAGTCCGGGGGAAGAGAATGACCTTCTATTTTGCCTCGCGGCGATGGAAATTCTACGAATGCAGCGCTTCGAGACGGCGGCGCGAACCTTGGTCCTGGCAGGGCAGAGCGGTCTGTCGGCGGATTGCTCCTCAGAGGTCCAGCAACGCTTGACCGTGCTCAGTCGCGATCAGGAAGGCGTAGAAATGTTGGCAGGTGCACCCGAACCCGAGGTCCGACG
>JBLHMA010000078.1:0-16374 GCA_047621545.1 Cognaticolwellia sp. | reverse complement strand
CTGAAGGCCAACCCCCAAGAAGGAGGGTTGGCCTTGCTTGTCGTTTCGACGTGACTCTCAGGCCCTGAGGCCTGGGCGATGCCGAGCACCGTGCTCAGGAAGCTGCGGTGTTCACGGTGGACGCGACGTTGCTGAACAAGGTGTCCAGGGAGCCACCGAGAGCGGTGATGGCAGCGATGATAGCCACGGCGACCAGGCCGGCGATGAGGCCGTACTCGATTGCAGTTGCGCCAGACTCGTCGTTGATGAATGCCTTGATCATTTTGAACTCCGTTGCTGCATGGCGGCGATTTGAGAAGGGGGTGAGCCATTTTCCGAGGACGTGTCGGCGCCTTCAATGTCTTGAAATTGGCAGTAGAACGCCGACAGGGCGAGGGGTTTTGAGACATTCAGAGACATTCCAGTACAGAACGTCTGTGTTGCTGATGGGGAGCAGTAGATCGGCCTTCCTCTGGCCTATTCCGGTTTGGTTCCGTACAGAGTCTCTTGCCCAAAGTTGGCTTTCGAAAACGACTCAAGGCCAACCCTCCTGAAGGAGAGCTGGCCTTGCCAGTCAGTTCAAAGCCGGCAAGGCATGGAACCCGTGGGTTCATGCCAAGCCGAGCACCGCGCTCAGGAAGCTGCGGTGTTCACGGTGGACGCGACGTTGCTGAACAAGGTGTCCAGTGATCCGCCCAGTGCGGTCAGGGCAGCGATGATGGCCACGGCAACCAGGCCGGCAATAAGGCCGTACTCGATTGCAGTAGCGCCAGACTCGTCGTTGATGAATGCCTTGATCATTTTGAACTCCATGTGCCGAGTTAGCGGCGTGTAATCTAGCTTTCTGGGCGAAGGCCCAAGAGAAAGGGTGCGGCTCAGGAAGCTGCGGTGTTCACGGTGGACGCGACGTTGCTGAACAAGGTGTCCAGTGATCCGCCCAGTGCGGTCAGGGCGGCGATGATGGCCACGGCAACCAGACCGGCGATAAGGCCGTACTCGATTGCAGTAGCGCCAGACTCGTCGTTGATGAATGCCTTGATCATTTTGAACTCCTGGGCCGCAATGCGGCTTGACTGGTTTCTCTCGGGGCTGGCCTGAGTGAGCGCCGTGCCCTTCGATGCATTGACAGTAGCGAACAACCCACGACAGAGCAAGCCATCCGGAGACATCCGAAGACATTCGTCGAGACAATCGGTGACTAAGAAGGCATCCGAATGGGTGATTCGCCCTGAAGAAACTGGGACATAGCTGGTTCCAGGATTTCTTTGCGCCACGCCGAGTGAAAGTTGCCTGTCAGAGCTTGGTCACGATCTTCTTCGGGCAGCAACAACTTGTCCGACACGCCGGTCTCCAGGGCGCGCAGCGCCAAGAAGGCGTCGAAGCACGCTCTACGTGCGCGGCTGCGCTCATTGTTGTCCGGCATCATCGGTGGACTGTCCGTAGCGCTGGCGGCTACGATCTCCAGGAGCAACTCACCCTTTTCTTTGAGGAGTCGCTTGGGAAAACGTCGGTTTGTGGACAATTCTTCAACGCTGGCAGGGAGGCGACGGGCCAGGTCAATCAGCAGTCCATCTCCCAGGACTTGTCGAGTGGGTTGGTCCCGCTCTCGCGCTTGCTTCTCTCGCCAAGTGCACAAGGCGACAAGGGCGCAGAGGGAGCGGGAGTCCAAGACGCGTGCCACGCCAAAGCGACGCCAAGACTGGTCTGGCCGTGGAAGGGTGAGCGCGGAGCGGGTGCGCTCCGCGGTACAAGCCGCCAAGGCTGGACGCAGCTCTGGCGCCAGACGTTCTTGTAGCGCCTGGGTCAGAGGATGCAGATAGCGCACGTCGTCGGCGGCATACTCCTGCTGTTCCGCGGAGAGAGGGCGCTTCTTCCAGTCGGAGAGGGTCGAGCCCTTGGTAAGGGAGACACCTAGGACTTCGCTGCACAGATGAGAGAGTGACTTTGGGTGTCCCATTCCGGAGAAACCTGCGATTAGTTGCGGGTCCTGCAGGTCATTTGCCTGGAGACCGCAGCGCTTGGCGAGCAGCGGAAGGTCGTGCCCTGGCGCATGCAAGATCAACTGGGCACCGGCCAGAACCCGCCCCAACTGCCGTAGATTTGGCAGGGCCAGAGGGTCGATCAAGATGGCCTCGCCGGCGGTGGTAGCCAGCTGAATGAGCATCAACCGCGGGTTGTAGCGGTGCTCGGAATGAAATTCCGTGTCCAGAGCGATCCGTCTGCCCGCTTCGACTGCACGCTTGAGGTGCTCCAGGGTCTCGTTCAGGGCATCTTCGGTGTCTACCCAGGTTGGCGGGGCTACCACGACCAACCCGCGCGCCAGTGACCGCCTTCTTTGGGGGCGACCCAGCGTTCGTGGCGGAGGGTTTGGGTGCCGATGCGTTCACGAAGCTCCAGAACCCGGTGCCCCCTGTGAGTGACCTGTGAGAGCTCGACCCAGCTCTCTTCGTCTCCGGCCCAGTCCAGCAAGGTCTCGGTCGATACCTGTGCAGGATGGGGAGAGCTTGGGCTGAGTAAGGGAGCCAGAACTTGGGCCAGGTCCTGTGCGTTACGGGACAGGAAGACCGCGTGTCCATCGGCGCTTAGAGACAAGCCCAGGCGCACGCCGAGTGCTTTCGGGAGGGCCTCATGGGGAGCGGCCAACAGGCTGCTGGGGAGTCTGGAACGCTCTTTCTCGGAGATCGGTCCCTGGCTGAGTAGGTACTCCCCGTCGCCAAGCTCGACCATGCGTCCCGCCAACGAGGCCACCACGTCGACGGCCAGGGCCGGATCCACAGGCTGAACGAAGAGAGCCCACACACCGCGTCCTTGTTGCTGCACAGAGATCGTCTGGGCGCCCCCTGGCAGGGTGTTGGGTCCGGCGTTCATCGGTGTCCTCAGGAAGGGTCGGACCATACCCTCGCAGCCCCAAGTCCGATAGGAGGTGGGCATGTTCTCGACCTTGTCTTTGCTCCTTGGTGCCTGCACCAGCCCCAGTTCATCTCTCCACAGCGCGCCGCTGTACAGCGTTGGCGCGCCGGAGACCCTTCCCGCGAGCGAGGCGGTGGCTGCAGCCGATCTCGACGGAGACGGCGTAGACGAGGTTTTGCGCTACAGCGAGGGGCGCCTGGAGTGGGATGGGGGCAGCGCGGAGCTCGGCGGCGTTTTTCAGCGGGCAGCGCGGGGGGATGTGGACGGAGACGGGAAAGAAGAGGTGTTGATTGCCACAGGGATGGGGCGGACCGACCGGGCCTCCCCAGCTCGGATCTGGGCGGTGGGGGACGACGGGGCCAGCCTGCTCATTGAGCGTGCAGGTCCCAGGGCGCAAGTGCCGGAGCTGCGCGTGGTGGACGGCAAGGTGTGGGCTGCTCTGTTTACTGCTGACAACGTCGTTCAGGCTGGTTGGGTTCAGGACCAAGAGCTCAAGGTCGAGCAGATCGGCAAGCTCGCTCTGCGTCAGCTGCCAAGTAGCAAGGGGGTTGTGGTTGGCCGAGTCTATGGAGACTTGCCCAAGAGCGATGGGGACCTGACCCTGCACGGGCCCCAGGGGGAGAGCGCGCTTCCCAGCCATCGGGGCGTGCGCAGCATGGCGCTCGGGGATCTGGATGGAGATGGCCAAGAGGAGCTGGTGATCGGCGATGGCTGGCACTACGCTTATGGCACCCAGGCCCAGGGGCGGGTCGCGGTGCTCTCCGGTGCCGAATGGAAGGAGATCCGGGCGATCGCCCACTTCCCTCAGGACTACAGCGCCCAAGAGATCGAGATCCACCAAGGGCGTGTCCTGGTCATGGGCACCAAGAATGTGCACTTGCTTCAGCGGGACGCCCTAGGATGGCAGGACTTGGTGATCGCGCAGACCTCGGAGGGGGAATCGGTGGCCTGGGTTCAAGGTGCTGATGGGCCAGCGGTTGTGGTCTCCGGTGACCCCACACGGCTGATTCCTCTTCTGTGATTCCTCTGGGATAAGTCACTTCTGCTGGCTTTCCTGCTTTCCTCCACCAGAGCGTCCTTTGGCCATCAACCTCCGCCATTTTCGTCCCCGGGCGGCCGCGCGCAAGCCTCAACTGGATCTACTGCAGACCCAGTGTTGGGAAGATGAGGACCTGGTGATCAAGCACCTTGGCGGTCCTGGCCGGGTCGGGGCAGTCATAGAGGGGGCGGACAGTGTCTTGGCGCTGGCGCTCTCCGGTGCCGAGGTCGTCGCTTGGGGAAGCCCAGGAGAACAGGCCTTGTTGGAGCTCAAGCTCGTCGGCACCAGCTTGCGCCATCCGGAGTACCTGCAGCTGCTCGGGCTGCTGGAAGCCGGTCGGCGCTTGATGCTCTACCATCAGATTCGCTCGGATCTCAGCGCCCAGACCCGTGGATACTGGGATCAGCACGAGGCCACCGTGCGCGTGGGCATCCTTCCTCAGGGCCGCTTTGAGAAGGGGCTGACCCGTCTGCGGGAGCGGGTGCTGCCCGTCGCAATGGGGGGACGCATGGACCGGCTCTTGGCGGTCCAAAGCATGGAGGAGCAGACCGAGATTCTTGGTGAGCTGAAAGCATCCAGGCGCTGGCGGGCAGTGGACCATCTGGCGGAGCGAGGCCTGCGAGAAGGGGTCGAGCGCGCTCTATCTCAGCGGCTGGTACACGACTGCGGACCATTGCTTTGGCTTTTCCTGGGCTACTTTCCTAAGCTGGAAGGCTGCGGCCGTCGCTACCTGTTGCCCGAGAACTACGAGGCCATGGGCAAGCTGGCAGAGCGAATCCAGATTCAAGCGCATCCAGCGAAGCTCGCACGCCTTCACATGGGCCACAGGGCCGGTGGGAGTGATGCGGAGACGGTTCTGTCTTGGGGCCAGGGTAGGAGTGCCGGCCACGTTCAGGAGTTGGGCGGGATCTCTCTCCGCGGAGCCGGGTCTCTCAGGTCTCCGCCAGGGGTAGGCTGAGCTGAATTTGCAGGCCGCTCCCTGTCGTCGAGGTCAGCTCGAGCCGGCCGCCGACCGATCCCACAATGCGGTGCACGGGCCCGGTGGAGAATGCGTTGCCTAAGCGTACCGGGATGTCGCTGTAAACCTCGATCTGAATGTGGTCTTGCAGCTCGATGGCGCTCACGCTGGCCATGGTGGCGCCCTGTTGCGCGCCAGACATGAGCAGGTGAAGCACAGCCCGGGCGGTCTTGGCTGTGCCCAAACGCGTTGGCCGCAGCGCGGGGTCGGTCTGTACCCCGACGTGTAGATTTGTTGCCGCTTGCGCCAAACTGACCGCGGCTTGGACTGCGGCAATCGTGTTGCCTGGGTTGAGGTCATCACGGGTCAAAACACGGCCTGCGCGCACGACCTGACGCAGAACCTGCTCGGAGGCCTGGGTCTTGAGTGCTCGGTTCAAGGCGTCGACCAGGACCGATGCGCTCAAGAACTCGGTGGACTGACCAATGTCCCTGCGGCGCCGGTGGAAGCTGAGCATGCGCTGTACATCGCTGGCACGGAGCGGCAGGCTCAACCAGTCGGCCGCTCCAGCGCGCAGCCGGCGGCGTGCTGTCTCAGGATCGTCCCGGCCCATTAGGACAAGGTCCAGTTGGGGCAAGGCTTTGAGCTGCGTGTGGCTGGGCGAGTCGGTCGTCAAGGCCAAACGCAAGCGGTGACGCTGGACCAGCGCTTTGGCGTCTTGGAAGGTCTCCGCTTCATAGAGGCGCAGACCCTGGGCCTGGAGCGTGGCCCTAAAGGACGTGACCTCGCCGGCGGAGCACAGTAGCAGAGCTTCTAAGGACATACGTCAGTGTAGCGGCACAAAGGAGCGAGTAGTGAAGTCCTCTCCTGCGCTTATGGCCCAGTTTAGGAGCACTACGTACCGCTCTCAAGCCGCTCTCAAGCTGCTCTCAAGCTGCTCTCAAGCCGCTCTCAAGCTGCTCTCAAGCTGCTCTCAAGCTGCTCTCAAGCTGCCAGGGGCAGAAAGTCCTTCCACTCCTCGGGCACGTCACGCCGGGTGAACATCAGCTGCACACCCTCGTAGTTGCTCGGCCGCCGGGGCTTGGTGCCTAAGGTCATGCGCGCCTGCTCGGGCAGCCGGGCCGCCTTGCGCTGGTTGCAGCTTCTACAGGCTGTGGTCAGGTTCTCCCACGAACTCACCGGCACCTTCAGGCCACTCCATGGCAGGGTGACCTGGCCGCCAACCGACAGGGCACGTGGCACCACGTGATCCATCGTCAGGTTCGTTCGCACAGGCTGCCCTTGGCCGTTTCGGGGAGCATATCCGCAGTACTGACAGGTGTATGCGTCTCGCGCCAAGAGGTTGGTGCGGTTGAAGCGCATGCGGCCTCTGTGCTTGGCGTAGCGGCGCAGTGTGATCACCGCTGGCCAGGGTAAAACCAAGCTCGTCGAACGAATATGACGGCCGCTGTAGTCCGCGACGCTCATGACCTTGTCGTCTAAGAGCATGCACACGGCGCGCTGCCAGTCCAAGACCCGTACGGGGCTGTAGTCTGCGTTGAGGAGGAGTACGTCGAACATCGCGGGGTCCATGTTTAGGTTGAGCGTGGTCTACAGTAGACACGCGATTCGTGTGGGTCACCGGCCCTTTTTGTGACCTTGGAGTGTCGAGATGCTCATCTTGCTTAGTGTTGTCGCCTGTCAGAGCGACATTGGCATCACCGAAACCAGCCTCTGCGACGGAGAGTTGCAGCGCTCGGAGGACGGTGTGGACAGCCCCTACGATCGGGACGGGGATGGCTACTTCGATGGAAGCAATCCTGGGTGCCAGGACACCTACGAGGCGGAGGACCTGGACTGCGACGATCTCGACGCGCTGGTCAATCCGGGTGCCTTTGAGGTCGACTGCAATGACATCGATGACGACTGCGACGCCTTGACCCAGGATGCCGCTGACGAAGATCAAGACGGTGTGCTGGCTTGCGATGACTGCGATGATCTCAACGGCACAGTCTCCATCGCCACGGAGGAGGCGTGCGATGACGGCATCGACAACGACTGCGACGGTGAGATCGATGAGGAGTGCGCGGTGGACTACTCAGATACTTGGTTCTTGGATCAAAGTATCAGCATGGCGTGCGCTTGGGGCTCGGTAGAGCTGAGCTTCGCCACAGTGGAGCTGACTCAAGCGGGTACTAATCTGCTTATCGAGGCTCAAGGGACCAAGGGGCAGCCTGGCCAGACCTCGGGCACGCTCAGCGGCTTTGCCTTTTCCACGGACCGCACTGTACCGGGCGCCTGTCAGGAGTATTACAGCTTTAACGGAGTCTTTGAAGATGAGAACACCTTCTCAGGAAGCTTCGAGGCGGCGTTCACGGGTGGGGGCAACTGTCTGGACTGTAAGACCCAGAGTTGGAACCTCGTGGGGACTCGTTGACACCTCTCAGGTCACGGCCTGAGGTATGGTCTCCCCATGAGTGAAGCACCGGTGAAAAAGGCAGAAGCGCGCTCCTGGCAGGACACGCTCAAGGTGGTGAGCACCTGGATTCAGGAGCACCCGGTCGCGGTGTTCTTGGCACTGGTTGTTGTGGCAGTGCTGCTGCGCTTCCCTGGGGCGGAAGGAGGGCTGCCTTATTGCTGGCACCCCGATGAGCCAAAGCTGATCAACAAGGGCATCGAGATGCTCCAGTCTGGGGATCTGAACCCCCACTGGTTTCACTATCCTAGCCTCCCAATCTACATCCAGGCTGTAGGGGCGGCCTTGGGCTACCTTGACCTGGTGGGGAATGCCGACTTTATCCCCTTGGCCGACATTCCAACCGGCGCCTCCGACAACTTGGTGCACACGATCGGCGATGCACACATGTGGGCCCGCGGTCGCAAGATCACCGGCTTGATGGGGGCGCTGGCTGCCGGCTTTACGATGCTCACTGGCCGCAAGCTCTTTGGTCCTTGGGTGGGTTTGGCAGCGGGCTTGATGGTCGCTTTTTCGCCCCTGCATCTCGTGCACTCGGCGCTGATTACCGTAGACGTTCCTACTTCTTTAGGGGTCTCGGTTCTGATGCTGGCGTCGGCCTGGGTATATACCCGCGGCTCTGCCAAGGACTACCTGCTGGCGTCTGTCTGCCTGGGGCTGGCCATCGGCTTTAAGTACAACGCCGCCGTGGGCGCCCTGACCCCATTGGCTGCTTGGCTACTGAGCGAACGGCGACAGGAGCGTTTGGGGTTGGGCCTGCTCCTGGTTCCCCTCGGTATGGTGGTCTTCGTGCTTACGATGCCGTTTGCTTTGGTGGAGCCCAGCGTGGCCCTGACGGACATGGCCAAGGAAGTGAACCACTACATGGTCATGGGCCATGGGGCGGCCTCGATCGAGCCAGGGCCTACACACTTGCTTGCGATGCTGAGCTCCCTGGTCGTCGATTACCTGCCCGTGTGGACGCTGGGACTCTTGGGGCTGCCCTTGGCCATGAAGGGCGGAAAATGGAAGGCCCTGCTCATCGTGGCGGCGTTTCCACTGGCCTACATCGCCTATATGAGCGGATCCACGGTCTTCTTCAAGCGAAACATCGTTGTGTTGGTACCGGGCTTTGCGCTGCTCTCGGCAGTCGGTATTCGTGCTCTGGTCGAGGCATTTGTCCAGCGCACTGGACGCAGCGAGTTGGGCATGGGCCTGGGGGTCGCGCTGGTGATGCTGCCGACCCTGTTTGGGGTGGTTTATGTGGTCAGCAATCAGCAGAACATCACCGACTCACGGACGGAGATGACCACTTGGTTGCATGCTCCCGAGCAGGTGGGCTGGGTCATCGCAGTCCCCGAAGAGCTTCGTATCGCGGAAGAAGAGCTGCATGGTCTGCAGTGGGTTCCGGTCAAGTTCAACGATGGGCCAGAAGGCTGGGCCAAGGCTGGTGCCTCCCATGTTCTCGGCGGCACCCGGCTCAAGGTTAGCGGGACGCGCAACACCCCCATCAAGGGCAAAGCAACCGATGGTGCGGTGGACTGGTACAAGGCACAGCCTGCCCTGCAGACCTTTGGATACACCGGCTGGATGCTGGATATGAACGCGCAGGATCCCGAGATCAGTGTCTACGCCATTGATGGGGCCGGGAAGAGCGCCGTGACCGAGGGCCACCCGGAAGGGCAGAACCCAGTGGAAAAGGCTCCCATCAAGGGAAACCTGTCTATCGACGATGCCGAACGCTGGCAGGTGACACCAAAGGGCCACCAGAGCAAGGTGATCTTGGCTGATGGCGAGCTGAAGATGCTGGCTGAGCCCAGCGTGCGCTCGGTCAAAGCCTGCGAGGTGGAGCGCATCCAGGTCCAGGGCCAGGTAAACATCGTCGGCCGCTGGCAGTTTAGCGGCGTGAGCCGCGAGGATATGGCTGGCCAGCTTCAGGCACGCTTCTTCCAGTCCGATGGTGGCTTCATCGATGGCGGTATGGCGGTTCTTGGCCAGGCCGCTGGCGACAGCGATGGCTGGCTGGACGTGGACGAAACGGTCCAGGTCCCAGAGGGCGCGGCCAAGGTGCGCCTCTGCGTAGAGTTGGGCTCGGACCAGGGTACTCTGCGTGTGTCCAAGCTCAAGGTCGTTCCTTAGGCCCGTCTTGCGGCTTAGAAGCTGGAGCCGGGCTCCTTGAGAAAGGCCAACTCTTCGGCGCTGCTCTCTCGTCCAATCACCTCGTTTCGGTGGGGGAAGCGGCCGAAGCGCAGCACGATGGCCGCGTGCTGCTCCGCGTAGTCCACTAAGTTCTTCTGTCCGCCAAACTCGTTGTTCATGGCCTGAAAGCAGGCCAGCGAGCGTTCTTGCATGGCTACGTCCTCGGCATGCTCCAGAGGCATGTAGAGGAAGAGGCGGCCGTACATGGCGAGCAGCTTGTCCTCGCCTGCGTCCAGAGCTGCGAGGGTCTGCTCCAGTGCCATCGGATCCTGGGCCCAGGTGAGGGGAGAGCCGCGGTGCAGGTTTCTACTGAACTGATCGAGCACAATAATCAGGGCCAAGCGGCCCTTTGGTGTAGCGCTCCAGTGGTTCAGGGCACCGGACTTTGCCTGCTCCCAGGTTGCCCCAAAGCGCTCGCGGATACCCTGGTCAAAGTCTGCGTCCTTCTTCCACCAGCCCATTTGGGCCTTTTGGGAGGGCTGCTCTGGGGTGCTGTCGTACCAGAAGCTCAGAACATCGAGGGGCTGCATGGGGGCTCCGTCTTTGGGGCCGTCACTCTACAGGTAGGGCTGTACACGGAACAGTGGGCGTGCGCAGAACAGTGAATCGCAGCAGCGAGGCAGGCTGATTGGTGGGTCGCTGTTAAGGGACCCGCCGAATCAAGGTCCCCTGCGACCACAATCCGTTTTTGGAGCATTTATGCGCCGCGTACTCTTTCTGGGCTTGGCCCTCACTGCTCTCACCGCTTGCGAGACGGAGGTGGACACCAAGCCCGCCGCCCAGGTCAAGGAAATCCAGGCTCCTTTGCCCGAGGCTGCACTCACCCCAGCCTCTGGAACTATGCCTGCCCTGCCCGAGAAGGGCATCAAGGTTGACGCTGCCAGCAGCAAGATCGGTTTCATCGGCGCCAAGGTCACCGGAACCCATGATGGTGGCTTTAAGGACTTCACCGGCTACGCCGTTGTCGAGGGCGAAGAGCTCACCGAGACCATGTTCATCGTGGACATGAAGAGCACCTTTTCCGACGCGGAGAAGCTGACCAAGCACCTCAAGTCCGCCGACTTTTTCTCGGTCGAGGCCAATCCAGCCAGCAGCTTCACCTCCACCAGCATCGTCGCTGGCGGAGAGGGTGGAACCCACACGGTCACCGGCATCTTGGACCTGCGCGGGCAGAAGAAGGAGCTGACCTTCCCAGCGACCATCACTGTCGCCGCAGACATGGCCACCTTCAAGTCCGAGTTCAAGATGAACCGTCAGGTCTGGGGGATCGCGTACCCAGGCAAGCCCGACGACTTGATCAAGGACGACGTGGCTATCGTCCTGGACCTGAGCTTCCCTCGGAGCTGAGGCATTGCCTACCCAAGACCTGCTCTTTTCGGGGATTGAGCGCTATCATGGCGCCTCTCCTTGGGGGCGGGTCTTGGACGCCGGGACAGGGGAGCACTCCCTGGCTTGGCTGCGCACTTTGGACAGCGAGAGCCTGACCTTGGTGACGGGGGCCGCGTCGAGAGCTCGGCGCTTGGAGAAGGGCTTGCGCCCACAAGACCAGGCCCTGGCCGGAAACTGGCAAGACCCCACACTGCTGTTTGAAGAGCGCTTTGATGTGGTAGTGGCGGACTACCTGCTTGGTGCGATCGAGGGCTTTGCGCCCTACTATCAGGGACAGCTCTTCGCCCGTCTTCGGCCACATGTGGCAGGCGTGCTCTACCTTGTGGGCAAGGAGCCGCTGCCTGAGACGGCGCCCACAGAAGGGGGGCAGGCCATCTTGGAGTTGGAGCGCTTGCGGGACGCGTGCATTCTGCTGGCTCAGCACCGGTGCTACCGGGAGTTTCCCCAGGCCTGGGTGCACCGATCTCTGGAAAACAGTGGCTTTGAGGTCTTGAGCGCTTGGCGACAGGACATCGTCTACGGCGCTGGCTACATTGAGCGACAGCTCAAGGTGTGTAGTAGCAAGCTGCGCTTCTTCAAGAGTGTGAGACTGGCTCAGGCCATGGCCACGCAAATTGAAGACCTTCGGTCCCGGGCCGTGGTGCTGGCCGAGATCGAAGGAGGGATTGCCCTGGGAAGCGACTACGTCGTCGTCGCTGAGCCTCGGAGCTGAGCCCTTAGGCTAGAGGCTAGGCCTGCTTGAAGCAGGTCATCAAGGTCTGGAGTGCGCTGGGATCGTTGGTCTTGATTTTGCCCCGAGCGATGTCGAGGGGGCCAGGCATCTTGCCTTTGAGCACCATGTTGGAGAAGAGCTTGGGGTCGCACTTGAGCACTACATCGGCGTTCTCGGGCTTGCCGGGGGTAGCGGTGCAGGCCTTGGGGCCCAGAGCGACGGTCCACTTCTCGGTTCCGACCGAGAAGTAGTAGGTCACGGTCTTCTGGATCTTCCCAGGGATGTAGCGGGAAGGCATGCTCTCAAAGATGTTGCGCACATCGGACACGGGGACTCCTGGTTGGGCGGGAGTCTACCGCAGAGCGTGCACGGCCTCTTCGGGCAGCTCAAAGACCCACTGCGGGTTGTCGGTCTGCTTGAGACGAACGCGGTAGCGGAATGGGGGGCTCTCGCCGAGAACGTCCTGGACGCTTGCGGCCTGAAGCTCCTCCTGATCGGGCAGGGTCACCTCCACGCGGTCTAAGACCTGGAAGCGCGCTTCGGTGGCCGCCACTCTGCGCTCGATGCCCTGTCGGAAGCAGTCGCCCACGCCGCCCGATAGCGACCAAGACTTCTCAAAGCCCTGCTCACGAAGGTAGTGGGCCACGCCAAAAGAGCGGGCCCCAGCGGCGCAAACCACCAGAATGTCCACTTCGTGAGGCAGCTCTTCGAGTCGTTGTGGCACCTGGTTCATGGGCAGCAGGAAGCTGTCTTGTGCAAAACCGCTGCGCAGCTCTCTGGGCTCGCGCACGTCCAAGATCAGGAGTTTTCGCTCCTCGTCCAGCCAAGTCTGCAAGCTCACGGCGTCGATCTCAAGGTCGACGGGCTCCACCTCCTCTTCAGGCTCGATGGGAGGGCGGGTGATCGGTGGCGGACTTGGGCGCTCGGGGGCGGGTTGTCCAGAGATGCGTTTGCCGATCTTTCCAGCCAGACGCTTAAGTCGATCGCGAATCATGACACCACCTCATCCTGATGAGTTTCTATGACCGCATCCGAGGTCAGCACGCCACAGCAGAGCAGCTGGAAGCCATCCTCGATGTGCTCTTCCTCCAGGACGTATTGGTCCTCCATCTCCATGGTTCCGGAGATCAGGCGGCCTGCACAGACCGTACATCCGCCGTTCCGGCAAGAGCTGGGGAGGTCCACTGCGCATCGGTCCGCGGCGTCCAGCACGAACTCCCCTTCAAAGACCTGGATCTCGGTGTCCAAGCCCTCCGCCTTGTTGAACAAGCGCACGGTGTAGGTGATCTCCGTATCGATTTCCCGCTTGTCCATCGGGACCTCGTCGGCGGGAAGAGGGGCAGGGGACTCTGCGGCCGATGGGTTGGGGCTTGAATCGAGCGTCTGCTGGGGGCGGATCTCCTCCTGCGCATCCGCATGGGGTTCAGGCTTTTTGGGCTCAGCTTTCGGAGGCTCAGCTTGGGGCTGCTCAGCTTGGGGCTGCTCAGCTTGTTGCGGCTCAGCTTGTGGCGGCTCAGCTTGGGGCTGCTCAGCTTGGGGCTGCTCAGCTTGGGGCGACTCAGAATCTGGGAGCGCAACCTGGAGAGGTTCAGCTTGTGGCAGCCCAATCTCTGGGGCGACGGCTTGGACCGTCTCGGTTGGTAGCGTTGGTGCTGGCGCAGGCGCGTCGGACTCAGCACTGTGGGTGCGGTAGCTGGCACGTGGCCGCTTGTTTGGCGGCGGTGGCTTGGGTGCAGGCCGAGTGGTGGCCTCCTTTGTTGGGGAGTCCCGTCCGATGGCTTTGGCCACCCGCTTCTTGAATCGATCTCGCAAGCCCATGGCCCAGTAGAACCCATTTGCGCTTCCGTTGCGATCTACGGAGCGTGCCAGACCTTGCGCTTCGGAGAGTCGCGAGGCAATAGATGCGAATGGAACACCGCTTGATCGAGCTGGACCCGGAGCACCCGGGCTTTCGCGATGGCCACTATCGGGCACGCCGAGACGCGATCGCTCACATCGCCTTGCAGTATCGCAGCGGCGACGCGGTGCCTCTGGCGCCCTACTCGGATGAGGAGCATGCGGTCTGGCGCGGCATCCGCCTAGCCCTGGCCCCAGTGCATCAGCAGGGAATCGCGACTCCGCTTCTGGAGTTGGAGCGCACGCTGGATCTGGATACGGAACGCATTCCTCAGCTCCGCACTGTCAACGAGCGATTGCGCCGAGCCGCCGGCTTTTCCATGGAGCCAGTCGCGGGGCTGGTGACCCCACGCATTTTTATGGAGCACCTTGGCCGACGTGTTTTCCTCTCCACCCAGTACATTCGCCACTACTCTCGGCCCTTCTACACCCCGGAGCCGGACGTGGTTCATGAGCTGGTGGGGCACGCCGCCAGCTTGCTGCATCCGGGAGTGTGTGCGCTTAGCCAAGCCTTTGGCCTGGCTGCGACATGTGCAGGCCCCAGAATCATGGAGCGTTTGACGCGAATCTATTGGTACACCCTGGAGTTCGGGGTGCTGATGGAGGCAGGTCAAGTCAAGGGCTATGGAGCCGGTCTGCTCTCGAGTGTGGGAGAGCTGGAGCGGGCGCGGTCTGGAACAGTGCAGCTGCTTCCATGGGATCTGGATGCTGTATGCGAGCTGGACTACGATCCGACCACCTTCCAGCCTCACTACCTGCTGGCTCCAAGCTTTGAGCAGGCGCTCTCCGACATCGGGGATTGGATCTCAGCTCAGTCCTGAGGCGCTATTCCTGACCGTGGTTGTGGCTCTTTGTTGGGTTGCGGCTCTTTCTTGGGCTCGACTTGGGGACGGAGACGCTTGAGAACTCTGCCCACCAGACGCCGCAGCTTGGATGGGCTGGTCTCCGCCACGGCGCGCTGTGTCTTGCCCCGCAAGTGCTTGCGCAGCCAGTCGGAATCATTCATGTCCCCAGGTTAGCGCAAAACTTTGAGCCCCCGGTCTTTGTGGGGCAGAGTGAGAAAATGTTGTCGCTGCTCTTGGCCTGTTCACCGGAACTGGTGGTGGTCTCCCCACCTCCGGGCTCGTCCATTTCTGCTCCGTGGGTTCCGCTCTTTGTAGATATTGGGGAGTCCGCGGTGGGAGAGCAACCCGTCGTCTCCCTGGATGGGGACCCCTTGCCCCAGCCGCTAGGCGCCAGCCACGTTCGGTATGAGCGGCTGGGCCAAGGCAGTGAGTGGATCGGGACCCTGGATCTCAGCACAGAGGAGCCGGGCGAGCACCGCATTCGGGTGCGCTTCGAGAGTGGAACGGCCGAGTCGGTGTTCACCTTCGCTCCTGCGGAAAATCGCATCGAGCTTCGGGTGAGCCGCCCCGATGGAGATCCGCTTTGGGCCCGGGTGATGGTCTTTGATTCGGAGGGAAACCCTGTTCTAATGACCGGACCCAACGTCGAGGAGACGGACCCCCGCGCCCGTGATCACAGCTTGCATACGGTGCTTGTGCGCCAGGGCAGCGGAGTGTTCTGGCTCGAGGACGGGTACTATCGGCTCGTTGTCGCCCGTGGCATTCGAGATGCCATCCAAGTCATTGACCTAAGTGTAGACGGCGACCAAGTGATTCAGGCCACCTTGGCTCAGGAGGTCGAGACCACCGGCTGGTCTACCTCGGAGCTTCACTTGCACACCGCGTGGAGCCCGGATTCCTTTGCGCCCAGCGAGCCCCGCTTCGACAGCCTGCTCTGCAGTGATGTGCAGGCTGCAGCGCTCACGGACCACGACCTTGTGGCCTTTCCAGAGGCTGCGCTCATCGCCCGCTATGGCGCCGGGCTCACCGTGATTCCTGGCATGGAAGTCAGCCACTCCCTCTTCGACTTTGAGGAAGAAGACTGGGACACGATCGGCCACTTCAACCTGATTCCTTGGGAGGAAGAGAGTCCGAAGAAACACCTGGAGAGCTCCCTTGAACTCGTTGAGCAGCATGCTCCAGCTCGCATCCGTCAGCTCAACCACCCGCGAGGCATCGAGTTCAACGTCGAAGAAGGGCCAGAGTACGGAGTGCACGCCTTCTTCTCGGCCTTGGGCACCCCTATTGGCAACCCTTTGGCAGAGACGACGCGCAGTACCCCCTTGGTGGGAAGTGGGTTTTGGGAGGGTTTGGATGCGATGGAGATCCTCAATCGTTTCTCCTGGGAGCTCTATCGAAGCGTGCGTCTGGACTGGTTTGCGTTGTGGGATGCCGGCTTTACGGTCACTGGAACAGGCAACTCGGACACCCACTCTCTGGAGCAAGAGCTCATCGGCTTTCCGGTGAACCTGACTCCCTGCCCAGCGGATGATGGTGTGGACGGGGACTGCCTTCAGAGCGCTGTGTCGCGTGGAGCAGTGCGGGTCAGCACGGGGCCCATTCCCTCCCTAAGGCTGGTTCAAGGCTCGGGTCCGGTGGGGGAGGGGGAGATGATCCGCCTAAGGACTTCCCGTCCACTGACCGCTCAGCTACGCGTTCAAGCGGCCAGCTGGGTCCCCGTCGACGAGGTCAGGCTGCTCGTGGACGGCGCCGTAGTGCAGAGCTGGGAGCTGGAGACAAATCGGGAGGGACCCTTGGACTGGAATGAAGAGGTGGAAGTCGAGCTGGAACCCGGGGACCACTATGTCCTGTTGGAGGCCGGCTTCCCCATCCTCGAGGGCTCCCCGGATGACTACCGGGAACGCCTGGGTGACTACGCTTGGATCGCGCCGTCCTATGTGCCCTTGGGTTGGACGAACCCGGTCAGGGTGGACGGCGATGGTGATGGAGAGTGGACTCCGTAGGAATGCCCAC
>JBLHMA010000077.1:0-16656 GCA_047621545.1 Cognaticolwellia sp. | reverse complement strand
ACAGGGAAGGGGAGGCTTGGTGGCTCTGCTCTACTGCAGAGAATGCGGCCGCCTCGCCGCGTGCTTGGGCCAGTCGGGTGGCGGCATCCGCGCTTGCTTGGCTGGTCTTCTCAAGGGCCTCGCTTCGGGCCAGCGGCAAGCGTCCTAAGCGGTAGCCTTGCGCTTCGGTCAGCATGCGCTGTTGGTCGATCTGGGCGCTGACCACAGACTGGTAGTCCGTGGCGACGAGAACGGGGGGATGCAGTGCAGAGAGAGTGAAATCGACGATCTCGACCCCCAAGCCTTGGTCCGCGATGCTCTGCTGGATGGTGTCCCGAATCTCCCCGGCCAAGCTCTGCAGGTTTTCGCTCAGAGCCTGCTCTAGACCCTTGCCTGAGGTGTGCAGCATCAGGGCCCGGTAGGCGGCCGACTTCACCGCTTGCTCCGGATTCTGGGTGTTGTAGAGCCAGGCGTGTGGGTCGGCGATTCGATAGTGAAGCAAGCCGTCCACGCTCACCAGATCCCGGCCGTCTCCCAGGAGCAGTGTGTACTCCTCGGCCGCGTGCTGCTTGGCCCAGAGGCGAGACTCTTCCTCCTCTTCTACGGCTTGGTCCTCGGAGTAGCCCAGCGAAAAGAGCCAAGCGAAAGACTGCCCCGCTGACACTTCTGGAGCCTCGCCGTGACCCAGCTTCATGGTCTGGACCCGCTCGGTGGGCAGCCGGTGGACAGTGTCCACAGGCCAGGGCCAGCTCAGGTGTAGACCAGGCTCCAAGACCTGTTTGTCGGGCACCCCCAGGTGTTCACGAACCCCTTGCTCGTGCACATCCACCATGGTCAGCCCCGTGCTCAGCCACCCCAGCAGGGCCAAAGTGATGGCTAAAGGCTCCAGGCTGCGACGCAGAACCTGAATGGCCCAGGTCCCCTTGATGTCGATGCCGCTCAGGTTCTCCAGGGTGTCGAAGAGACTGGAGACGGGGTTCAGGCTGCTGAAGAAGAGACGCAGAAGCAGCGGGGAGGAGAAAGGAGCCCAGCCCAGTTGCATGTGGCTGGGCCGCTTGAGGGGTCGGGCACCGCGCAGGCTGGTCCACAGGCCCTCCGCAAGCAAGGCCACACTGGCGGTGCACAACGCGTTCACCCAGGCCGTCTCCCACCAAAGCTCTGCCGCAAAGTCGGTCACACCCCAGGTGCGTCCAGCCAAGACCAGGGCGCTCAGGCCCAGGCTCCATAGACCCCAGCGTGCCCAGGTGGCCAGTCCCGCTGCTTCTGGTAGGCCAGGGGTGTCCTGGTGGTAGCGGGCCAGAACGCCGCTGCCCAAAGCCAAGAAAGCCAGCAGAGGAGCGGCCCAAGTTGGTGGGACTTGTACTGGCGCGATGGGGGCCAAGAAGGCCACAACACCCGCTGCCGCAACACAAAGCGGCGCCCAGATCCAGATCAGAGCGCGCTGGGGGTCGGGTCCTTCACGGTCAGCGGCCGAACCGCGCCGGCGCTCCGCCAATGCGCTCGCTGTGCTGGCCACTGCCCAAGGCAGAAGCACCACGCCTGCGCCCAAGAGCGCTTGCAGGCCTTGAAACCACCCCAGCGTCCCCAAGCTCAGAGCCAGGACCCACAGGCCACAGGCTTCGCCCACGAAGATGCGCAAGTGAGGGCGAGTTGGGGTGTTCACTCAGTGCGCTCCGCTTCCATCTTCTCTATCGCCCGTTGGCGGCGTACCAAACCATAGCTTGCTGTGCCCAAGCCAACGACGACGAAGGCTGGTGCGGCAATGTAGCCCCAAGTCACCTGCTGCTGCCGCAAGCTGGCCAGGCGATCGGGGTCAGCGGCGTTCGCGGCTGCCACCATCTCGTCGTTCAGGCCATAGGCGACGCCGTAGCTCACGCCAGCACCCACGATCCCCGCGCCGCCTGCAACGAGCCAAGGCCAGCGGGGCGGTGCGTCCAAGGTGGGCTCGGCCAAGCCGGTCTCCACTCGGGTGGTCTCCAAGGAACCTAGGGTCACCTCTTCGGCGTACAGCACCTCGGCGCCTTCGGCTACCTGGACCAAGTGCTTGCCAGCGAAGAGCTCCACCTTGGCCTGGCGCTGGGGGCGCCCGTCCACGTAGAGGGTGGAGCCATCGGGCAGCGGCCAGACCGTGAGGCTGGAGGGGTTGGCCAAGGCTTCTACTTGGGCCGTCCAGACTTGTTCCACGGGGGCACCCAGCCGTTCGTTGAACCAGTAGGGGTTCACCGCTGCTGCTTGGGCCATCCACTCCTCGCCTTGGATAGTCTGGCCGGTGTAGACCGCCACCGCACCCTTGACCTGCCAGAGTGTGGCGAGGTCCTCGCCATCCACGACGCGTTTCGCACACGGGAGCGCCGAGAGCCCATCGTCCGCAAGGCGTCCGGCCAGCTTGAAGTCGGCGTCCGTGAGCGCGACCACTGCCCGCTCCGCTTGCTGATCAATGTCCATCTCTGGGCACTCTTGGGCCTGCCCCACCCCCACCGCTAACAACCAAATCATTTGCATTTCTCCGATACGAGGTCGAACTTCACTCTCTTGCCCTCTGTCGCCCACACAGAGCAACTCAGGGTCTGACCATCAGACCACCGCCAGGTCAGCGTGTGGTTGCCCTCTTTCAGTTGCAGGGTCCCTAGTGGGACGGCGCTCTGGCCCTTGTAGCTCACCGAGCCGGTCATTGGATCGGCCGTAAACATAATACTAAACGTCTCTTTTGGAGTGACCGGCTGAGCGCGTTCCCTGGGGATAATGACCGTCTCAGGAATCTTTTCGGGCTCGGGCACAGGCTGTGTCTGAGCTGCTGGGGGGTCCTTTCTCCTCCTCCCAGAAGGTGGCTTTGACGCGATGGGATCCCGCTCTACCACCTCGGTCACGTCCAACTCGTAAGGCGCAACTGGCACTTCCGCGCTCTCGGACACAGGGACCTCGGACACGGTGACCTCGGACACGGTGACCTCGGCCACGTTCATTGGCGGCTCCGGCTCCCGATCAGGCGCTCCGCCTGCCGTCCAGAACAACGCCACCGCCACCAAAGCCAGACCCAGCCCCATCCCGCCGATAGCCGGCAGCAACATGCTCTTCTTGGGCTCCTCCATGGGCCCGGAGTCCGTAAAGAACTCCGGAGCCGAGATGGCGCCCGGCACTGCTTGCATTGGGTTGCTGGGCTCAGCAAGGGTCTCGTCTGTGGGACCTGAGTTCGGTGTGGGACCCGAGTTCGCCTCTGGATTCGAGCTCGCCTCTGGATTCGAGCTCGGTGCGCCAGGCGTTGGGGTAATGGGCGAGCCCCCAGGCCAGACCACGGAGTCGTTTAGCAGCTGCTCTTGCCGCTCTTTCAGCAGGGGAGGCACTATCGAGCGGGCGTAGCGGCGCAGACTGGGTCCTCTCAGGCCTTCGGCCAGCTCATCCAGTGCGTCCATGGCCTGGGCCGCACTGGGACGCGCTTCTTCCTCAAAGGCCAGCATGCCTCGTAGAACCTGGGTGACGAGCCTGTCGGGATCCTGCTCGTGTGGAATGGCCGCCAGCATCTCTTCGAGCTTGCTCTCAAAGTTGGACGGCGCAAGGGGCATGCGCTCAAACCGCAGTCCGGAGATCATCTCGTACAGAGTCACACCGAGTGCGTAGACATCGCTGGCGTGCTCGGCCCGGATGTGCAGCCAGCGCTCGGGAGCCATGTAGCGCCCCGTTCCGTACTGGGTGGACTGGGTCTGGGCCTCTCGGTCAAAGTCAGCCCGGGCGACCCCAAAATCCATCACCTTCAGGCTGCCCTCGACGCTGAGCATCAAGTTGGCCGGCTTTAGGTCGCGGTGGACCACGCGCAGGGGACGCCCGGTGTCAGGAGAGGGTTGATTCCACGCGGCATCCAGCGCGGCACAAGCCCGCTCGATCATCGCCACGGCCACCTTTGGGGGAAGCCCGCCCTCGCTCGAGGCCAACAAGGCGCCAGCGTCGATGCCCTGGACGTACTCCATGAACACCGCCCAGCGGTCTTCCAGCTTGGTCAGTGCGTACACGGCCACAACGTGGTCGTGGTGGAGCTGGGACATCAGACGGGCCTCGTCTCGGGCCCGCGCAGCCAGGTCCTCATCCAGCTCCAGGTCGGCGTGCATCAGCTTGACGGCCTGCTTGTGCGTCAGACCGTCGGGCGTACGCACTTCCGCCAGATAGACCGCACCGAAGCCGCCACGCCCAAGGGGCGCGATGAGACGGACCTGTCGGCCCGAAGGGTCGGTCAGGGTGTGTTGAACGGTACTGCCCCAATCCAAGAGAAGTCTTGAACGGAACTCTATCAGGAGTGCAAGTGCCGAATTTGGCTTTGAGGGAGCCGCCCCCGCGGGCTGACGCTCCACTGAACCAGCGCGGCTGGATCCGGTGGTCTGCCCAAGATGGGCACCCCCTCTATGGCCAGCTGGTGCGAGTGAGGGGCCAGAAAGGCGAAGCGTTTCGCCAGATCTGGGTACTCCAAGCTGAGCTCCAGGAGTACCTCTAGTCCGCTCAGTCCGCCCAGGTCCAAGCCCGCCAATACGCCACCCACGCGCTGTCCGCTGCGCAGAATGGTCATGCCCAACAGGCCACCTGTGGTCTGGAGTACTCGGTGAGGGCGCAGAATCCTTCCGACGCTCTGAAGCAGCAGGGGGTCGCGATCAATAGCCAACAGGGTGAGTTGCACGCTGTCATATGCGCGCCGTAGTAAGCGAAATGCAAGTGGGAATTATGCCATACATGGGCATTGTTTTCAGTGCTCTTTCTCCGACCACGCCCACAGGGCGGCCCGGGTGTCCAGCGCGCGGGCGGGCTGGGGGAAGCGGTGGGTCTCCTCCAAGGGATCCAAGGCGCGTGGGAAGTAGAGCCCTTCGAGAGCCTCAGGCTGTGTGGCGTAGGCCAGCGACTGGTCCCCGGCGATCTCTTGGCCGTCCAGAAAGGAGCTGTCGGGGAGGGTCAGCACGCGGACCTGGACTGGGCCAGATTGGGTGGGGTGCTGGGTGAGCAAGCCGTCTTCGGGGGCGGCGTTCGTGGACCTAGTGGCCAGATTCATCAACACTTCTGGCAAGAGCGTCTGGGTCACGCTCTGGGGCAATGCATCTCGGCAGACCACGTCGATGTCGACCTGGAGGCAGTCTGCGCTGCTGGCGGCGCCCTTGTCTGCGGGTCTGTAGGTGGCCCGGGTCTGGATTAGGGTGGCGCCCCGCAAGGTCTGCTCGGAGCGGGTGGCGACCAGGCCGTTCTGTGTCCAGCGTCCCTCTACATGCCAGGAGCCCGGGACGAGCAAGTGCAGTCCATCTGGCAGTTCACCATCGCCAGAGAGTCCGGGGGCGACACCTTGAATCTCCAAGCGCTGAGCGTCCAGGACCTTGTTCTCACTGCCGCTTGTGCGTTCAAGCAGCAACAGGCCATCGCTCAGATAGAGGGGCCCCTCAGATCGGGTCCAACCTTCGGTGCGCAGCCAGCCGCCTTGTGGCCGGCCGTCTTGGCGCTCGGTGGTGTAGCGGAATGTGCCGCCGGGGGCATCGATGCGGCCATCCTTTGGCCCAAGCGAGCGCTCTGAGCCCGGGATCCGCTCCACCGGGATCAACAAGTCCTGTGCTAGGGCGGGGTGCTTGGGACGCACGCCATCGGCGTCGCTTGCGCGCAGACGTAGCCACACCCGCTCCGGTTCCAGTGCCACGACCTCTAACTCCAGGAGGAGTGTGGAGTCCAAGACCTGGAGTTCCTTCCAGCCCTGGCGGAAGTCCTCCCGGTGTCTGGTGTAGGTCCAGGCGATGCGGTCACCGACCCTTGCGTCCTCGAAGGACGCGAGAGGGGCTTGGGTCGGGGTGCAGGCAAGCAGCGCCCAGATCATTGCGTCCCCGTAGACAGGATCCAGAACTCACCTGCTCCCTCTTCGTCTACTTGGAGGGTGCCTGGCGCGCCCACCAGGATCTCGCCCAGGCCATCTCCATCCAGGTCCCCCAGACAGGCGACGTAGAGCAGCCAGCCGGCACGCGGGGAGTGCTGCCAGATCAGGAATGAGGCGCTGCTGTCCTGTGAGGAGAGGCCTAAGATTCGCCCGTCCCGTGTGCCCACCAACGTGGCACGGTTGGGCCGGGCTGCAAAGACCAGATCGTTCAACCCGTCTCCGTCCAGATCCTCGCAGGCGTCTAGGCTGTGGCCGAACAGGCCGATATTTCCTTGAAGGTCCGCTTGGTTCAAGGTGTTGAAGCTGGCATCGTTGGTGCTCTCCAGCTCGATGCGGCCGCCTTCGAGTGCAAGAGCCTCTCCGCTGATGTGCCACATCATCCCAGGTGCGTCGCCCTCGTCACCGAAGGGTGAACCGGAGATCAGCAGGTCTTCTTGGCCACCGTGGTCCAGGTCAACGGAGGCGATACGCACCCCGAAGCGGGCATCATCGGGGCCTATGATGCTCTCCAAGGGGTCGGGTCGGCGCTCCGTGCCCGTCCAGGTGTAGACCCGAACCCGGCCACCGCCTGGTGCGTCCGGCTGGCCGATCACCAGCTCATCCAGGCCATCTGCGTTTAGGTCTGCCAGAGTCAGGTCCGCGTGGGGGCCACTGATTTCGGTCCCCGAGAAGGGCACGCCGTCGCGCAGGTCCTCACCGCGAACCACCCAGGCGGTCTCCCCTGTGGTGATGGCGAGCACGGGTAGTGCTGCCGCGTCGACGATGCCAGTGTCGATGGCCAGGACATCCGGGGACTCCACCTCTTCGGTCCAGATGGCCGAGGGGGTGCCCGAGGCGATGCTGGCGCCGTCGTAGACCCGAATCCAGCCGCCTGTCCCACAGGAATCCGGGTTGCGGCAAGCGATGGCATCGACCAGCTCATCCAGGCCGTCGCCGTTCAGGTCACCGATGGTCTGGATCTCCCCCAGCTGCTGGGTGGTGTCCGGAAAATCCAGGTTCGCCGGAAGAGGCAGGCGGGTCCAGGCGCTCTCTACCGTTGGCGAGTCGTCTCCGAGAATCACGGCCCCAGAGAACACCAGGGTGCCCTGACTGTCTCGAACGGCCAGGTCGCCGACACCGTCTCCGTCTACGTCTCCAGCATAGGCGGGCTGCTTGCCCAGAGACTGGTTGGCCTGGGTGCCTTCGACCACGATGCGGTCATAGAAGGAGCTGTTGCAGGCGAGGAGGAGCAGGAGCATGGTCGAAGGCTAATACATAGCGAGGCCTCTGGCCTACACTGAGCGCATGCAAGCTCACCCTTCCATTTCCGAGCTCCTGGGCCAGATGCGTGCCCAGGGCGCCAGCGACCTGTTTTTGTGCGCTGGAGCCAAGCCGGCCCAGCGTGTACACGGACAGATGCAACCCCTGGAGTTGCCGCCCACTCCGGCAGAGTTGCTCTCTGAGTTTGCCGACGGCTTGCTGCGAACTCCCTCTCGCCGAGCGATCTTTGCTCAGGGCGGGGACGCGGATTTGGGGCTGACTCTGGGCCATGAACGCTTTCGCATCAACCTGTCCCGGTCCCGTGGGGCTTTGAGCTTGGTCGCGCGCCATGTGCCCACCGGCAACCTGGACTTGGAGGATCTGCGTCTGCCGGCAGCGACCCTCGGCTTCACCGAAGCACAGCGGGGTCTGGTCCTGGTCTGCGGGGCCACTGGCTCCGGCAAGAGCACAACGGTCGCCGCGATGGTCAACCGCATCAACCAGACCCGGCGCTGTCACATCGTCACCATCGAAGACCCCATCGAGTTTGTGCACAACGACGCCCAAGCCCGGGTCACACAGCGCGAGGTAGGCAGCGACACCGAGAGCTTTCACGCCGCCTTGCGCCACGTGGTGCGCCAATCCCCGGATGTGATCGTGCTCGGCGAACTCCGGGATGCCGAGACCGTTCAGGTCGCCCTGCAAGCCAGCCTCACCGGTCACCTCGTCCTGGCCACGCTGCACACCCACGACGCGGCCCAATCTATCCGTCGGCTGATGGCCTACGTGCCCGCTCACCAGCGGGAGCAGTTGGCTTTTGATCTCTCCCTGGCGCTGGTTGGGGTGCTCGCTCAGCGCCTGGTGCCCCGTGCCGACGGCTCAGGACGGGTGCTCGCCAGCGAGGTCATCACGCTCACCCCTCCCGCCAGAAAACTGCTGGCCAAGCAGGACATTGAGGGGCTCGATGACCTGATCAACGGCAGCCGCTCTCCAGAACTCCGCAGCTTCAACCGCGACCTGCTGGACTTGATGCAGGAGGGGCAAATCTCCTTTGAGGCGGGCATGGCCGCCTCTACCAACAAGGATGCTTTCGCCTTGCACGCGCAGGGCATGGCCACAGGATCAGCCACTTTCTCCACCATCGAGGGCACCGGCACCGAGATGGACATGAAAGCTCTGCTCAGCTTGGTGGTCGCGCAGGGGGCAAGCGACCTGCACTTGTGTGTGGGACGGCCCCCCATCCTACGCCGGGCCGGCAAGCTGCAGCCCATTGGGGAACGCACGCTCAGCGTGGCCGAAATGCGCATGCTGCTCTTCTCGGTGATGAGCGGCGCCCAGCGCAGCCGATACGAGCTGGAGCGAGACCTGGACTTCGCGCTGGCCATTGACGGTGGAAAACGCTTTAGGGTGAACGCGTATTTTCAGCGCGGCCAGATGGCCGCGTCCCTGCGCATCATCAATGACGCAGTGCCCTCGGCAGAGGAGCTAGGTCTTCCCCCTTCGCTCCTGGAGTTGGGCGGCCGCCCGCACGGACTCCTGCTGGTGGTGGGACCGACAGGCTCGGGAAAAAGCACCACTCTGGCGTGTCTGGTCGACCGCATCAACCGCAGCCGCCCCTGTCGCATTGTGACCGTCGAGGACCCCATTGAGTACGTCCACGGGGAGCACCTGGCCACCGTGGATCAGCGAGAGATCGGCCAAGACACCGGCAGCTTTGCCCAGGCCTTGCGCTACGTGTTGCGCCAGGATCCCGACGTGATTCTGGTCGGCGAGATGCGCGATCTGGAGACCATTGGCGCCGCCCTGACCGCTGCGGAGACAGGTCACTTGGTCCTGGCCACTCTGCACAGCAACGACGCCATCCAGGCCATCGACCGCATCATCGATGTGTTCCCTCCGAACGCCCAGGCCCAGGTTCGTACCCAGCTCTCCGCGGGCTTGTTGGGGGTGGTGAGTCAGCGCCTGTTGCCCGCCGCCGAGGACCCCCAGAGCCGCGTGGCGGTCTTTGAGATGATGGTCGGCACCTCAGCGATTCGGAACCTGATTCGGGAGAACAAGCTGCATCAAGCGGCCTCGCTGATGGAAGGGGGGCGAGGGGTCGGAATGGTCACGATGGACAAGGCCCTACAGCAGGCAGTCGTGGCCGGAAGGATCCGTGCAGACGACGCGATTCCCTACATGCGAAGCCCGCGTGCCGTTCTGCCGGAGCCTGCCAAGCCCGAGCCCACCACGACGGATGGTGGGTCTGAGAAGTCGCTCTTTGGTTGGGGGCGCAAGCGATGAAGAAGTGGCTCAGCACCCTAAAGCTTCCCCACGTCTTCACGTTGCTCTTCGCGGTCACCACGGTGGTCTCCGTCGCCAGCTGGTTTGTGCCGAGCGGCAGCTTTGAGCGTGTGGAGACCCAGGTCGGCACCATGACCAAGGAACTGGTTGTCCCGGGCTCCTTCGAAGTGCTGGAGAAAGCCAGGTCCTTCCATGGTCTCTGGCTCACCCAAGAGGCACCGGAGGGGGCCGCATCGCCGGTCTCACTTCAGGGACTGCTCTCCGCCATTCCCCGAGGTCTCGAGGACTCTGCCGACATCATCTTCTTCATCTTCATGATGGGCGGTGTCTTTGGGATTCTGCGGGCCACTGGGACCATCACCGCCACCTTGAGCTGGCTCACCAAGCGCTTTGAGAAGCGCGTCTGGCTGCTGGTCGCTGTGCTCACCGTATTGATGGGTATTGGAGGCAGCACCTTGGGTATGGGCGAGGAGTTTATCCCCTTGGTGCCGGTCTTCCTTCTGCTGGCCAAGCGCTTGGGCTACGACCGACTCTTTGGTCTCTCCGTCGTGGTCTTGGCCAGCGGCATTGGCTTTGCTGCAGCCACCACCAACCCATTCACCGTGAACATCGCCCAGAGCATCGCTGGGGTTCCCCTGAACTCCGGCATCGGATTGCGGGCCATCTTCTTCGTCTTCTGTATCACGCTGACCATCGTGCATATTCTGCGCTACGGCGCCAAGATTAAGGCGGATCCGACAGCTTCCTTGGTTGCGGACACGCCAGACCCCGAGATGGATCAGGCTGATCTGGTCACGCCAAGCTGGCGGCACGGCGCCATCGTCGTTTCCTGTTTACTGCTCTTCATCGGGATCATGGTGGGGGTCCAGAAGGGAGGCTGGTGGCTCAACGACATGGCTGGCGGATTTCTGCTCATGGGTCTGCTGGCTGCGACCATCGGCAAGCTCTCTCCGACCCGGGCCACCAAGGCCTTTGTGCACGGTCTGAGCGACATGGTCGTCGCCGCGCTGGTGGTTGGCTTTGCTCGAGGCATTGTTGTGGTCATGGACGACGCCAAGATCCTGGACTCCCTCATCTTTGGTGCAAGCTCGCTCTTGGACGGAGTGGGCCCCCATCTCGCTGCCCAAGGCATGCTGCTCTTTCAGACCTGCCTGAACTTTTTCATCCCGTCCGGCTCGGGCCAGGCCGCCGTCACCATGCCTCTAATGGCACCCTTGGCGGACCTGCAGGGGCTGACCCGCCAGACGGCTGTGTTCGCTTTCCAGTGCGGGGACGGCTTCTCAAACATGGTCATCCCGACCTCGGGCAGCCTGATGGCCATGTTGCTGATGGCACAGGTCCCCTACGAGAAGTGGCTCAAGTTTGTCGGGCCGCTGATCCTTCAGCTCTTGGTGGTCTCAGCTGTGTTTCTCGGGATCGCCGTAGAGATCAACTACTGACCCAGGTCGGTGCGCGCGGTCGGCATGGCATCATTGATGGAGGCCGGAGTCCGAATGCCGCTGTTTTCTCGCAAGCGCTCCCTGCTCGCCGATGTTCAATCTGGCAAGTGGCGGAACGACGAGGAGCGAGCCACCATGGTGGCAGAACTACGCGAGACCTCGGTCAAGCCCGAGGATGTGATCTCCCTGCTCTGGCACCGCGAGTCCAGCGTGCGTTCAGTGGGTTCCGACAAGTTCCTGGAGGGGGCAGACGCGAAGAGCGTGATGGCGCTTGTAAAGGCCTCTGACGGGAAACCCAGACACATCAAGGCCTACGTGCAGCGGCTGTTCGCGCGTCTGCCACCCGAGCTGATGGCCCAGGTCATTGAGACCCTCCTGCAGGCCAAGGACCCCAAGCAGCGGCGAAGCGCCTGGGATTTGGCCCTGGCCATTGGGGGGGAGAAAAAGTCGCACTACCTGCGGCGGGCCACCAAAGAGGCTCCGGGCTCTTACCGCGGCCCTGCCCTGCAGCGTCTGCTTCAAGAGGACGACCCCGAGGGTCTTCAGGACTTGCTGATCGAGTTGGCTGGGAGCGAAGATGGACGCTTGGCCCAGATGGCGCTTCGTGCCCTGGGTGAGCAGCAGGGAGACGCGGTTGTCGAGGTAATGCTCGCCGCTTTCGGGGGCAGCGACGCCACTCAGAGAGAGATCGCGGTCACCTACATGCGCACCCAAGCCCAGCGCGACCCGGTGGCCATGCGGCGCAAGATGTTGACACTTCTCTCGGGGGGCGAGGACAGCACGCGCCGGATGAGCGTCGAGATCCTTCTCGAGACTGGCGAGCCCAACCAGATTCTGGAGGAGGTGCTCATCGCCTCCCGAGAGCTGGTGGGGTGGCTGCGTACGCGCATCTTGGAGACCCTCCAGACCTTTGGGGACCAGGTGCTTCAGCCAGCGCTCGAGCTGCTGCATCACCCCGATGAGCAGGTCCGTACCGGTGCCTTGGTCTTGGCCGAGCAGTTCGACGATCCCCGTCTGGTCGAACCGGTTTGCGAGCTGCTCAAGGATCCGGATTGGTGGCTGAGAATCATCGCGTGCGAGACCCTGGGCCGCCTTGGGGACGAGCGTGCCGTAGGGCCACTGGTTTTGGCCCTCTCGGACGATGACACCCGCTGGGGCGCCATCGATGCGCTGGCCAAGATCAAGTCACCCAAGTCCCTAAAGCCCCTCACACAGCTGCTTCGAAGTGACCGTGTGGAGGTTCGCCGTGCAGTGGTCCGGGCCTTGGGTGAGTTCTCCGATCAGCGCCTGTTCCCAATTCTCCAGGCTGTGCAGCAGAAGGACACCTCCACTGAGATTCGGACCTTGGCCGCCGAGGTGGAGCGGGCAATGTCTTTGCGCCTAAACCTAAAGAGCCGGACGGGGGAGGTGGCCAGCGCGGTCAAGGCGTCGACATTGAGCACCCCGGTTGACCGGCTGTTGGCGACCGTTCGCGAGATGGGGGCCAGTGACCTGCACTTGAGCGTTGGAGAGCCACCGTTGGTGCGCGTGGGCGGCAAGCTGGAGCGCCTAAAGCTTAAGGAGCTGACCGAGGAGCAGGTACGCAAGGGCGTGCTCTCCACTCTGAATGCACGGCAGAAGGGATTGCTCAAGGACAGCGGGGAGGTGGACTACTGTTACGCCATCCCGGAGGTGGGTCGCTACCGGGCGAATGCCTTCGAGCAGCGCCTGGGTTTGTGCGCGACTTTTCGTGTCATCCCGAACATTCCGCCCACCTTTGCGGATCTGCGCATTCCGGGCCGTCTGACCGAACTCTTGGACTACCACCAGGGAATCATCGTGATCTCGGGGCCCGCCGGTTCTGGCAAGTCCACCACGCTGGCTGCCGTCGTCAACCTGATCAACGAGACCAAGCCCGAACACATCCTCACCATCGAGGACCCCGTCGAGTTCGTGCATCCGGTCAAAAACTCCCTGGTCAATCAGCGGGAGGTCGGTGGTCACACGGACTCCTTTGCCCGAGCCTTGCGTGGGGCGCTGCGTCAGGACCCCGACGTGATTGTGGTCGGAGAGCTGCGAGATGCGGAGGTGACGCGCATGGCGCTGAGCGCCGCGGAGACCGGCCACCTAGTCATCGCCACAATGCACACGACCTCGGCTGTGCAGACCATCGACCGCTTGGTGACCAGCTTCCCTCCAGACGAGCAGCAGCAGGTCCGTATGGGTCTCTCCGAGTCACTAAAGTACGTCATCAGCCAGCAGCTCATTCCGCGCAAGGACGGCCAGGGACGGCTGGCCATCTTCGAGGTCCTAAAGGGCACCCCCAGCATCGCGAACCTGATTCGTGACAACAAGACCTTCCAGATCCAATCGATGATGCAGATCGGCTCCCACGTGGGCATGCAGACCGTGGATATGGCTCTGGTCGAGCTCTACGAGGCCAACCTCGTCACCGCCGAGATGGCGTGGACCAAGGCGCAGAAACAGGAGACCTTCGAGCCCTGGTGTGACCCGGACTTTTTGGCACAGGCCAAGAGCGTGGCCCTTGAGAAGGAGCCAACCCAATGAGCAACCGCATCGACCGCTTTCTCAAGCTGATGAACGACCGTGGGGCCAGCGATCTGCACCTCTCGGTGGGCCGCCCGCCGATCTTCCGACTCTCAGGTCGCATGGAGCCAATCCGATTCCGTGTCTTGGACGACAACGACTTTGAGGGCCTGATGAAGCCGGCCACGCCGCCGCACTTGTGGCAGAGCTACTTGGAGCACGGCGACGCAGACTTTGCCTATGAAGTGCCTGGAATCGCCCGCTTTCGCGTGAATCTCTTCCGTCAGCAGCGCGGAATGAGCGCGGTGATGCGCATCATTCCCACCAAGATCATGACCCTGGAGCAGCTGGGCATGCCCAGGGCCGTGCACAGCCTGACCAAGCTCACAGGGGGCCTGGTCTTGGTCACAGGGCCGACCGGCTCCGGAAAGAGCACCACGCTGGCCGGCATTATTCACGAGATGAATAACACCCGGCCCATGCACTTTGTCACCATCGAAGACCCCATTGAGTTTGTGCACAAGTCGGCCGTCTCGTTGGTCTCTCAGCGGGAGGTTGGACCGCACTCCAAGAGCTTTCGCTCGGCGCTCAAGGCGGCCGTGCGCGAGGACCCGGACTGCATCTTGGTCGGCGAGATGCGAGACCAAGAGACCATCGAGATGGCATTGAATGCGGCCGAGACCGGCGTTCTGGTCTTTGGCACCCTGCACACAAACTCGGCCGCCAAGACCGTGGACCGCATCGTCAATGTCTTCCCGGTGGAGCGGCAGGAGACGGTGAGAAATGTGGTTGGAGCGGTAACGAAGGGCATCCTTTCTCAGCAGCTCTTGCGCCGAAAGAAAGGGGGGCGGGTGGCTGCAATCGAGGTCCTGTTTGGCTCCCCTGCATTCACCAGCTTGGTGCGCGAGGGCAAGACCCACCAGATCTCCAGCCTGATCTCCCAAGGTCGGTCTAGGGGGATGATCGGCATGGACGACAGCTTGCGCAAGCTGGTCGACCAGGACGTGATCGAGCCGCTGGCTGCCCTGGAGAAGGCCTTGGACAAGGACCTGATGCGCACTTGGCTGCAAGAGCGCGGGGTGGACACGCCGGAGGATGTGCACTGAGTCTGGAACCGCGGGGAGTGAAGGCGGTCCAGATAGGCCATGCGCCGCTCTGCACTCCTCTCCCTGCTCGCCTTCATCGTCACCGCCGGGGTGCTCTCGCAGCAGCCCTCCCCAAGCCAGGCCACCACGCCCCTGGAGCCGCACCCTCCTTGGGCCGACTTGGCCGTCGCCGACGGCTTTGACTTTCCCGTCGGACAGCCGGACGCCAACGGCTACTACGACGCCCAGCCCTTTGGTCGAAACGACCACTTAGGCAGCGACTGGAACGGCCGTGGGGGAGGGGACAGCGACCTGGGCGACCCAGTCTTTGCCACCGCCGCTGGCTACGTTCGCTACGCCCGGGAAGCTGGGCCCGGTTGGTGCAACGTGATGATTGTGGTGCACCGCGTTGGCGAGCAAGGACCCTGGGTGGAGTCCCTCTACGGGCACCTGGACAGCTTCTCGGTCCCGGCGGGCAGTGAGGTTCTACGCGGGCAGGCCCTGGGCGCCATCGGCAGCTGCGAGGGACGCTACGCCGCGCACCTCCACTTCGAGGTGCGCAGCGTCGTGGGAGGCGAGGTTGGGCCTGGTTACGCCAAGGACAAGCTGGGGTGGGTGGACCCGACGGCGTTCATTGAGGGGCATCGGCCCTGAGCTGGGCTCCTACCAGTCCCTGACCTTGGCGCCCTGGGCGGTGGCCGCTTTGCTCCAGTCCATCTGCTGAGTCAGGGTCTTGCTGCTGCCGTCGACACCCCCGGACTCGTTTCGCTGGGTCGCGTCCATGCGGTCCACAATAAAGTCGTCGGCGGACTTGATTTGGAGGAGATCAACGAGCACGTACTTGTCGGCAACGCCGCCGTAGCTTCCTTCCTTGGCCTTGGAGTTGAAGGAGTACAGAATCTTGATGCTCAAGTTCTTGGACTGGGCGATCTTCTGGAGCTCTGGCAAGACCGCGGGGTTGAAGTCCGGCTCATCGGTGACCACCACCATTTGGCGCTTCTTCGCGCTACTTCTTGGCAGGGACTTGGCCCACTTCAGGGCGTTGGCCATGCCCTGCTCGTTCATGAGTTCACCACTACCGTCGGAGATCTCCGGGGTGGTTCTGACTGCTGGCTTGGAGGAGGCCTCCCCGGAAGCAGTGTTTAGAATCTGCCCGGCCTCAGCGGGGGTGAGGGGGGCACCGTCCTGGACCTTGGCCAGGGTTGCATCGGTGCCGTCGAAGCCTGCCAGGGAGACGCTGCCATTGATCTCGCCGCGGTTCATCATCTGCCCGAGCTTCTTGAACTCATCGGTTTGCATGGAGGAGCTCTTGTCAAAGAGCATGTAGCTCTCGTCAAAACCGCCCATGCCATTGTCGGGAGGGGGCTGGGTCATGTCCGCGAGCAGGTGTCGGGTCGTCAGGATGGTGGCCCGACCGTGGCGGTCATCGCCCTTCTGAAGGCGGACCTCGTGTTCGGTCCCTTCGGTGCCAGGCACGATGAAGGTGTTCTCGTCTCCCTTGCTCATCTTGGTGTTGGAGTCGCTGCTCTTCTTGATCTGCTTGTCGAAGACGTACAGCAGGCCCTGAAGCTCCCCGATGTCCATTCCGCCCTGGACGTCTTGGCCCCTTGTGGCGTAGCTCCAGATGTTCAGCGCGACGCTCTCTGCGATCTTGGTTTCGGGATCTCCGACCTTGTTCTTTGGGTAGAAGCGGGCGACCACGTCAGCGATGAAGGCGGTCTTGCCGGCGTCGAAGCGCTCCTTCTGGTTGCCTCCTTTGCCTGCGTATTTGTTGACCACGGCGCCAAAGTTGAAGTCCTTGATCACCATGGCCCGGTACTGCCCCAGAGTCTTGATCCCCGTCTCCTCCCTTAGGGCCTCGTCTTGCTTGTTGGTGATCTCCGCGTCTTCCCCGATGTGGACCTGGTTGTCTTGCTGGTCTTCCGGGCGATTGGTGGCGGTCGCTGACTTCCGCATCTGGTAGTCCGTATTGTCTTCCACCGACTTGAAAGTGAAGCCGCGCTTTTTGTCTTCGTCCATCGCCTGGAATGCGGCGTCCTCCTTGTTGCGTTGGGACTTCTGCTCGATGTAGCTGTGGTCGGCAACGGCCAGGCCCTCGTCGGCGTTCAACGCCCCAGGCAGGCTGGTGATGAGCGGCGCCTTCTTCTTCGTCGGCGGGTCCGTCGCCTCGCCCGCCAAGTGGTCGCTCCCCATGCTGTAGGCGCTCAGGTAGTCGCTC
>JBLHMA010000076.1:0-16735 GCA_047621545.1 Cognaticolwellia sp. | reverse complement strand
ACCCCGACAGCGACGACGATGGCCTCCTTGACGGGGAAGAGGTCAACGACCTGGATACGGACCCCAACAACCCTGACACCGACGGTGGCGGGGTTCCAGACGGGGAAGAAGTGGAGAACGGGGCTGATCCCCTCGACGCGATTGATGACCAGGGCCGCTACATCGGCGGCTGGGCTTGCAGCAGTTCTCAGGCACCAGTGCCCACCGGACCTGCCTGGATCGGCGTCTTACTACTCGGGGCGTTGTTGTTGCGCCGTCGAGACCAAACCCAGGCTGAGTCATGCAGTTGAAGACCGCTTGGAACTGCGAGGCCAATGTGCTATCGCTCGCCCCAACAGGAGTTTACTAGTGAAGTCTCGTACCGCCCTTTTTCTGGGACTTGGCCTCTGGGCCCTTCCAAGCGTTGCCTTTGCAGAATCGACATTGGCCGACTGCGCTGATGGAGTGGACAACGATTCCGATGGCGACATCGATCTGAACGACAGTGACTGTGGCTGCGGTAGCGGCACCGAGCTGTTCGAGGACATCGAGTCTTTCATCTCGAATCCCAGCTTCGAGGACTACTCGGCCTGCCCTACCAGTTACTCGCAGCTCAATTATTGCGACGACTGGCAGCAGGCTACGGGCGCTACCTCGGACTACTTCGCCTGTGGCGCAGAGAGCAGCTGGGGCACCATCTTTGGTTCCTTCCCGACTCCGCCAGACGGGACGGCCTTTGCGGGCTCGCTGACCAACTCCTCCTACGTGGAATACGTCGGCGGATGCACCACGGAAACTCTGGTTTCCGGTGAGACCTACACTTTCACTATGTGGGTCTCAGCCACAACAGGTGGCCGCGGCTACGGTGGAGACAGCGCCGGGGAAATCCAGCTCTTTGGCGTTCCGAGCTGCTCAACTCTTCCTATGTCGACCTCTGGTTCCCTAGAGGGGAGCTACGACTTGTTGGACGAGGTGACCGTCGCCCTCACAGGTGCCGCTGCGTACCAGGAGATCACTTTCTCCTTCACACCAACCACCGACTACGAAGCCGTTGTCTTCGGCGGGGCCAGCGACATGACGGTCGCCTCTGGGAGTAGCTACAACTACATTCTCTACGACGATCTGACCCTCAACGCGACGACTTCGTTCGGCACGGAGGCTTCGGTCTCTGGGGACTGCGAATCGGGTGGTTACACGGTCTCCGGCCCGCTCCCCACTGGCGTGAGCTACCAGTGGTACTTGGACGGTGTCGCCATCTCGGGTGCGACCTCCGACAGCTACGCTGTACCTGAGGCTGGCGACGGGGACTACACGGTGCGGGTGGATGACGGCGCAAGCTGCAACACGACCACCAACACGCTGTCCGTCGAAAGCTGCATCACCGACACCGATGAGGACGGGATCGAGGACGAGGACGAGGACATCAACGGCGACGGGGACTACGACAACGATGACTCCGACGGGGACGGCATCGCGGACTATCTGGACACCGACGATGACGGTGATGGCATCCTGACCGCCGATGAGAATTACGATGGGGATGACGATCCGTCGAACGACGACTCCGACGGCGACGGCATCGCGGACTACCTGGACACCGACGACGACGGTGACGGTGTCGCGACCGAGGACGAGGACACTGGCGGCGACGGAGATCCCACCAACGATGACACCGACGGCGACGGGACCTGGGACTACCTGGATACCGATGACGACGGCGATGGCGTGGATACCATCGACGAGGACATCGACGGCGATGGGAGCTCGGAGGACGACGACACCGACGGCGACAAGATCCCCAACTACTTGGACACGGACGATGACGGTGACGGCATCCTGTCCGAGGACGAGGACATCGACGGCGACGGCGACCCCTCGAACGATGACTCCGATTCTGACAAGATTCCGGACTACCTAGACGTAGACGATGACGGCGACGGCATCAACACCGAGGACGAGGATGCGGACGGCGATGGGGAGATCGGCGACGACGACACGGACGGTGACGGGATTCCCGACTACCTCGATTCCGACTCGGACGGTGACGGCATTGACGACGGAGACGAGGTCGACGGCGGTACGGATCCCTACGACGAGGACTCCGATGACGACGGATTGGACGACGGCACCGAACTCACCCTGGGAACCGACGCCTTGGATGCAGACGGCGACTTGGACGGGGATGGGGTCTCAGACGCTGACGAGGTGCTCACCTACGGGTCTGACCCCGACGACAGCGACTCCGACGACGATGGTCTGACGGACGGCGAGGAGGTCAACGATCTGGGCACAGACCCAACTGACGGGGACACCGACGACGATGGCTTGGGTGACTTCGATGAGGTGAACACCTACGACACCGATCCCAACGACCCAGACAGCGACGACGACAGCATCAGTGATCTGGACGAGGTGGACACCTACGGGACCGACCCGAACAAGGCGGACACCGACGACGATGGTCTTGATGATGACTTTGAAATCTTCGACGCGGGCACGGACCCCTTGGACGATGACTCCGACGACGACGGTTTGCTCGATGGCCGTGAAGTGAACGAGACGGACACCGATCCACTAAACGATGACTCCGACGAAGGCGGTCGTACGGACGGGGAGGAGGTCGATATTGACGGTACCGACCCCAACGACGTGACCGACGACATGAGTGATCGGGACGACGACGGCATCACGGACTGGGTCGAGGAAAACGAGTCCGGTACGGATCCAGATGATGCCGACTCTGACGACGATGGTCTGGACGACGGCACCGAGTACTACACCGAGTTGACCGACCCCAACGACGCCGACACCGACGACGATGGCTTGACTGACGGGGAAGAGGTAAACGACTTCGGCACAGAGCCCCTGGACGACGATTCGGATGACGACGGGCTCCTGGACGGTGAAGAGGTCCTGGATTGGAGCTCGGATCCCTTGGATCCTGACACCGACGGAGATGGCCTGGATGACGGCGCCGAGGTCTACGACCACGGCTCCGATCCGGTCGACACCGACACCGATGACGATGGGGTAGACGACGGCGCCGAGGTCAATGAGCACGGCACCGATCCCGCGAACCCTGACACCGATTCCGGTGGAGTTCCTGATGGGGAGGAGCTGCTTAGCGGCAGAGACCCCCTAAACGCTAACGATGACACCGGAAGCTACGTAGGAGGCTGGGGCTGCACTGCGACACCTTCAGGCTCCTCCGGTAGCCTACCCTTCCTTGCTGCACTGTTGGCCGGCGCGCTGATCGCACGCCGCCGCCGCTAAAGAGAGAATGCAAATGTTGATGCTTCTAGTGAGCCTGGCCCAGGCTCAAGATTTTTCGAATGGTCAAGTCCCCGAGGGCCTGAATGGCCAGCTCTTTCGTCCAAGCTTGGACGCGAAGAACACGCTTTGGACCAATGATTCACTGCGTGCGCCGGACAAGTACACCTTTGGCAAAGCCATGCTGCACTACGCCAACGACCCTGTGGTCTACTTGCGGAACGACGGCGAGCGCACGGAGCTGGTCTCGGGCATCTGGCAGATGGACCTGATGGTGGGCCACACCCGTGGTCCGGTTCGCTTTGGCCTGCAGTTGCCGGTCTACTTGCGCAGCATCAGTGAGGGGGGCTCGCTTGGCGATGGAGTCGGTACCGGCGAGACGGGCCTGGGTGACTTGGCCTTTGACGTGAAGCTCACGGCTTTGGACCGCAAGGTCAAGCCCATCGGGCTGGCGCTGGGCGGGCGTGTCTTTGTTCCCACTGCGACCGTTTCCGGCCCACTGGGCTTGGACAGTGGCAAGGTCGGCTGGGAAGTCGAGGCTATCGTGGACAAGGAACTCTCTGAGAAGTGGCTGCTTGCGGCCAACGTGGGTACCCGTGGTCTCCCCGTCGTCGAGCTGGAAAACCTGACTTGGGACGACCAGCTCTTCATTCGGGGCGGCCTGGGCTACACCGCACGGCGCGAGCAGTTGGGATTCAGCGCTGAGGTTGCATCCCAGTTCAACTACAACGACTTCAGCAACCCTGCAGCACGACCCGTCGAGGGCCTGCTGGGTGTCTGGAGTCGCTTGACCCCCAACATGATGCTGCGTGCCGGTGCAGGCGCAGGCCTGAACTCCGGCTTGGGCGCACCCAAGTACCGCGTGATGCTGGGACTCGGCTTTGAGCCTAGCCTGGCCAGTGACCGCGATGACGACGGCATCTTCGATGACGTCGATTCTTGCCCCGACACCCCTGAGGACGTGGACAACTTCGAGGACAGCGATGGTTGCCCAGAGGCGACCCCGGTCACCGTGAAGGTTGTAGACGGCGACGGTGCTGAGATCAGCAGCGCAAGCTGGACCCAGGGCAGCGCGACTGGCAGCAGCGGTGAGAGCCTGGAGTTGGAAGAGGGCAAGTACAGCTTCTCCGCCAGCGCCGGTGGCTTTGGCTCCAACACCATCGAGAAGAGCATTCCCGGTGGAGAAGGCGTCGTCGTTCGCATTCAGCTGGGCGCTCTGCCTGGCTCCTTGATGGTCACTGCTGTTGACGAGGAGGGCAACGCCGTCCCCGATGCGGTCTGGACCAACAAGAAGCTCAGCCCTGAGGGCGAGAAGGCCGGTGGTGTCTTTGAGGCAGCACCCGGCAAGTACGCCCTGGTTGTCACCGCCCCTGGCTTCCGCCAGAAGGATGCCAAGGCAGTGGTCGTCTCTGAGGAGCAGGTCGACGTCCAGGTTGTCCTGGTGCCGGCCAAGGTCGAGGTCGCTGCAGAGCGCATCGACATCAAGGACTCGGTGTACTTCGAGGTCAACAAGGACATCATCAAGTCCGAGAGCTTCGAGCTCCTGGACGAGGTTGCTGAGACCTTGATCGCTCACCCCGAGCTGACCCTGATTCGCATCGAAGGCCACACGGATGACCGTGGTGGTGCTGACTTCAACAAGGAGCTCTCGCAGCGCCGTGCTGAAGCCGTGCGCACCTACTTGGTCTCCAAGGGAGTCGAAGCAGGTCGCCTTGAGGCGAAGGGCTTTGGCGAGGAGAAGCCTCTGCAGAAGGGAGCGACCCAGGCAGCCTACGCCAAGAACCGCCGCGTGGACTTCTTCGTCGCTGAGCGCAGCGACTGAGGTTGAACTGAAATGGTGGCCGAGGTCGGGTCCGAAACTTTGGTTTCGGGCTCCCCGAAGCCACCGTTTCGCGCGCCCTCGTTCTGATCTGTTACCAGTGCCTCTCTGATCGGAGAGTCAAGAGATGCATTGGTATCTGATCGCCCTGGGTGTCGGCGTCTGCGTGGCCCTGCAGCCCACGGTCAATGCCGCCCTCCGACGCGAGGTTGGCGTGGCTCCGGTGCTGATTCTGGGGGCCGTCTTGGTGCTCGTGGCATCCACCGTCGTGGGTCTGGCTTGGCCTGAGCCTGCGCGATGGGAGCGGCTGACCAAGGTTCGTCCAGATCTGTGGGCCGGTGCACTCTTTGGGATGTGCATGATCGTTGGGGGCATGACGGTCGTGCCCAAGTTGGGTGCCGGGCCGGCTTTGGGGCTGATACTGCTAGGTCAGCTGGGCTTTGGCCTGCTCATCGATCACTTTGGCTGGTATGGCGTTCCCCAGAACCCAGTGACCTGGACCAAAGGCTTGGGTGTAGCTTTCATCTTTGGCGGCTTTATGTTGGTCAACAAGGGATAGGAGCCCGTATGGACAACCTGCTCGTTCACGGGGACAACCTGCCGACGCTCTTGGGTCTTCAGAGCACCCACCGGGGTCTGGTTCGCTGCGTCTACATGGATCCGCCCTACAACACAGGCCAGCGCCAGGGACAGGGGGAGTTCGCCTACAAGGACTCGCGAGAGAGTTCGGCCTACCTGGACTTCCTGGGTGCTCGTGTCGAGGCATGTCTGCCTCTTATGGCGCCCGACGGGCATCTCTTCATTCAGCTGGACGACAACGAGCTGGATTACGTCAAGGTCCACCTGGACGGCTTGTTGGGCCGAGAGCAGTTCATCGCGCGCATCACGGTCGATGCGCGGGCGCCATCGGCTTTCTCGACGGTCAACAAAGGTTTGTTCAAGGCCAGCGAGTACTTGCTCTGGTACTGCAAGGACCGCAGCAAATTTGAGAGTTTCCCGGTGCGAGTGCCCCGAGCCCCCGACTCCGCCTACCGGATGTGGCTGGACAATCCTAAGGATCTGCCGGAACAGTGGACACTGTCTTCGCTGTCGAAGGCCCGCCCAGCTGATGAGCCCATGGAGCGCTTTCAGGTGCGCATGGCGTCTCGTGTCGCGCGCTTGGCCAGCATCTCCGACACCAAGGCGGGAAAGGCCACGCTGGAAGCAAAAGCCCGTTCCAAGGCCAATCCACAGAGCGTGGTCGTGGTGAAACGCCCGGGTCGGGAGACCCAGTACCTGTTGCGGGGTCAGCAGCTGCTCTTCTATGGAAAGCAAGTGCAGGAGATAGACGGCCAGAGAACGGCTTCTAGGCCCCTGACCAACGTCTGGACCGACATTGCTTGGGAGGGGATCGCGGGCGAGGGCAAAGTGCGCCTGAAGGGCGGTAAGAAGCCGGAGCGTCTGTTGCGCAGAGTGCTCCAGCTGAGCACACAGCCTGGAGACTGGGTCTTGGACCCCTTCTTGGGCTCTGGAACCTGTGCTGCGGTCGCCCACAAGATGGGGCGGTCCTGGATTGGTGTCGAGCAGGGACCGGTTGCCCACCTGGCCAAGGGACGCCTAGAGAGGGTGGTCGCGGGACAAGACCCCACCGGTGTGAGCCGGGTTTTGGGTTGGCGCGGTGGCGGTGCTTTTGTCTTCCAAGCCCTTGGGGACTCTGCCGGCTGATCCGATCTTGGGGCCAGAAAGGAGACCCCATGCCAAAGGCACAACAACTGGTCGCAGACACTGAAGAACTCGGCGTTCTGGATCTGATGGACCCCGAGATCGAGTACGACCCTGGCGATGAGAGCGAGGAGGCTACGGTCGAAGACAGCGGACGCAGTTCCGCCCTGATGGAGATCCGCCAGCTGGGTCCAAGGTTGACCTTGATCGTCAACGACTCAGTTTCTCCTGGCAGCTACGAGGACCACTCCGGTGATGGGGTGGACCTGACGGTCTATAGCCGGGATCCGGACCTGATAGCCTCGCTCTCGGAGACCATGGACGACCGGTTGGACGAAGAGCAGACCCAGGATCTGAGCATCCCCGTTTTGCCTAAGCCACGTGAGCGTTTGGGCCTTGAAGCCCACCGCAACGCCCTAGCAGGAAGACCTGCGGACTCGCTGCAGGAATACTTTATTGCCAACATGGACACCGAGGAGTGCCAGGAGGCACCCGAGCTTGCCGCAGTGGTGCTCAAGGCTCGGCACGACCTGCATCTCTTGCAGCCGGGGGACTTGGATCCGGGCGTTGTCGAGGCCTTCCGAGAGGAGTGTCTGTTGGGCTTGTTGCGCGCTGCACCGGAAGGAAACACACCGAAACTGCGGCTGGAATGGCGCGCTGCGCTCAAGGCTCTGGGCGAACTGTACAGTTGAGGCTAGGCGATGTGTAAGTGTGTTTTTGAGCGCAGATACACTATGTGGGACCGTCAGAGGAGACCCTTGATGGCGACCGTGCACGTTGTGGACGACGATTTGACACTGCGGGTCCTGTTGGAGAAGCTTCTCCTGTCCCAGGATTACGAAGTTCAGATACATGACTCTGCCGAGTCTTTCCTAGCGGCTGCACACCAAGGTGCGCGCGGTGTGGTGTTGCTCGACTTGCACATGCCCAAGGGTATGTCCGGGCTTGAGCTGCTTCAGGAGCATGGGCCCGATCCCGTTTGGATGCCTGTCGTGGTGCTCACCGGCCACGGGAACGTGGATGTGGCGGTCTCCGCGATGCGCGCTGGTGCCGACGACATGCTGGAGAAGCCAGTGGATCGGGACCAGCTCTTCTCCAGAATCAAGCCCTTGTTGGAGAAGGAAGAGCGCAGCTTCTCTCTTCGTGGGGAGCGCTTGGAGATGCAGAGCTGCTTAGGGGACCTGACTCCCCGCGAGAGCGAGGTCATGGTCCTGCTCTTTAAGGGATTGACCAACAAGGACATTGGCATGGCGCTGGGCATCTCGCCTCGCACGGCCGAGGTTCACCGTGGCCGGGTGCTGAACAAGACCATGTCTGATGGTGTCACGGACTTGGTGCGCCAGCTGATGCGCTTGGGCTTGGCCCCAGAGTAGCTGGCTGAGATAGGGGAGCCTTCTAAAGCGAGGTCCCACATGTCTCCGACGGCGCCCTACGTACCCACGCACCCCATCCGCTTGGTGACTGCCGCCTCTCTTTTCGATGGGCACGACGCGGCCATCAACATCATGCGGCGCATCCTGCAGGCCAGTGGCGCCGAGGTCATCCACCTGGGCCACAATCGCTCGGTTCAGGAGATTGTGGACTGCGCGATCCAAGAGGACGTGCAGGGCATCGCCATCACCTCCTACCAGGGAGGGCACGTTGAATACTTTAAGTATATGGTGGACTTGCTGGCCGAGCGCGGCGCGGAGATCAAGGTGTTTGGCGGCGGCGGCGGTACCATTCTGCCCAGCGAGATCGAAGAGCTGCACGCCCACGGGGTGACCCGCATCTACAGCCCGGACGATGGCCGCAGCATGGGGCTGCAGGGCATGATCAGCGATCTGCTCAGCCAGTGCGACTTTGCTGCCCGCAGTGCCGAGGATGTGGCCCAGGCTCTGCCCAAAGTGCCTGAGCACAGCCCGGCCGCTATTGGGGCGCTGATCACTGTGGCCGAGAATCTGCCAGAGGCGCGGGAGGCGCTGCGTGCGGAACTCAAGACCTTGATCGGGGACGCGGTCGTGCCAGTTCTGGGCATCACCGGCACCGGTGGTGCGGGAAAGAGCAGCCTGGTGGACGAACTGCTGCGCCGCTTTTTGCTGGACTTCTCCGACAAGCGCCTTGCTGTGCTGAGCATCGATCCCAGCAAACGTCGCTCGGGCGGTGCTCTCTTGGGTGACCGCATCCGAATGAACGCGGTGGACTCCCCGCGCATCTACATGCGCAGCCTGGCCACCCGCCAGGCCAACCTCTCCATCTCTGAGCATGTCCGGGACAGCATCGAGATCTGCAAGGCCGCTGGCTTTGATCTGATCATCGTGGAGACCAGTGGCATTGGCCAGTCCGACACCCAGATCGTGGACCACGCAGACACCACCCTGTACGTGATGACCAGCGAGTACGGCGCAGCCACCCAGCTCGAGAAGATCGACATGCTGGACTTCGCCGACCTGGTCGCCATCAACAAATTCGACAAGCGCGGTAGCATGGATGCCCTGCGGGACGTACGCAAGCAGGTGCGCCGGAACCGGCAGCTCTGGAGCACGGCCGACGAGGATCTGCCGGTCTACGGAACCATCGCAAGCCAATTCAACGACCCCGGCGTCGATCGCCTGTATGTGAAGCTGATGAGCAAGCTGGCCGAAAAGTCCGGCGCGCCCTTGCAGCCAGGCCTGGTTCTGGGAGAGGCAGACTCGGCCAAGCGCTACGTCATCCCACCAGAGCGCACCCGCTACTTGGCTGAGATCTGCGAGCGCATCGACGGCTACCGGCGTCGGATGAACGAGCAAGTGAGCCTGGCGCGGACCTGCTACGCCTTGTACGGCAGTATTCAGCATCTCCTGGGCCAAGAGACAGGAGACCAGGTTCTGCCGGAACTGTCCGCTTCTGGAGACCCCGCGGTCGACAGCTTGATCGAGCATTACATGGGCCTGCGTGGCCGCATGCACCATGCCGCAAGGGAGAGCTTGGTCGAGTGGCCCAGCGTGGTGCTGCGCTACGCTCAGGACGAGTTCATCTTCAAGGTGCGCAAGCGGGAGATACGCCTGCCGCTGACATCCAGGAGCCTGAGCGGAACGAAGCTGCCCAAGGTGATTCTGCCCACGTACAAGGACTGGGGGGACATCCTGCGCTGGCGCATGGAGGAGAACCTGCCCGGCAGCTTCCCGTACACGGCCGGGGTCTTTCCTCTCAAGCGGGCAGGGGAGGACCCCGCGCGCATGTTTGCCGGTGAGGGCGGCCCTGAGCGCACCAATCGCCGCTTCCATTACGTCTCCAAGGGCCTGCCGGCCAAGCGCCTGAGCACGGCTTTTGACAGCGTGACCCTGTACGGCGAGGACCCCGACGACCGGCCAGACATCTATGGCAAGGTGGGCAACTCGGGGGTGTCGGTGGCCAACCTGGACGACGCCAAGAAGCTCTACTCGGGCTTTGACTTGGCCAGCCCGAGCACCTCGGTGTCCATGACCATCAACGGTCCGGCCCCTATGGTGTTGGGTTTCTTCTTGAACGCGGCCATCGACCAGGCCTGCGAGAAGTACATCCGGGAGCACGGCCTGGAGTCGCAGACCGAGGCGAAGATTCAGACCCTCTACGGAGAGCGGCCTAGACCGAGCTACCAGGGTGAGCTCCCTCCTGGAAACGACGGCCTGGGGCTGATGCTCTTGGGGGTCACGGGGGATCAGGTGCTTCCCCGGGACATCTACGAGGAGCTGCGGGCCAAGACCCTCACGGCCGTTCGTGGAACCGTTCAGGCGGACATTCTCAAGGAAGACCAGGCCCAGAACACCTGCATCTTCTCCACCGAGTTCGCCCTGCGCATGATGGGCGATATCCAAGCTTGGTTCATCGATCACGGGGTGCGGAACTTCTACTCGGTGAGCATCAGCGGCTACCACATCGCCGAAGCCGGCGCGAACCCCATCACGCAGCTGGCCTTTACCTTGGCCAACGGCTTTACCTTCGTGGAGTACTACCTGAGCCGCGGCATGAAGGTGGATGACTTCGCGCCCAACCTGAGCTTCTTCTTCTCCAATGGCATGGACCCGGAGTACGCGGTCTTGGGGCGCGTCGCCCGGCGTATCTGGGCCATGGCGATGCGCGAGAAGTATGGCGCAAACGAGCGCTCTCAGAAGCTCAAGTACCACATCCAGACCAGCGGCCGTTCCCTGCATGCCCAGGAGATTGCCTTCAACGACATCCGCACGACCTTGCAGGCCCTGTACGCCCTAAACGACAACTGCAACAGCCTGCACACCAACGCGTACGACGAGGCGATCACCACCCCCACCGAAGAGTCGGTGCGGCGTGCTCTGGCCATCCAGCTCATCATCAACAAAGAGCTGGGGCTGTCCAACAATGAGAACCCCATCCAGGGCAGCTTCGCCATTGAGTGGCTGACCCAGACGGTGGAGAACGCGGTGCTGGAGGAGTTCCGACGCATCAGCGACCGCGGCGGTGTGCTGGGGGCGATGGAGCGCATGTACCAACGCTCCAAGATCCAGGAAGAGAGTCTGTACTACGAAGGACTCAAGCACTCGGGAGAGCTGCCGGTCGTGGGCGTGAACACCTTCTTGGACGAGAACGGCTCACCGACCATCACCCCCGACGAGGTCATTCGGGCCACCTCGGAGGAGAAAGACTTTGCCATCACCAGCCGTGATGCCTTTCAGGACCGCAACCGGCAGCCCTGCAAGGATGCGCTCGCGGCGCTCCAGCAATCCGCCCTGAGCGGCGGAAACACCTTTGACGCCCTGATGGAGGCCACCAAGGTGTGCACCCTGGGCCAGATCTCCGGGGCCCTGTACCAAGTGGGCGGTCAGTACCGACGCAACATGTAGCTTTGACCAGGAACCCGATTGGGGATCCAGCCGGGACACCAAGGTCTGAAAGCGGCTGGCGTCGGTGCTACTCGCAGCTCTCGGCGTCGCAGCTGAACTGCTCGTCGTCGCCGTAGTTGTAGGGGGTCGAGCCGATCTCAAGGTCGCTGGGGCTGTTGTCGCTGCTGCTATCCGCAGCGCCAAAGTCGCAGAGGTCCGAGGTGAAGCTCTGGTTGGTGCCTGTGGTCGAGATTCGTACAGCGCCGCCGCGCTGTTCTGCGTCGTTGGCCAGGAACCCTGCGCTCACGCCTGTCGAGGTCGCCCCGCAGGTAACTGTGCTTCCGCCGTTGAAGAACAAGCCACCACCGCGGTTGGCGATGTTGTTCTGCACCAAGACATCTTCCAGGTCCAGGACCCGGCTGTCGGCCACGTTGTAGGTGTCTGAGAATCCGATGAGCTCGAATGCACCGCCGTCTTCTGTGGCGTCGCAGTACTCCACGGTGCCGTTGGACAGGCTTAGAGTGCCATCGGTCAGGTAGACCCCGCCGCCATCTTCCCAGGCCCAGCCATCCGTCATCAGGAAGTCGTCCAGGGTGACTTGGCAGCCATCGCTCATGTAGATCAGGCCGCCCTGCTTGGTGCCGATTCCATCGCTGAACACCACGTCGCTACCGGTGACCGTCGCGGCGGCCTCGCAGCGAAGGATGCCGCCCTTGCGGGATTTTCCACGCTGCAGGGTCACCCCCTCGATGTTGACTGTTCCGGCGCCCTTCAGGCGAAGGTTGGAGCCGCGTCGGCCCGCATCGAGAACGCTGGTCTCCGAGCCGTCACCGAGCAGGTCCAGATCGTAGGAGGTGGTGATGATGGCGTAGTAGCTGGATCCGCATACCCGCAGGACTCCAGCCTCGCTGGCCTGGAAGTCCACAGGGGCCTTGTCCAGGCCGGCTTCCCAGGTCGAGGTCAGGTCGGTCAGGGTGCCCGAGGTGGTCCCCAAGAAGGCGACCGTGCCGTCCTCGGTGGTGGAGGAGTCGCAGTCGTTGTCCTGATTGTCGCAGGTCTCGACGGCGCCAGGGAAGACGTTGGCGTCGTAGTCCTTGCAGTCCGTGTCATCGAGCACGTAGCCCACAGGCTGCTCACACGCGGAGTCGATGTAGCCAGAGTCCCCAAAGCCGTCCCCGTCGTAGTCGATGGTCCAGATGGTGTCGGGGTTGAAGAAGGCGTCGTTGTCGTTGCAGTCCTGGTCGTCCAGGACGTAGCCGGAGGGTCCGTTGCAGTCTAGAAGGGATGTATCGGCGTCGCCAAAGCCATCCGCGTCGTTGTCTGCGTACCAGGATGCGCGGTCCAATGCGGACTCGCCGTCCACTTCGCCGTCACAGTCGTTGTCGACGAAGTCACAGACCTCGTCGGCGCCAGGATTCACCTCAGGGTAGGTGTCGTTGCAGTCCCCGAGATCGGAGACGTAGCCCTCGGGCGCCAAGCACGCCTCGACACTGTTGCCTACGTAGCCATAGCCATCGTTGTCCGCGTCCTTGTAGAAGGGCTGGAGATCCACGCTTCCGTTGTCCAGGTGCCCGTCACAGTCGTTGTCGATCCCATCGCAGATCTCTTCCGCGTCTGGGTTGCGGGCGGGATCTTGGTCTGCGCAGTCCTCGCCCCGGTCAAAGCCATCGCCGTCCAGGTCGTCGTCGAGCGTGCTGGGCTCGCAGTCGTCGTCCTTGCCGTTGTAGGCGATCTCTTCCCGCTCGCTGTTCACGTAGAAGTCGGTGTCGTCGCAGTCCGTGTCGATGCCGAAGCCGTCCGCATCCAGGTCGTCGTCTGGCGTAAAGTCGCTGCAGTCCTGATCCACGCCATCGTAGGGGATCTCGGCTTGGTCTGGATTCACCCCGGGATCGCTGTCGTCGCAGTCATCCAGGGCGTCAAAGCCGTCGCCGTCCTGGTCCAAGATCACCGGAGAGGTGTCCTGCACAACGGGGTCTTCTTTGGTGCAGGCAAGGGACAGAAGCAGCAGCAGATGCATAGGATCTCCGATCGGTAGCCAGGGTTTACCCTAAGAATGGGCGCTGTGGCACGGGACTGCAAGATTTCTTGAGTTCTGTCCGCCCTTTTGGCGCATGTCGTCGCATCTTTAGGGCAGGTCGGCGGTGTTGTGCAGGGTCCATGCGCGGGGCTGAAACGTGCTGGGCTTGGGAAGCGCGATCATACCGTTTTCGAGAACGACAACGTCGCGCCGCATGTCGTACGGGAGAAGTACCCGTCCGTCCGCCTCGTACACAAAGCCATAGCCGTACTCGCCCGCGTTGTTGACTAGGGATTTGCCACCTTCTGCCCTTCTGCCGCAGGCGCCGTGGATGGTGTCCTGAAGATCGGTCCAGTTGCTCCCCGTTGCCGTCTGAGTGTCGGCATGGAGCACGTCGAGCTCTCCCATGCCTACCCCCAATTCATGGACTCGAATCGGTGCCCTGGCTGGGTGCTGACCCACTCGGGGTTGTCCATGCCGCTGCAGTCGGTGGAGACTTCGGTCGCGAAGGAGGCCGAGCTGGCGGTCCGGTCTGTCAGCTCCATCTTGTCGGCGCGCGAGTCGTGGATCTCACCGGCCCAGTGGCAGCGGTAGCCCTCGTCCTTCGTCTCGAGCACGTGCCTTCGTAAAGGTGACCGAGTCTGCATCTGCATCCGAGTCGGAACCGGAGTCCGAATCTGAGTCTGAGTCTGAGTCTGAGTCCGCATCGGTGTCCGCGTCGCCCACCAGCCAAGTGTTCCTGGGGGGCTTTTCGGGCCTCGAGAAGTGGCTGCAAGATTCGCGCCTCGCAAGCGCTTGGTGTGATGTTTTGGCCCATTGTGGGCTGGCCTTGGACAGAGGGGGGCTTTGCCGCCACAATGGGATTCAAGTAGAGGCTGGCCCTTGCCACGAGCGGAACAACGAATTGGACCCTTTAGGCTGCTGCAAGAGCTGGAGTCCGGCGCTGGCGTCTCCCTTTGGGCTGCCCGGCGCGATGACGGTACCCAGCGGGAACCACGACTTGCAACCCTGAGAATCACGGAAAACCTGGGTGACAAAGAGGTCATGAAAGATCTGCGTGCGGAGTATGATCTGCTGCGCTTGGTGGACGACCCCCGCGTGCCCAAGCCCCTGGGATTCTTTTCCGGCCAGGGAGCTCTTGCTTTGGCCCAGCGCCCCGGCATCTCCCTAAAAGTGCTGCTGTTGGAGCTCAGAGATGGGCTTCTCCCCATGTCCCCGGCCACCGCTTTGGATTTGGCCTTGGAGATAGCCCACGCCGTTCGGGCCGTGCACGCCATTCTGCTCGAGGGGGGGCAGCGCATCCCCCACGGCCACCTGACCCCTGGTCGCATCTGGCTTACCCGAGACGGGGAGGTTCAGGTGCTCGGCCTTGGAGCGCGCCTGGAGACGGCCACCAGCTACTTGCCGCCGGAGCGCGGAGAAGGGGGCGTGGCGAGCATCGCGGGAGACCAGTGGCAACAGGCCGCTATGCTCTTTGAGATGGTCACCCTGGAACCCTTGCTCCTGGACGGCGAAAGGGCTGAGGTTCCGGTGCGTCTGAGCAAGCTGGATTCGGCTTATCCCGCCTTGGCGCGCACTCTACATCGGGCCTTGGCCCTGCGCCCGGAGGACCGCTACCCGGTAGATCGGGAGTGGATTCGGGCCTTGCACAGCTTGCTGCGGGACGGAGGTGGGGTCAGTGGACGCAAGGAGCTGGTCGCCAAGCTGCTCGCGGCGCGTAAGGCCCGTGCCCAGGCCCCGCCGCCCGATCCTGCAGCGCCCGTCAAGCGGGAACGCATGATCGACCTGCAGGGGCACGAGTCGGTCCAGGCTCCCCCAGAGGCTCCGGGCTTGCGCTTGAGCCCCCCTGCTGCTGAGCTGCCAGAGCCCATCGACAGGGCCAAAGATTGGGAGACCTTTGAGCCGCCGCTCGAGGAGGAACTTCTCCCTTTGATACCCATTGAGGTCCCTGAAGTGGAGCCTGAGCAGTTGGTTCCCTCTGGTATTGAGGCGGAACCAATTCGCCGACGCTCCCGAACGGAGTCGGTGGCCATGGTGGCCTTTGTCTGCCTGATGGTGGTGGTTGCCTTGATGCTGATTCGGCTGCTGCTCTGATGACTCAGAGCTTCCATCCTGTGCGCTGCCTTCCGGTGCGCACGCCGACTTTGCCGCCCGCCACGCACACCAACTGCTATGTATTGGGCCCTCCTGATGCCTTGGTGGTCGTTGACCCGGCCTCGCCCTGGGAGGAGGAGCAGGAAGCTCTATGGGCGCAGATCCAAGAGCTTGGCCAAGTCGCAGTCATCCTGCTCACCCACCACCATTTGGACCACGTGGGCGGCGTCCAGGACCTGGTGGCCCGCACCGGCGCCCCTGTCCTGGCCCACCCCCTGACCGCTGAGCGTGTGGACTTTAAGGTCGACCGCTTGGTCGATGAAGGCGAGCAGGTCGCCGGCTGGACGCTCTTGCACACACCTGGCCACGCCACGGGGCACCTGTGTCTGTGGCGGCCGGAGTCCGGCGAGCTCATCGCGGGGGACATGGTCGCAGGACAAGGCACCATCGTCTTGGAGCCTCCGGAGGGGGACTTGGCCGACTATCTGGCCAGCCTGGAGCGCTTGGCTGCGCTGGCGCCTGAGTCGGTGTACCCGGCTCATGGTCCAGAGCTGCAAGCCGAGGTCTTTGACCGCTACATTGCCCACCGCACGGCCCGTAGCGTCCAGATCCAAGCGGCGCTCAGCGGGCACTCTCAGAGCGCACTGGAGCTGGTGGCACAGGTCTATGGAGACACCATCCCGAAGTTTGTTTACCCCCTCGCCGCACGCCAAGTTCGCTGTCATTTAGAGTGGCTCAGAGCCCGTGGACGAGCCCAAGACACTGGATCCGGGTGGACCGTATGAGCGAGAAGAAACGCGGCAGCGTGCGCGAGGACGTCGACGAGCTCTTGGCGGAGTCGGCGGCGAAAGTGGGCAAGCTGGTGGGGACTGGCGAGCGAAAGGCCCTCTCCCGCGGGGTCAAGCGCCTCTCAGAGGGGCTGGCGGCGGTGGCCGGGGAACTCTTTGATGCTGCGGCGGATCAGTCGGCCCGAACCAGACCTCGACGGCGAAAGGCTGTCAGAGAGCCCCGGGCGGCCAAGAAGGCGCAGGACGAGAGCTGAATGAGAAGGGCGAGGGT